>CAZRYD010000075.1:0-6951 GCA_964604225.1 uncultured Caldilineaceae bacterium
GTTCGACGGCTCGGTATCGAGAAAAATTATGCGCGTCTCTTTGTATTTCTGGTCGGTGTCGCTCCAAACATAATAATCACGATAGGGGTTGTCCTTGGCTTTACGCGACTCAATAAACCAGGGGTGCTGGTCGGAGGTGTGGTTGAGCACCAGATCGGTGATAACCCGCAGGCCGCGGGCATGGGCTTCGTCCAGCAACCTTTTGAAATCCTCAACTGTGCCGTAATCCGGGTGAATGTGGTAATAGTCGGCAATATCGTAGCCATCATCTTTGAGCGGCGATGGAAACATAGGCAACAACCAGATGCAATTTACGCCCAGTTCCTTCAAGTAGTCTAGTTTGGGGATAATCCCCAGCAAGTCTCCCTTGCCATCGCCGTTGCTGTCGGCAAAGGCGCGGATGTGTAGTTCATAAAAGATGGCGTTTTTGTACCAGAGAGGGTCGTTGGTTGAAGACATGGTAATATTCACCCATTCTGCAGAATATGGTTATTGGGCTTTGCCGGGATAAGGGGATTGGGGAATTATTTATAACATTCTTACCCCTAATCCCCAAATCCCGGCCATTTTGCTATCCCATCATCGGAGAGATGATGGAAATCAATACACTTCCGGCACAAAGGTCTGATCAGTAATGGGGGGACGGACGTAGCCGCTTTTGTCGGGCAGCGGCGGCAGTTCGATGGGTTCGGGCGTCAAATCCTCGAAGGGGATTATGCTCAATAGATGGCGGATACAGTTCAGGCGAGCACGCTTTTTGTCGTCGGCGTTGACCACGTACCAGGGCGCTTGTTTGATGTCGGTGTGAGCGAACATTTCGTCCTTGGCTTTGGAATACTCGACCCATTTTGAGCGTGATTGCAAATCCATCGGGCTGAGCTTCCAACGTTTGGTCGGATCGTTGATGCGGGCCTGGAAACGGCGCTCCTGCTCCTCATCGCTGACCGAAAACCAGTATTTGATCAAGATAATCCCCGACCGCACCAGCATCCGTTCAAATTCGGGACAGGAACGCAAAAATTCGCGGTACTCGTCTTCAGTGCAAAAGTCCATCACCCGCTCTACACCGGCGCGATTGTACCAACTTCGATCAAACAGGACCATTTCGCCCGCTGCCGGGAGTTGGGCTACATAGCGTTGAAAATACCACTGTGTTTTCTCCCGCTCGGTAGGCGTCCCCAAGGCCACCACCCGGCAGATGCGAGGATTGAGACTCTGGGTGATAGTTTTGATAACCCCGCCCTTGCCGGCGGCATCGCGGCCCTCAAAAATGACTATTACTTTCAAACCTTTGAATTTGATCCATTCTTGCAACTTGACCAACTCGATCTGGAGTTTGGCCAACTCTTCCTCATAGAAACTTGTTTTTAGTTTCTTGGGCTTTTCTACCGCCAGGGGTTCATTTTTTTTGCCATCTTGGGCTACGATTTCGTCCAATATAGGTTGGTTTTTCTGTTTTTTAACCTTCTCAGCTTTTTCTTTTTTCGACATGGTTTTACCTCATCCTTGAGATTGTTCACCAATATTTTGCCGGCCAATTTGGCCGCTTGACCTGCTTAAAATCTGACAATCACGGGTGACAAGGGCAATTGAATTTGCCCGGCCGAGATTGTTACCTGGGTATCAGCCAGCAAATTCATATAAACGCCATCTGGCAGATCTATGGAGGCAGCTCCTGTTTGGCTTTGAACATTGAAAATGCCGTATAAGCCGTGCTCACCAGCACGCCAGCGAGCCTGCAAATGTGTGTCAGCCGCTACAATTTCAAACGAGCCGTCCGTGGCCGGGTCTTTTTTTAGCTTAGCAAGCCGGGTAAGAAAATCGCTTAAAATCAGTTGGCCCTCCGGCCAGGCTATCAGATCTACCTCAAAAAGGGAAGGCTGTTTGATCGCTCCGGCTTCCTGTCCGGCGTAAATCAAAAAAGCGCCTTTGTTAAAGGCCGCAAAGGCGGTCCAGCATTTAAGCTGAGGCAGGTCGGGCAAAAGGGCGGCGGCCCGGAGTTGATCGTGGTTCTCGACAAAACGCAGTTTGATATAGTTGGCCGGGTAAATGACCTCCTGCCAGGCCAGCATTTTGGCGTAATCGGCCAGATCTATTTCACCCTTCAGGCAGGCCAGCCATTCGTCGTGAATATCGTAATCATAGGTCAGGTCAAAGGCCTGGTAGACTTCCGAGTCAGATAGGGCCAGGTACCCCAGGCGGCGCATCAGCCGGATAAAATGCGGGTGAACCGACTCGGCCAACCAGATAAAATCAGGCTTGACCTGAGCCACGGCAGCCCTGGCTCGCTGCCAGAACTCCACTGGCACCAGCGAGGCCACATCGCAGCGGTAGCCGTCCACACCCAAATTGACCCATTTCAGCAACGTTTCGATCTGGTAATCAAAAAGTTCAAGGCTCTGATAATTCAGGTCAACCACGTCCGACCATTCGGGAAAACGCGGGCTGGGCCGGGCCGACTCATCGTGGTGGAACCACTCCGGGTGCTGCCGGGCCAGAACGGAGTCGGGGGAGGTATGATTGTAAACTACGTCAATCATCACCTTTAAGTCCAGCTTGTGGGCGGCGTCAATTAAATTTTTAAAGTCGGCCTCAGTCCCGTATTTAGGGTTAACAGTGCGATAGTCGGCGATGGCGTAGGGAGAACCTTCGCTGCCTTTGCGCTTCACCTGGCCAATGGGGTGGATGGGCATCAGCCAGACCACATCAACACCCAGAGCTTTGAGGCGAGGCAGGTCAGCCGTCACCTCAGCGAAAGTACCGTTTTGACCGTGATTGCGGACAAAAACCTCGTAGATAACCAGCTTTTGGTATGAGGCAGGGGTGTTGACGGCCATGCAAAATTCCTCAACTTATGAAAACCCTAAAGGTTTCAGAGACCTTTAGGGTCTGGGCCAGGCAAAAATACGCTGCGCTCAAACCCATTCTCAATAATCACGCTCTTGTACCAGCAGGCGCTCTCTTTAGGGATACGTTGCTGCGTTTTGTAATCAACCCAAACCAGGCCGAAGCGTTGGGTGTAACCTTTAGCCCATTCAAAATTATCCATGAGCGACCAGGCGAAATATCCGGCCAGCGGTACGCCGTTTTGCATCGCCCGGTGCGCTGCGGCCAGATGATCGCGCAGATAAGCCACCCGGCGCTCATCCTTAACCCGTCCCTGGCTGTCAGGACCGTCGGCATAGCTGGCTCCGTTCTCGGTGATGTAAATCTTGGGGGGCCGGTATTCAAAGTGCAGCCGGTTGAGCAGGCCGTACAACCCCTCCGGGTAAACTTCCCAGTCCATGTCCGTCCACTCCGACTTGGGCGCAGGAAAGATGGTTTGGGGCAGATTGTCGGCAGCTAATTTATCCCGGATAACTGCGCGGGAATAGTAGTTGACCCCCAAAAAGTCGGTTGGCACAGCTATCGCCGCCAAATCGCCCGGTTTGACAAAAGCCAGCCCCTCGGGCAAATAGCCCAGCGCCTCGTAATCGGCCACCATATCGGCGGGATAACGCCGCCCGTAAAGCGGGTCAAGGAACCAGCGATGAAAGTAGCCATCATGGTAACGACAGGCGTGCCAGTCGGCGGCGCTGGTCGAGGCCGGGTCGCCGGGGGTAAAATTTAGGGTAATACCGATTGCTGCGCCCTGGCTGTTGCGGCGAATGATCGGCACGGCCCAGCCGTGGGATAAGAGGATATGGTGGGCGGCATGCAGACTGGCCGGCCAATCTTGCCAGCCTGGCGCGTGCTCGCCAATTTGGTGACCTAACAGGGCAATGACCCACGGCTCGTTGTGGGTGATCCAATGTTTGACTCGATCTCCCAGGGCGCGGGTGACAATATCAACATACTCGACAAAAGCTTCGGCGGTAGTACGAACAGGCCAGCCGCCTTTATCCTGCAAAGTCTGCGGCAAATCCCAATGATAGAGGGTGATAAAGGGGGTGATACCGGCAGCCAGCAGCCCATCCACTAACCGATTATAGAAATCCAAGCCCGGCTGATTGACCTGGCCGCGTCCCTGCGGCAGAATACGCGGCCAGGCAATCGAAAAACGATAGGCTTGAATTTGCAGCGACTGCATCAAGGCGATGTCTCCCCGCCAGCGATGATAATGATCACAGGCTTGATCACCATGACTGCCGTCTTCTATTTTGCCGGGTGTATGGGCAAAGCGGTCCCAGATTGACTCACCGCGCCCATCTTCACGCCAGGCCCCTTCGATTTGGTAAGCGGAAGTGGCGACGCCCCAGGTAAAATTCTGTGGGAATTTGATAGTTTGAGTGGATGCTAATTGTGGCATATCAATTATATCCTAAACCTGGCCCAAAGATATCTCATGTCATTCTGAACGAACTGAAGAATCCCCACAGCTTTTGCCTAATCTGGCGTTTCATTGGCAAAAACCAGAATGTGGCTGATCCTTGAGTTATATCTAGCCACTTTGAGAGTAAAACTGCCTTTTCGGTCTTCAGCCTCAACCCATTCACTGTCGTTCAGGGCAGGCTCTCAGAATGACATAATAAAGCTATTAACCCTTAACCGAGCCAGCCAGCAGACCCCGTACAAAGAAGCGCTGGAGGGAGAAGAAGACTACCAACGGTAGCACCATCGAAATAAAAGCTCCAGCAGTGAGCAAATGCCAGTCTGAACCACGCGAACCCACCATCTCCGCAATACGCATGGTCAACACCTGGGTATCAGGTTTGGCCCCAATGAAAATGAGGGCGACTAGGTAGTCGTTCCAGACCCATAAGAACTGAAAAATGGCAAAAGAGGCCAGAGCGGGTACCGAAAGAGGCAGGATCAGGCGGGTGAAGATGGTAAAATGGGACGCCCCGTCAATAAAAGCCGATTCCAAAATATCTCTGGGCAACTGGCTGATATAGTTATAAAGCAGATAGGTCGCCAGCGGTAGTCCGAATCCGGCGTGAGCCAGCCAGACCGCCAGGAACGTCCCATTCAGGTTGAGGCTGACATAGTCGCGCAGGATAGGGACCAGGGCAATCTGCAAGGGGACGACCAGCAGCGCTACGACCAGGATAAAGAACATTCTCCGGCCTGGAAAGTTCATCCAGGCAAAGCCATAGGCGGCAAAGGCGGCAATCAAAATGGGAATCACCGTCGCCGGGATAGATACCGCCAGACTGTTGAGGAAGGCATTGCTCAAATCAACGCCCTGTTCAACTGCGGTACTACCATCAGGGTTTTTTACTTCAAAACGCTGGCCCGTGAGAACATTTTGATAATTTTCCAGGGTAAAGTTGGCCTTGGTGGTCCATTCTTGCTCCTGGACTTCGATCTTCCCCAATCTTCTATTTCCAATCCAGATGAGGCGGCGGCCATCGGGGGCGGTAACACCATTCCGAAACTCCTCAAAAGTGGCACTAACTCCGGCTATTTCTACAGGCTGGTCGCGAGGCGCATCAGTTGGCGCTTCGATAGTTTCTACGGTTACCCAATCTCGGTGGGGGAGAAGTTTCCACCAACCGGATGACAGAATATCCACCCGGCTTCGAAAGGAGGAGATCAGCAACCCAAAAGTTGGGACGGTCCAGAGTAAGATCAGGATGAATAGCGCCCCATTAACCAGAATATCGCTGACCAGTTTTTTTTGTTTGGTCGATGCTGCTGCGTTGGTACTCATCTTAAAACGCCTCCCGTTCGCCGAATTGCTTCAGGTTGTAAATCATCACCGGGATGACCGCAATCAGCAGGATAATAGCGATAGCCGAGCCATAGCCAGCGTTGCGAGAAGTAAAATACTCCCGGTAAAATTGGGTAGCGATCACTTGCGTGTCGTATTGCCCCCCGGTCATCACCCAAACCACATCGAAGATCTTCAGGGTAAAAATGACAACGGTGGTTGTTACGGTAATGATGGTACCCATAATGTAAGGGATCATGATCTGAAAGAAGATCTGGAACTCGTTAGCCCCATCAACCCTGGCTGCCTCCATGATTTCACCGGGAATCCCTTTAATAGCCGCTGAAAACAGAACCATGGCAAAGCCAGTTTGGAGCCAGATGACAATTACAATCAGGAAAAAGTTATTCCAGGGTTGCAACAGCGAGATCCAGGCCTGAGCTTCCCCGCCCAGCGAAGTCCAGATTGCGTTGAGCAGGCCAATTTCCGGGTTGGCTTCGTAGATGAATTTCCAGATGACGCCAGCACCCACCATCGAAATAGCCATCGGCATAAAAATCAACGCTTTGGCCACTGTTTCAAAGCGGCTACGATCGGCCAGAACAGCGATCAGCAGACCAAAAATAACGGAAAAGGTGGACCCAAAAATAATCCACAGAATATTGTTCCGAAAGGCGGTAAACATGGTCCGATCGGTGAAAATGGCGGCGTAGTTGGCCAGCCCCACAAACGAGACCCCATTGTTATCAAACATGCTAATCCATAAGGTTCTCAAGGTAGGCAGGGCCAGATACCACATCAGGATAGCCACCGCCGGACCAACAAAGACAAAAGGCTGGAGCCAGTGTACCCAATCTGGAGGCAATTGCTCAATCAGCCAGTTAGAAACCAGGTACAGCAAGGCCACCCCACCAACACCCCATAAGATTGCGACCAACACAATAACCAATTTGGGCGCATTGCTATCGCGCAGGAAGATAAATCCCTGCCATAACACCACAAAAGTCAAAAGGGGTACAAAAAGCGAAATGAGGATCCGTCCGATTGTGCTGGTGATCCACGCAAACACTCCAGGAGGTCGAGCCTCCACCCTGTCTAGATCCGTAGCTTGTTGCATTGATAGCCTCCTTACTATACTATCCCCTACAATCGGGTTAGGTAGGGGCGGACATCTGTCCGCCCCAAAGTTATAATTTAATATTTTTGTTCCCAAACCTCAGTTTGGGAACAAAAATACTGAGAAAAAGTCAGCTATTTCTTCTGAGGCCAGGATGCGTCGATTTCTTGGAGGGCGGTGTCGAGGTCAATCGAACCACTGA
>CAZRYD010000075.1:7051-19040 GCA_964604225.1 uncultured Caldilineaceae bacterium
CCACCTTCCGCACCCATCGCCCCACCTGCCGCCGCTGCTTCCTCAGTCGCCGCAGCAGTAGGTCCTTGAGCGGCTGTTGCCCCGGCGGGCCAGGATGCGTCGATTTCTTGGAGGGCGGTGTCGAGGTCAATCGAACCACTGATCCAGTCGGTCATACCCTTCCAGAAAGAACCAGCCCCAACCTCACCCGGCATCAGGTCAGAAGCATCAAAACGGAAGGCGGTGGATTGGGCCACAATCTCTGCAATCCCACGCTCGACATCATTGCCATACCAGTCCAATTGCGTATCCAGGTGCGGCGATAACGCCCCACCCGCCGCCAACCAGCCCTTGACCGACTCACCGGTGGTGAAGTACTCTTCAACCGCCCGCACTTCCGGCCGGTCGTTGAACACAGCCATGATGTCCCCGGCTACCAAAAACGGTTTGCCTTGAGCTTCATCAATCGGAGGGAGATAGAAGAAGTCATAATCCTTGCCAGCTTCCTTGCCCGCCGGGAAGAAACTGGTGATAAAGTTGCCTTGCCGGTGCAACCAGCACTTGGGCGGATCGTCAAACATCGGCGTCGGCGCATCCCCAAAGAACGTCGACACAATCCCCTTGCGCCCACCATTCACATACTGATCATCCAACCAAATCTTCGCCATCGTCTCCGCAGCATTCTTCACCTCCGGCGACTCAAACTTCAACTCGCCTATAACCCACTTGTCGTAGTTCTCCAGTGACGTCGTCCGCAGCATGATGTCTTCAATCCAGTCCGTCGCCGGCCAGCCCGTCGCCGCACCACTCTCGATCCCAATGCACCACGGCGTGTCCCCATCCGCTACTATCGTGTCACTCAACTCGATTAGTTCATCCCACGTCTGCGGTATCTCATACCCAGCTTTATCAAACTGCTCCTTCGGATACCACACCAGACTCTTGCCGTTGAACCGATGCCACACCCCAGCAGTGATGGGACCATCCTGGCCTTGCATGGTCGCCATATCCAGCCAACTCTGGTTGTACTGCTGCTTCAACCAATCCTGGGAGATGAAGCTGCCAACATCCACCACTTTGCCTTCCTTGGCAAAGTTCGCTAACAACCCCGGCTGCGGAAAATCCACTATGTCCGGCGGATCCCCCGCATCTACCCGCACCGAAATCGTCGCTTCAAACTCCTTGGTCCCTTCGTACTGAATGTCAATGCCCGTCTTGTCCTCAAAATCCTTGATGGCATTGTTGAACTTCACCGCATCTTCCTCGGTGAACGGCCCCATCATCGAAACCTTCGTCCCCTTGAAATCACCGTTCATCGCCTGAGCCAGAAAACCACCTTCCGCACCCATCGCCCCACCTGCCGCCGCTGCTTCCTCAGTCGCCGCAGGCGCGGCCTCTTCAGTCGCTGCCGGAGCCTGAGCGGCCGGCTCTTCGGTAGCCGCCGCCGGCTTTTCAGCCGCTGGTTGCTCAGGGGCGGGGGTAGCCGCACCGCCACAGGCAGCGACCAAGGTCATTACGACCAACAAGGTTAGCCAGAACCATA
This sequence comes from uncultured Caldilineaceae bacterium, assembly GCA_964604225.1. GTDB lineage: Bacteria > Chloroflexota > Anaerolineae > 4572-78 > J111 > DSQQ01. Next base: position 8,574 of record CAZRYD010000075.1, read on the forward strand.
AATTCTTTTTCATGGTTTTTATCTTTCCTCCTTTAAGAAAGTAGAAATTTTTGATAAAAAACTTAACCTGAAACAACAAAACTAAAAATGCAGTTTTTGTTACCACCTCCTTTCGCGTTAAAGGTCAACGATGAATAAGTAATTTTTTGGGGTATACTCTCGACCTTAGACCAAATTAGTTTTTAGGGGGAGCAGTTGTTCGTCGGATGACAAGTTCAGTAGGGAGTTCAAGTTGGACAAATGCAGTTTCAGAGTTATCAATCGCATCAAGCAATAGCTCGACCCCCTGAACACCCGATTCAAAAAGGTGTTGGCGAATGGTTGTCAACTGGGCAAAATGAGCCAGTTCAATATCGTCATAACCAATAACCGATAAATCAGTGGGAACATCCAGATTTAAGTCTCGGGCTGCCTCCAACACACCCAGCGCTAACTCATCGCTAAAGGCAAAAATAGCCGTGGGTGGATCGGGTAGACTTAACAGATCAAGCCCCATGCGTCGGCCACTTTCGCGACTGTGTTCATTCTGCCGCTGATATTCTGGCCTAACCGACAGACCCGCCGCCTGATGCGCCCGACAATAACCTGAATAGCGATTACGACTAAAAAGACCAAAAGGGTCGTCCAGATAATCGCTGATATAAGCAATTTTTCGGTGGCCCAGGTCAATGAGATGCTGGACCGCCGTTTGCGCTCCGGTCACATCATCCAAATAGACATAGGGTAGATTAGGATGGGCTGTCTCAACTAAAACGGTGGGAATGTTTTCTTGGGCGATGCGACGCAAATCGTCGTCAGTGGGATTAAGAGAAAAGACAAGTAAACCATCAACCCGGCCACGCCGGGGAACCGTCTGCAAAACCTTATTGCGTTGAGCCACAGTTTCTATGGCAAAGAGGCTAATATCGTAATCGCTGCTGGCGATAACCGACATAACACCACGCAGTCGTTCGATCTGAGAGGCAGTGGTAAAAAAGGGGATAGCCACCCCAATGGTGTGAGTTTTACCCATTGATAGGCGGCGTCCGCTGGGATTGGGCACAAAATCTAACTCAGCAATAGCCACCAAAACTTTTTGTCGGGTCACTTCATTAACGGGGCGACTATTATTTAAGACACTGGAAACCGTGCCGATGCCAACCCCTGCACGTTTGGCTACGTCATGGATCGTTGCTGGCAAGGTGAAAACAGCCTCGTTTTTCACTAAAACCTCGTCGTTCTTAGACGACCAACCGGAAACGCTTCCGGCGGAAGCGTTTCCATTGTACCATAGTCCTATATGTTTGTCAAGTGTTTCCGCAGCCCAAATCAATCTTGGCAACCTATCTCTCTTGGTGATCTCCCTAAAAGACAACTGCCCCTCTAGGGCTTAGTTCAACCAGTTAAACCGACACCGCTAGATTGCCGAACTATTAACTCTGTTGGCAAGAAGATATGTTGTTCAGGCAGAGGTTTTCCTTCAATTAAATCGATCAGCATTTCCCCACCCCGCCGTCCTTGCTCAATGGCCGGTAAGTGGACGGTGGTTAACGTGGGCGCGACATAACGCGACATTGGCACATCGTCGAAACCGACGACGGCTACATCGTCTGGAATTCGCAGGCCATAATCACGGATAGCGGCCATGGCTCCAAAAGCAACAACATCGCTGGCTACAAAAACGGCGGTTGGCCGGGGTTGGATTGCCAAAAGCGCCTGCATGGCCGTGTAACCGCTCTCCGGCTCAAATTCGCCATAGTAGATCAGGGTTTCATCTTCAGCCAGGCCGGCCTGGCCCAAAGCCTGACGATAACCCAGCAAGCGTTCCGCAGCACTGGTATATTGCAGCGGTCCATTGGTGATACAGGCAATGCGTTGATGGCCCAATTCCACCAGATGAGTCACCGCCTGGTGTGCAGCAGCCTGGTTGTCAACATCGACAAAACAATTGGGGCTATTGGTAAGACGTCCGAGTAAAACGGTAGGAAAACCATCGGCAATGAGGGCAGGCAATTGATTATCGTCGGAGCGGGGGCCGGACAGTAAAATTCCATCAATTCGCTTGGCTCGCACCAGATGGATGTAGGCATCGGGCTGGCTGACATCTTCGACTGACTCCAGCAGCACCCGGAAGCCTCGTTCATGGCCGGCTTCGCTCAAGCCATAGATCACTTGATGGATATAAGCATCGATAATGATGCGATTAGCGGGTTGGCAGATAATCAGGCCCAAGATATGGGTGCGTCCACTGACAAGCGAACGGGCTGCCGCATCGGGGACATACCCCAATTCGCGCGCAGCATGCAACACGCGTTGACGAGTTTCCTCGCTAATCTGCGCGCCTTCTACCTGGTTGAGGACAAAGGAGACGGTGGTGCGCGAAACGCCGGCGCGTTCCGCTACTTCGTGGCTGGTAATTCGACGTTTAGCCGGCATTGGCCATCCAGTTTCTACTCTGAAACATCACTAACGCGTGTTAGTAACACGCGTTAGTAGTATAGGCCAGCTTGATTTATTTGTCAAAATTCCCTATTTTTCCCAAGAAATTTTCAGGCTGGCTGGCCCCCTGGCTTCACCATACAACGTAGGGATTCCGTATGGTAGAAAAGGTTGACAAGCGCTGCTCAGAGGATTATACTCATGCTTGAAAGTAATGAGTGCAGCCGAAGATGGCTGCCAGGAGATATGCCAATTATGAGTGTAATTCGCTTCTCCCAACTGAAAAGTCCAGTGCAAAAAACACCTTAGCGCCGCAGTGTGCAGGTGTTTTTTGCTTTAAAATACAAAAATAACCAAGACTAAGGAGGTTACTTTATGGACTCAGCGATGATTGGAAAAATTGAAAAGGCCATACTGTATGCACAAGAGCCGGAGCGCGTTACCTTTGAGGAATTTAAGGTAACTTTTGCTGGCGACCACAAGCAGCATAAAATTACCTACTCCGATGGACAATGGCAGTGTGATTGCCACTTTTTTCAAACTCGCGGGGTTTGTTCGCATGTGATGACCCTTGAGCGTTTGCTCATTGGCTCGGTTAAACCGGCTGAAGCGGTACCGATGCCAGCTTAAAATTTAATAAAATTTCATAAAAGCCGCTGCCAGAGGGAGCGGCTTTTTTTATTGGAAAATAGTCGGTTGACCTATTCGTCAATTATTTTGTCTGAATCCCTGGCTGATGGTAGAATTACGTTTATGTTGAAGAATTGGAAATTCTGGGTGGGCGCTGGGGTGAGCGCCTTTTTTGTTACACTGGCTCTACGTGGCCTGGATTTGAGCCAGGTGTGGCAGGATATTCAAGGCGCCAACTACTGGTGGCTACTCCCAGGGGTAGTGGCTTATTTTATAGCTGTATGGGCGCGTACCTGGCGCTGGCATTATTTGCTGCGCCCCATTAAGCCAATCTCCTTAAAGGCCATGTGGCCGGTGGTGGTTATCGGCTATATGGGGAATAACGTTTACCCTTTTCGAGCTGGAGAAGTAATTCGGGCTTATGTTTTGAAAAAGAATGAGGGTGTTAGCATGAGCGCCAGCATCGCTACCATCCTGGTCGAGCGCATTTTTGATGGGTTGGTGATGCTCCTATTTGTGTTTGTGGCCTTACCCATTGCTCCGGGTTTACCTGATTGGCTGCGAGAAATTGTTATCCTGGCCAGTCTGGCTTTTTTAGGAGCCTTAATTCTCTTCTTTGGCATGGCGGCGCTGCCCCAAACCAGTCGCAACTTTTATCAATGGGCCATTGGCAGCTATATCCCCGGTCCGCTGCAACCCAAATTGCTGGCTCTGGCCGACCGATTTATGGAAGGGTTGAGCAGTCTCACCCGTATTCAAGATGTGTTGATGATCTTTTTCACCTCGGTCATTATCTGGCTGTTGGAAACACTAAAATATTGGTTTGTGATGCATGCCTTTAGTTTTTCGGTCAGCTTTTTTGCCTTGATGTTGATGAATGGGGTGGTTAATCTGGCCACCACCCTACCCTCAGCCCCCGGTTATATCGGTACGTTTGATGGCCCCGGCATCGAGGTTTTGAAAGTATTTGGCGTTAATCCCACCGTAGCGGCGGCTTACACGCTGGTGCTGCACGCGGCTTTATGGCTGCCCATCACGGTCCTCGGCTTCTGGTACATGGCCCGTGAAAGCTTGGGCTGGGGCGATTTTGATAAAGCCGTCGAAGAGTCCCGCCACGAACCGGAAGACCCCAAAACCTTGCCGCAGACAAATTCAGCTCAAATTTCACGTTCACCTAATTTATCTACCGAAGGCAAACCCCCTTCCTTAAGAGGGTGATACGATCCAGAGGATTCCATGAAAATTGCGATCATTGGCGCGGGCGTGGCTGGTCTTTCAGCCGCTTATGATCTGGCCGGAGCCGGTCATACAGTGACTATTTTTGAAGCGGCCAGCTATACTGGGGGGTTAGCCGCCGGTTTCAAATCGGAACGCTGGGCTTGGCATTTGGAGCATTTTTATCATCATTGGTTCGAAACGGATGATGATGTCCTTGAGCTTATTAAAGAAATCGGCGAAAATGACAAGGTCTTTTTCCCCCGCCCCATCACTTCTATTTACGCTGAAGGCAAAGTTTACCCCTTCGACAGCCCTATACGGATGCTGCTTTTTCCCAAACTGCCGCTGATTCCCAAGTTACGCTTTGGCCTGGTGGGCTTGTATCTACGTCTGACCAAGAATTGGCAAGCTTTGGAGAAAGAAACGGCCCACAACTATCTCATTCGCACGATGGGTGAAACCGCCTATAAAATTTTGTGGGAGCCGCTGCTGGTAGGTAAATTTGGCGATTACTATCGAGAGGTCAACATGGCCTGGTTTTGGGCCCGCATTCACAAGCGCAGCTATCGCTTGGGTTATTTTGAGGGCGGTTTTCAGGCTTTTGTGGATGCGCTGACCCGCAAAGTCCAAGAACGCGGCGCAGATATTCACCTCAATACGGCTACAACGGCTATCAGCCCTCAGCCCGATGGGTGCTTGTGCGTTCAGTTTAACCCGACCGCAGCAGGACAGGGAGAAATCGATAGCGAAACCTTTGATCGCGTCCTATTGACGGTGTCACCCCAACTTTTGAGCCGCCTGACGCCAAATTTGCCCGGCGATTACCTCGCTTCCTTGAAACAACTCAAATCAATGGGGGCAGTCGTGCTGGTTTTGGCGCTCAAGCATCAACTAACCGAACAGCATTACTGGATTAACTTACCCAAAGAGGAGGGCTTTCCTTTCTTGGCCCTGGTAGAGCACACCAATTTCATTGATCCCCGCCACTACAATGGCGACCATATTGTTTACTGCGGTGATTATCTACAGCCGGATCATGAATATTTTTCCCTCTCGGAAGAGCAACTCTTGATCCGCTTTCTCCCCAGTCTGACCCGCTTTAATCCTAATTTTGACCCAAGCTGGGTTAAAGAAAGCTGGCTCTTCCGGGCTAAATACGCCCAGCCGGTGCCGCCGGTCAACCATAGCGCCAATATCCCCCCTCTGGAAACGCCTATCCAGGGCTTGTATTGGGCCAGCATGAGCCAAGTTTACCCCTGGGATCGCGGCACCAATTACGCGGTTGAAATTGGGCGGCGTGTCGCCCGACTCATAATGGCGTCAAGCTGAACTTTTTCTTCTGCCCCTCAGGGCATTTTTTCTAACCATCTTCTAACTACATTCACATCCAGTTCCTATTTTTCTGTAATACATTTATAATATGGCTTGAGCAAGCCCAACAACTATAGGCTGCATGGGCCAGGTTTACCGTTCCTGGCGATGCTACTCCGAAATCTAGCTGGACTCAATCATGAGAAAGGGTTAATTTATGCGCAATATCACCGTTATAGGCACCGGCTATGTCGGCCTGGTCACCGGCACCGGCTTTGCCGATTTAGGCAACCAGGTCTGCTGTTTGGACATTGACGAAAGCAAAATAAATATGCTCCAGGCCGGCGAGGTACCCATTTTTGAACCTGGCCTGCAAGAGATGATCCACCGCAATGTCCAGGCCAATCGCCTGTTTTTTACTACTTCCTACGAAGAGGCTTTAACCCAGGCCGAGTTTGTGTTCATTGCCGTGGGCACCCCCGAAGGCGTAGATGGTGAAGCCGACCTCAAATATGTCGGCCAGGCGGCCAAAACCATTGCTAAAACTATGCGACACCCGCTGATCATCGTCAACAAAAGTACCGTGCCGGTGGGTACGGGCGACTGGGTGGCTGACATTATCCGCACCAACCAACCCGAACCGATTGATTTTGCTGTGGTCTCTAACCCCGAATTCCTGCGGGAAGGCTCGGCCATCCTGGATTCTACCGCTCCCGACCGGATTGTGCTTGGCTCGCTCAACAAAGAGGCCGCCAACAAAGTGGCTGAACTTTACCTCAGCCTGCGCTCTCGCATTATCATTACCGACCTGCGCACCGCCGAAATGATCAAATATGCCTCCAATGCTTTCCTGGCCACCCGTATTTCCTTTATCAACGAAATTGCCAACATTTGCGAGCGCTTGGGCGCGGATGTAAAAGAGGTAGCCACCGGCATGGGCTACGACAAGCGCATCGGTCACTACTTTTTGGACGCCGGGGTGGGTTATGGCGGCTCTTGTTTTCCCAAGGATGTCAAAGCTTTGGCCCACATGGCCACCACACACGGCACCCATCCCCAACTGCTCAAAGCGGTCATGGACATCAACCAGCACCAGCGCATTCACGTGATCCAAAAGCTGCGCGACCTGCTGGGCCAGCGGCTCAACGGCAAGGTGATTGGTCTCATGGGGCTGGCTTTCAAACCCAATACCGACGACATGCGCGAGGCTCCGGCAGCGGAGATTGGCCGGGCTTTGCTGCGCGAGAATGCCATCGTCAAAGGATATGACCCCGAAGCGATGGGCGTTGCCGCCAAAATGATGCCCAGTTTGCAGCTAGCCGAAGATGCTTATGATTTAGCCAAGGATTGTGATGCGCTCATCGTATTGACCGAGTGGAATGAATTTAAGAACCTCGATATGCCCCGGATCAAATCGTTGATGCGTCAGCCTGTTTTTATTGACGGCCGCAACCTCTACGAGCCGGAAACCATGACCAATTACGGGTTTATTTATCGAGGCGTGGGTAGGGGCTATCAAACGCCTTGAGGGTGAGGCTTTATTTAGAGATGAAACAATGATAGGATAAAGGGCATGGTGCTTAACCGTGCCTTTTGTCGTATGATAGAGGGTAATCTATTGCCCTGGGATCTGGCATGAAAATTCGTTCCGTTACCGCATTTACCAATGTAACCTGGCCGCTTGACGAAGGCAGCATCGCCGGGGTCGCTCGCTTTTTAACCGATGCCCGGCTGCGTTTCGTTGAGGCCGGCCTGGAGGTCCAAACGGTTCGGCTGGCTACCCCACCCTTTTTGGACGTCATCGGCGACCCAGAACCACAGGTGCTGCTCGAATTTGCCCACGCCCTAGAAGCGCTGGCGGACAAATATAAAATAGATTTTATTTCTATCGGGCCAGTTGTAGCCACCACCCCTCTGGCGCTGTTGATGTCTATCCACGCCCTGCCGGAACTCATCGCCCAAACAGAAAAAATTTTCTCCGGGGTTCTCTTTGCCGCCGACAACAGTGGTCTTAACTTGGCGGCGGCGCACGCCTTTGCCCAAACGGTCTACAAAGTGGGCCAGATCACCCCCAACGGCTTTGGCAACTTGCGTTTGGCGGCGCTGGCCAATGTGCCGGCCGGTGTGCCTTTCTTCCCGGCTGCTTATCACCAGGGCGGATCCGTCTATTTTGCCATTGCCACAGAAGCCGCCGATCTGGCCGTCAACGCCCTCAACCGCGCCCGCTCTCTCAACGAAGCCCGCAAACGACTGCTCCTGGCCATCGAAGACGCTGCCGCTGACATCCTGGATGTGGTCGATGGTCTGGTAGACGACCACCAGTTTCGCTTTAAGGGGATAGATTTCTCGCTGGCACCCTTTCCCAATCAAGCCAAAAGCATTGGCGCAGCGATTGAGAGCCTGGGGGTAGACGCCTTTGGCGGCAGCGGCACTCTATTTGCCACCGCTTTTCTGACCCAATCGATTCGACAGGCCAACATTCCGCACACCGGCTTTTGTGGGGTAATGCTGCCGGTGTTAGAAGACGAAATCCTGGCCCAACGCGCCGCCGATGGCAGTTTCAGCGTCAACGATTTGCTGCTCTATTCGGCAGTGTGCGGTACCGGGCTTGATACCGTGCCCATTCCCGGCAATACCAGCCCGGATGAAATGGCCGCAATTTTCCTGGATCTGGGCACCCTGGCGGTGGTCCTGGGCAAACCCCTGACCGCCCGACTGATGCCGATTCCCGGTTTGGCCGTGGGGCAGAAAGTCACTTTTGATTTTGAATACTTTGCCACCAGCCGAGTCCTGCCGGTTAAAAATCTGGGCGCAGCTCGACTTTTTCAGAAAAGTTCCTTCTTCAGTTTAACCTCTAACAAGCCACGTCACTAACCGCCATCCACGCTATAACATTGTGGTCTGGAATGAGCGCGCAGGTTGGGTCTCGTGCCTCGACCCAACACCTTCCGGGGCAACGCAACATTTTAGATCGTAGGTTGGCTCGAGCCTTGAAAGAATATGAAAGCTGAATATGATTTTTCAGAAGGTAAACGAGGAGCACTCCTTTCTAGTAAAGGAAAAATCCGAATTACCATTTATATTGATGATAATATTCTTGAAGAATTCCGCGCCAGGGCAGAGGAAGCCGGAACCGGGTATCAAACGATGATAAACGAGGCCCTGAAAGAATATCTAAGCAAAAGTTCCGAAAAGCCGGTGACGGAATCGACCTTGCGTCGAATTCTGCACGAGGAATTTCCAAAAATAGCTCAGTTAGCACGTCATTCCACATAATCGCTTGAGCGCATTTCATTGTTTGGCAGTTCTTGAAGGTGCACAAGCCATGGTAGAATATTGGCAGATCAAACGAGACGGTACAAAACGAGGCATTGTGGAGATAATTAATATTGTGATTCTTTGAGTAATCTTGCCGGCGAGCCGGCAACTTATGTGGGCGCTAGATAAGCTAGAACGGCTCCTTTAATATCCGTTAGCGAATGCAGGTGAGGGATTAATTCCCGAAAGCCCGCTCCAGCCAAAAGGGTCAGGCTGGGATTGGTAGTGTGTTTGGAGGTCGTCCAGTCCTCAAAGTTGCCGTGGTCGCTGACCACCATGAGCAGCGAGTTAGCGGAGTCCAGTCGCTCCAAAACCCCGGCCAGAAAATCATCCAACATACCCAGGATTTTAAGCGACTCGGCTCGCTCCATCCTGTGTCCCACCAAATCGGAGTACCAGAATTCAAAAAAGGTCAGGGCGTGATCTTCGGCCAGAGCAGCCAGCTGTCCCCCGGCCTGGTGAGCCGTAAGCGGGGGTAGCTTCAAGTCCGGTTCCGGCCAAAAATCGTTGCTGAACAAAGCCGCCACCGCTCGACCCTGGCGCAAATCCTCGCCGCTGCGCAGCTTCAACCCGGCCAGAAAAGCCGCCTGAGTATTGGCGCTCAAGCGGCCTTTGCCCCGCTGCACTCGATCCAAAAAACGAGCCGGATAGGCATTGGCATAGGCCACCGGCTGTCCAGCTTGCAACAAGGTCCTAAAGAGACTCTCCTGAGCCAGCATGTCACGCAAAGCCGGGTTGGGATACGGACCGTAGTGCTCGCCAATGGCTGCTGGTGCGTTGCGTCCGGTTAAAATGGTGGTCTGTCCCGTCGCCGATTGAGGCAAGCCGGGTACGCCGAGCCGCGCATCCAACCCCAGCAAAGCGGCCTGGCTTGTCGCCATCCCGGCCATCTCACGGGTTAAATGGGACACGCCCAGCAACCTTTGCAGGGTGGGTAACTCAACGTGCATAAACGGGTTGGCCTCGGGATCTGCATCTCCGAGGCCAACACCGTCCAGAAAGATGACGATGACGCGCTTCATTACCATTTCAGGTGGTAGATAACGGGGAGTAGGGAGTAAGGAGTAGGAAGTAGGATCGCTAATACCCCTACTCCTTACTCCCTACTCCTTACTCCCTATTCGGAAATCTTGACCGTGATCTCCAACCCCTGCCCCAGTGGAACGGTCACACTTTCGAGGTTAGGGTGATTTTGGACGTAGGTGGTGTAATCAGCCAGGTCGTTTTCGTGGGCGACCACTTTATCGGTCACCACCAGCGAGCCGACGTTCATTCGCTTGTAAACCACATCAAAATAGGTCTCATATTGACCAAATTCAGCGTCAATAAACAGCAAATCCAGCGGCTCGCTACGCTGGCGCAGCACCTCGCGGGCATCCCCGGTTAAAATTTCAACGTAGTCCGCCAGGTTGGCCTTGGCCAGATTGGCTCGGGTTTCGGCGGCTTTGGCCGCGTCAATTTCGCAGGTAATAACTTTGCCGCCGGTCACAGAGGCAGCATAAGCCAGCCAGAGGGTCGAGTAGCCCACTCCGCTGCCAACTTCGACAATAGTTTTGGCTTTGTTGGAAATGG
>CAZRYD010000075.1:19140-21708 GCA_964604225.1 uncultured Caldilineaceae bacterium
GAGTAGCCCACTCCGCTGCCAACTTCGACAATAGTTTTGGCTTTGTTGGAAATGGTCAAAACAGATAAAAACTTGGCCGAGTCCGGGTCCATGATGGCGGGCCTGGCGGCGCGCATTTCGAGTTCGGCCAGCATATCGAATAATTCTTGTTCCATAGTAAAACTCCTCCGAAATTAGTAGCCAGTAATCAGATGTCAGTAGTCAGATAGTTTTGCAACTTTGCCACCCTGCTACCTTTAACAGATAAAAAAGGCCGGGACTCCCGGCCTCTGTCATAAAGACCACTGCTGTATTAGAAATTAGCGGCTAAAATCTGGGCTGAGTTATTGGCCAGGTCAATAAAGGGTTGGCCGTATAGGGCGATCAGCAGAGTCATCGCCAGCGTCAGCGCGACCAGTCCACCCATCACCAGGCCAGGGCGAATGGGCGACTCGTCCGGCCCCTGGGCAAAAAAGACTTGCCGGGCCACGCCAAAGTAGTAATAGACCGAGATGACGCTGTTGAGAATGCCAACGCCTGCCAGCAGATAAAGCCCCTGATTGATCGCTGCCCCAAAGACAAACAACTTGCCCATAAAGCCGCCCGTGGGGGGGATACCAATCAGAGAGAGGAAGAAAATCAACAGGGCCAGACTCAAAAAAGGCGAACGGCGAATCAGGCCGGCATAGTCAGAAATGTTAGCCGTGCCCATTTTGTTTTCCAGGATGATGGCGACGGTAAAGACCCCCAGGTTGGTAAAGAGGTAGGCAAACAAGTAAAGCAGAATTCCGTTCACGCCCTCAAAGGTGCCGCCGGCTTGCGAAGTCCAGGCAGCCAGACCGATCAGCATGTAGCCGGCCTGGGCAATGCTGGAATAAGCCAGCATGCGCTTCATATTGGTCTGCCACAGCGCCACCAAGTTGCCGACCGTCATGGTCAGAATGGCGATGACCGAGAGCATGACCGTCCAATTGACGCTGTAGGCCGGTAGGGCCACGGTCAATACCCGAATGAGCACGGCGATACCGGCGGCTTTGGGACCAACCGAGAGGAAGGCCGTCACCGGGGTCGGAGCGCCTTCGTAAGCGTCCGGTGACCATTGATGGAAAGGCACCAGAGCAATTTTGAAGCCAAAGCCGGTTAAAATCATCATCACGGTACCGATCACCAGCAGCGGGCTAGCCGGAGAGGCAGCCAGTGTGCTGGCAATAGCCGCCAGATCAACGCTGCCGGTGAGACCGTAGAGCAACGAGAAACCGTACAGCATCACTCCGGAGGCGACCGCGCCGTAGAGGAAATATTTAACTGCGGCTTCCGTGGAACGATTATCCTGGCGCAGGTAGCCGGTCAAGACGTAACTGGTGATCGAGAGGAATTCGAGGGCGAGGTAGATCATGATCAGGTTGGTGGCCGCGGAGAGCAGCATCAGGCTCAACCCGGCCAGCATAGTCAATACATAGAATTCGCCCCGAAACGGTGTGCGGGCATTGATGTAATCCACCGCGCTCAGCCCAACCAGAGCCACCGTCAGCGCCGCAAACATTTTAAAGAAGAGGGCCAGCGTGTCAATAGCCAGCATGGGCACGAACTTACCGGCATCGGTGGCGATGCCGTAGGTACTGCTGGCAGCTCCGGCCCACCAGATATACATCGTCGCCGCCAGGGCCAGGATGGCGCCGAGAACAGCCAGCCAAGGCAAAAGCGTGCCGCTTCTTTGATCACCTTTCCAGATAATATCCAGAGTTAGCAGCACAAAAGCGACAAGAGTGATAATAATTTCCGGCAGAAGTAAGAGTAAATCGTTCAAAGTTAACCTCCTACGGTTAACGTAGGTGTAATGACCGTAGGTCAAGCTTAAGCTTGACTTACCGCAACGCTCCCAAAATCAGCGCGCTGGTGGCGTTAATGGTATTGAGCAAAAAGGAGGGGATAATTCCAATCACAATCATGCCAATCAAGAGCGGGGCCATGGTGATCAACTCAAAAGGCGCCATGTCCTCGGCAAAAGCCCAGCCATGCGGGTGTTGTTCGTCCTTTTTATGAAACAGAGTATGCCACTTGTGTTCATTAAACTCGCCCAGGAAAACAAACTGGATGATCTTGTACAGGATGTAGGCCGCGGTCAGCACAATAGCGATGATACCCACGATGGCAAAAGCGGGCATGATATGGAACGCGCCCCGGAAAACCAGGAACTCGCTGATGAAGCCGGCCAACCCCGGCAGCCCCAGCGAGGCAAAGGCAGTGACCATCATCACCGCGTAATAAACCGGTAGTTTGGCCGACAAGCCGCCAAAGGCTTTCAAATCACGGGTATGGGTGCGCTCGTAAATCACCCCGACCAGGAAGAACAGGCCGCCCGTAATCAGGCCGTGGTTGACCATTTGTAGCACGGCCCCATTCAAGGCAATCGTCCGGCTGTCCTCAACCGCTACCGTTGACTCGGGGTAGAAAGCAACGGCAGCAGCCAACCCCAAAATAAAATAGCCCATGTGACTGACCGAGGAGTAGGCGATGAGCCGTTTCAAATCCCACTGGGCCAAGCTGACCAGCGCCCCATAAATCATGCTGATGATGCCCAGGGTGGCG
>CAZRYD010000076.1:0-19949 GCA_964604225.1 uncultured Caldilineaceae bacterium
GGGGCATCGTATTCCGGTGTGGTACTGCGCCGGCTGCGGGGGCATGATGGCGGCCCGCGAAGACCCGACCGAATGTGTCCACTGCCAGAGCAAAAATATTGAGCAGGATCCCGATGTGTTAGACACCTGGTTCAGCTCCGGCCTGTGGCCCTTCTCCACCCTGGGCTGGCCCGACGACACGCCCGACCTGCGCCGCTACTACCCGACCACGGTCATGGAAACCGGCTACGATATTCTCTTTTTCTGGGTGGCGCGCATGATTATGAGCGGCCTGGAATATACGGAGCAGGCTCCCTTCCGCACCGTCTACCTGCATGGTCTCATTCGGGATGAGCACGGCCGCAAGATGAGCAAAACCGCCGGCAACGTGGTCGACCCGCTGGCGGTGATGGACGAATATGGTACCGATGCTCTGCGTTTTACCCTGCTGACCGGTTCTACCCCGGGCAACGATATGAACCTGTCCATGGAGCGGATTGCGGCCAATCGCAACTTCTGCAACAAAATCTGGAACGCCACCCGCTTTGTGGTCAACAATACCGGCACGGCCTTTCAGTCGGGCGCGGGCACGTGGAACCTGTCGGGGATGGCCCTGCCGGATCGCTGGATTTTGAGCCGCCACAACCGGCTGATTATGGAAGTGACCCGCCTGATGAATGAGTACAACTTCGGCGAGGCCGGCCGCCAGCTCTACGATTTCTTTTGGAGCGAGTTTGCCGATTGGTACATCGAGATTGCCAAAATTCGGCTTTACGGCGCCGACGCGCGCGCCCAGGCCACGGCCCGCCGGGTGTTGGTCTATGTGTTAGAGCACGTGTTGCGGTTATTACATCCCTTTATTCCCTTTGTTACCGAAGCTGCCTGGCAGCACCTGCCTCACGAGGGCGAGAGCCTGATGATGACCACCTGGCCGCACGAAAGTCACGCCGGGGTTGACGAGGAGTCAGAAGCGCAGATGGCGCTCTTGATTGAAATTATTCGGACTATCCGCAACATCCGCTCCGAATATAATGTAGAACCGGCCAAAAAGATTGCCGCCCACATTGCTGCCGGCAACAGCTATGACTTGCTTAGCAAACACCAGGAGATTTTGGTGGCCCTGGCCCGGCTGGAGAAAGATGACTTGCATATTGCCGCCACCTTAGATGAGAAGCCGTCCCAGACCGTGGCCCAGGTAATCAGCGGGGGCATTGAGATTTATTTGCCCCTGGCCGGGATGATTGACCTGGAGGCGGAGCGCGAACGCTGGCATAAAGAAGTGGCCCAGCTAGAGAAACGGATTGCCGCCAGCCAGGTCAAACTTAGCAATCCAAACTTTGTTGAAAAAGCCCCGGCGGCGGTGGTTGACAAAGAGCGGGAGCAACTGGTTGATCTTGAACTTCAGGCTGCCAAAATTTGGGAACGTTTAAGAGAATTGGGTAAATCTTTTTAACTCATTTGCCGCCTAAAGCCCGACCTCTCTATCAATAAGATACATTCTTAGACTCAACCTAACGAGACTCCAAGTGGACTATTCAACCCTGGATGATGTCGAGCTGATTGCCCTCATCGCTCGCACCCAAGCGGATGCTTTGAGTGAATTGTATGATCGCTATCATCGCCTGGTTTTTAGCCTGGCTCTGAACTCAGTAGCGGATCACGCCACAGCCGAAGAGATCACCCTTGATGTTTTTACCCGTATTTGGGAAAAGGCCGAAACTTACCGGCCCGACCAGGCCAAAGTCACCACTTGGCTGCTCAGTGTAACGCGCCATCGCTCGATTGATGTGCTGCGCCAGCGTAAGACCCGCCTGGCAAGAGAGAGCGTAAATTGGGCCGATGTTCCGGCCACGGCCTACCCCAGTGTCAACAGCCCGGAAGAAGTTATCGAACTTAACCTGCGGCGAGAGCACGTCCGCGCTGCGGTGGCTCAGTTACCAGCCGAGCAAAAGCAAGCCCTGGCCCTGGCCTATTTTAGAGGCTACAGCCATAGCCAGATTGCCGAGATCTTGCAGCAGCCACTCGGCACAGTCAAAACTCGGCTGCGTTCGGCCATGCAAAAACTGCGCCAAATCTTGCAGGAGGAATAGTTTGGCCTGGGATAAATCCAAAACCTGTCCGCTTGCGTATGAATCTGTAGGAGAATTTTAGCAGGACTTCAAGCATGTCGACCGATATTCACGTTTTTGAATTTTTGCCGGCTTACGCCCTGGGCAGCCTGGATCAAGCTGAACATCTGTTGGTGTCTGCCCATGTGGCGGGTTGCCCTGTTTGCGCGGCTGAGCTAGCCACTTACCAGGAAGTAGCTCATGAACTGGCTCTGGCTGCCCCCGACGCGGCTCCCTCAGCCAATTTAAAGCGTCGCCTGATGGCCCGGCTGCCCTCACCCCCTGCCACCCAGTCGCGTCAAGCACCGCAGCCCTGGTGGCAAGCTCTGCCCTCTTTGGTACGGCGGACCGCCCCGGCCTGGGGAGCAGTTAGTTTCCTCTTAATTTTGGTATTGGCTGGCAGCAACCTGCTCTTATGGCAGCGAGTTACTCAGCTAGAAACGATCCATTCGGGTGGTATGCGGGCCATCCCTTTGCTCAACACCGGCTTTGCCCCGGGCGCGGCCGGGTTTGTCATTATTGGCGCTGATGGTCAGAATGGCGCCTTTGTGGTTGATGCCTTGCCCACGCTCCAACCAGACCGGCAATACCAGTTATGGCTGCTTCAGAACGAACAAAGAACCAGCGGCGCCGTTTTTTCGGTGGATGAATACGGCTATGGCGGTGGTCGGATTAGAGCTCCTCAGAATCTCTCTGAATACTCTGGTTGTGGTGTGACCATTGAGCCGGCTGGTGGTAGCACTGCCCCTACCGGCGAGCGTGTCCTAGCGGGCTCCCTTAAATAAACTCCTACTTGTGATAATAAATTCCTCTTAAATTGCCCTCAAAATTAAATCCAAATCCCTTCCAGATACGTATCTATCTTAGAGTTGAATTTTGACAGCGGGGCTTTAGTTCCCTACCATGCGCCGCAATTTTGAACCAGAATCCTTAGAAGAGTTGAGGGGAGGTGAGCCCAAAGAAAAAACCTGGCCTCAGCAAGATCAGCTTTAAGCCTAAAAATCACTTAACCTTGAAGGAGGGATTTTGATTGACATGCGCCGATTATTGGTATTGATTCCAGCGATCGTAGTTTTTCTTAGCCTGACCACCTCTGTGGCCTTGGCCCAAGACCCGGCCAATGGCGAAAAGGTCTGGAAGGAGCAGGTGTGGCAATGCTCGCGCTGTCACGGTCCAGAGGGCGAGGGGCTGTATGCTCGTCCTCTGACCAACAGCACGCTGACCGAGGATGAATGGATTGTCCAGGTGCGCACCCCACGCCGTTTTATGCCCCATTTCTCCGAGGCTCAAATCTCGGATCAGCAGATCAGAGACATGCATGCCTACATCATCTCGCTGCCCAAACCGACGGGTGACTTCCAGCGAAAAGATCCCGGTAGTTCTGCCGATCCTGGTCAAAACCTGATGTTACAAAAGAACTGTATAGCCTGTCACGAAGACGTAGCCACAACTGGTCAGGGGCGCATCATTGACGGCTTTGTTGAGCGCGGTGTTACCCCTACAGCCGATGTGGTCATCAAACAATTGCGCACACCATTTAAAAATATGCCCTCTTACAATGACACCCAGGTGAGCGATGCGGAAGCGGCTCAGATCGCCACATTCCTGGAGGCCCAAGTAGCTAAAGCAGCACCGCCCGCTAATCTACCCACATCCGGCGGCGATTCTTCTGACACCTGGCCGCTGATGCTCCTGTTGGCCGGTGGCAGCTTGACCCTAGTGGGTCTTGTGCTGCGCCGGCGGATGGTCAAGCATTAAAGGACCTTGGTTCGGAGCGATTTTAGACCCTGAAGGGGTGGGGCTTGTCCCCACCCCGGGCAACTACAAGGGTCAAGCCCACTTCACGCCAGATCAACCAGCCCATTTCTAAATTCTATGGATTTTATAACCAGTCTTATTAACACCGTCTTTGATGTTCACCCCTGGCACGTTCCAACCGTGCATTTTCCCATTGCGCTCACCGCCATCGCCTTGCTTTTTCTGTTATTAGCCCTCTGGCAACGCAATGAAATGTTGGAACGAGCCGCTTTTTACAACCTCACTCTGGCTGCTATCAGCACAATTATCGCCGGGCTGACCGGCTATCGTGACTACGTGGCCCGCTTTGAGGGAGATGCCCCCTACATAAACCTCAAAATATTTTTGGCCATCACTCTTCTTATTCTGACCACGGCCACGGCGACCATCCGTTGGCGAAAGCCTGAGGTCTTATGGAATCCGGCCACGATGGTATTCTATGTTTCGGCTTTTGCCGCTAGCTTTCTGCTGGCCGCCGTTTTGGGTTTTATTGGGGGCGTGATTTTGTATGGATTTTAGGAAGATACGCCTCTTTGCCTTCTCAGGGAGAGCCTGCCTTGAGTTTGTCGAATGGGGCCGGGGAGAGGGTCACTACCACCTTATCTCAATTTTAGGAGTAGCCATTGAGTCGTAGTTCACCCTGGAAAACAGGTGGCGCCACGCCGCGACGATCTCAAGTGACCTGGCCCACCCTCACCCAATTCTTGCGCCAGGTGCTGACTGTCATCGTAGGATGTAGCTTGTGGGGGGCGCTGTTGCTTGGTTTTTTACGTCTGACCGACGCAGCTTATGAGGCCGGTGGCGAGCCAGAACAGACCCAAGAGGCTGTAGCTGTAGCTTCACCGGCCACACCGACTCAGCCGCCTACGGCAACGTTCACGCCCACACCAGTTCCCCCTGCCAAGACTCCTGATGCTGCCGTAACGACCCCTGCTCCCGCCGTAGCTAACACCCCGACAAGCGAACCTTCGGTCGAGCCAACCGAAACGCCCATTCCGCCCCCCACCCCCGAAACGCCGGCCAGCCCGACCGATCCACCCACGGCTGAAAACGGCTCAACCGAGGTGAGCTTTAAAAATGACGTGCTGCCAATTTTGGAGCGGCGTTGTGTCAAGTGTCACGGTGGGGAATATCAGGGCGAAGCACGCACCGAAGAAGGTCTAAAATTGCTGAGTTATGAGGATGTCCTGGCCGGCTCATATAATGGTCCGGTGATTGAGCCGGGCGATGTTGAAAATAGTTTCCTGATTGAACAGATTGTTAAGGGCGAAATGCCCAAAAAAGAACCCCGCTTACTTCCCGCCGAAATCCGCCTTATCACCGCCTGGGTTGAGGCCGGCGCGCCGGATAATTAGAGTTGAATGCTGCCATCCGGCATCGTGGCTCCACGCAAGTTGGTGCCGCGCAGATTAGCGCCACGCAGATCGGCCTTGGCCAGATTGGCATAGCCCAAGTCGGCGTCGCGCAGATCGGCTTCAACCAGAGCCGCGTGGCCTAAATTGGCCTCGCTCAGGATCGCTCCCCGCAGATTAGCCCCTCGCAAATCGGCCAGAATCAGGTTGGCCCGATGCAAATTGGCTGCGCTCAGGTTGGCCTTGCGCAGATCGGTTTCGCCCAGATCGGCCTCACCTAAATTGGCTCCGTGCAGGTCGGCTTCGCTCAGGTCGGCCTCACTGAGATCGACTCCGTGCAGGTCAGCCCTGCCGAGGTCAACCCCACTCAGATTTGCCCCACCCAAGTTGGGTACTTCGCCCCGACTCCGGGCTGATTTGACGATCTGGATCGCCTCTTCGCGTTCCATTTTTCACTCACTTGCTCGTCCCCTCGAACGCGGGGACCTGGAATTTCATAATCCGGTTATTATCCGCATCAACCACCAGCAGATTACCCTGGCTGTCAAAGGCCAGGCCGTTGGGCAGGGCAAACGAGGCCGGGTCCTGGCCGTATTGACCCCACGTGCCCAGTACCTGGCCGCTGGGGTCGTAGACAATCACCCGAAAACCTTCAGGGTCGCTGATGAAGACCCGCCCCTGGGCATCAACCGCCAGCGAGGGTTTATTGACCACACTTTCGCTGTCCCAGCCGACCACATCCCATTGCGCCACCGGGTTGAAGTTGGCATCAAACTTCTGAACTCGTTGATTCCAGGTGTCGGCTACATAAATATTGCCGTCCTTATCGATATCAATGCCTACCGGCTCTTCAAACGCGCCGGGAATAATCCCGCCGCCGCCCCAGGCCTGCAAAAATTGGCCGGTCGCGCTAAATTTTTCGACCCGCTTGTTGCCGGTATCGGTCACGTAGACATTGCCCTCCGCATCAAGGGTAATATCGCGCGGCCCCCAGAATTTGCCCGGTTCCGCCTGCGGATCGCCCTGCTGCACGTTGGCAAAGCCGCCGAATTCGCCCTGAAATTGGCCGGTGGAACTAAACATCTGAATACGGTGGTTCCAGGTATCGGCCACGTAAACCGTGCCATTTTTAGCCACAGCAACACCCCAGGGTTCGTTAAATTGTCCCTGCCCGGCGCCCTGGCTGCCCCACTTAAGGCTAAATTGGCCGTTCTGATCAAAAACTTCAATCCGGTGGTTGCCTGTATCGGCCACGTAAATCGAGCCATCGGGACCAACTGCCACATTACGCGGGTTAGCAAATTGACCGTCGCCGGCGCCGTTGCTGCCCCACATCTGGAGCGACTGAAGTTCGAGGCGTTTGCCCTCGTAGGGGTCAACCGAAGCCGCCTGGGTTAGTTGCACCGGACCGCTCTGGTAATCCCACACCTCGTTGAGCACATCTTTGCGGATATACATGTAGAAGCGGTGCAGGTAAGGCCATTCGTTAAGTTTATAATCCTTGTAATCCCGGTAGAACAGAATATTCCACAGGTTTTTCCAGTTTTGGCGGACCGTCTCCCGGCGAGCCTGCTGCGCTTCGGCGGTATCGGCCAGCGGGTTCTCCGGCGGTGGACCGCTGACATAGGTCTGCCACAAGCGAGCGGGGGTTTGATTTTTGTAATCCTCCATCGGCCACCGGACCAGGCGGTAGCTGAAGCGGGTATACTTGTCGCCCAAAAAAGGTTTAACCTTACTCTCATTGGCCGAGCCGACAATGACCACCGGCGCATCCAGGGCTTCGCGGTTAGGGTTTTCGCCATAATAAGCTCGATTCGGATACTCGCGCAGGTACCACTCCAGCGGCCAAGTGGAGTCATTATCATAAGCAATTTTGATCATCTTATCGCCGACAGTCCGGCGCGAGATCTCGTCAATCTGCCCCAGCGCCAGTTTGACATCCGGCCCGCCGTGAGCGTAAACCAACACTTCATTCACGTAATCGTAATTGATAAACGAGAACATCCAGGAAAAGCGGATGGTCAGCAGGATCAGCCCAAACAGGACGGTCACAAAGGCGGTGCGCACGGCCAGGGCTCGTCCCATTTGCCGGCCATAATGCCAGACCACTCCGGCCAGCGTCACCAAAATGGCAATCCCGGCGATAAATTGCAGAGTTTCGTTGATGGATTGCAGCGATTGGCTCTGGAAGGGCTGGGCGGTAAAAATCGCCGCCACTGCCGGAATGACCAGGAGCAGCGCCCCAGCCAGGATGAAACCACCCTTTTGCCGGGCTTCGGACCCGTTGAATTTGCCCAGCACGGTCTGAATGACGTGGGCTGCCAGAAAAACCAGCGGCAGGGTCATGTGGACGGACAGCCAGGGCATTTTTTCACCGGCCCAACTGTAAATGGCAAAAGCCAGAATCGTCCAGTATATGGTAAAAATGGCAAAGGTGCCGCCGTCAGAGGGCCAGAGCTGCCGCACCTCGGGGTCAGCTTCGGTTTCGCTCGGCAAAGTTTGGGGCAGATCGGCGTCGGCGTAGGCGGGTAAGGCTTGGCGACGTAACAGGTAGACCAGTCCGCCGATAAGGCCCACAAAGAAGGGCAGAAATTCATACATCGGCACCAGGAAGAGGTAGTAGTACCAGGGCTGGCCGCCGCGTTGCACGTCGTGCTGGTTAAGCCAATAGGTGATGGCCCCGATACTGCCACTGTACAGGCCGCCGATATTGGAAAAAAAGGTGGTGTGGAGCAAAACCCAGATGATCACACCCAACAGCGCCGCCTTGCCCAGCTCGAAGGTGCGGGAGCGCAAGCTCAGCAGGGCCTGGGTTACGGGCCGGTTGACCCGGTCTACCCCAAACTGAACCAGCACGCCTGCCCCCAGCATCTCCAGGATGAGGATGACCAGGTCAATAACTTCCCACGGTTTGAGCGTGCTCTGGCCCTCGCTCTGCGCCTTGGCCAGGGTCTCAGCCTGGCTGACCAGATAAACATCGGCCACAAGCCCCACCGCCATCAACCCCAATAGGACCAACGTGACCAGGCGGTGCTTGCTGGCCGAGAGATTTTCCCACATAAAAACCAGCAAAATGAAGGTGACGCCAATGAAGCCGTGGATATAGGCCGCTTCCATGGTCGCCAGCATCAAGGCGACTCCCACCGCGCCGATATACAACCAGCGATTGGCCCGCGTGCGCATGTATTGGAAAAAGGCCAGGAACATGAGCAGGGTGAAGAAATCAAGAAAGGTATCGTGGCGGATGTAACGGCTGTAATACATTAAGCCGGGCGAAATCAGAATCATCAATGAGGCCGCCAGCGCCCCCACTCGCCCCAACCAGGGCCGGAACCAGTAAGGCAAGATGACCATGGCAATGCCGGCCAGGGTCGGACCTATGCGGGCGGAGAAATCGCTGTCGCCAAAGAGGAAATACATCAGCGCGGTCAGGTGGAACAGTGAGGGACCGTGCATCAGCGGGTCGTGCTGATAACCTTTGCCGGCATACAGATTCCAGGAGTAGAGCGTATGCAGACTCTCGTCGTGGCTCATCACCCGCGCGCCGAGCATGTAAAAGCGGGTGAAGACGGCGATAACGAAAAAGGTGAAATAGAGAACCAGTTCCCAATTTAGGGTAAAGAGGGATAAAAAGGGGGTATCGAGGCTAATTTTTCTTTGGAGTGTATCACTTTTTACGATCATTGCTTCCCCTCAATAAGATCAAGTCAACAAAAGTATCCAAACAAGCAGTCGACTCCGATCACCATGTTTGCACTTATTATGATAGGCTAAAAATAGAACGCAGATGACGCTGATCGAACTGATTTTTGTTGATTTTTTCCAAAATTTTATCTGCGCCTATCAGTGATAATCTGCGCTATCAGCGTGCTATTATTCTAAGCACATAATTCGATACGATGTCAAAATTTGATAAGAATCTCAATTATTCTCCGGGGCGCAGCCACAAAATAACCTGGTTGCCCTGGGGCAGCTCGTCGCTGTGGCGGTAGAGCAGCCAACTGATGAGCGGTTTGGGCGGCAGCCCCACCGGCGACCAGAGCGCATCCAGGGCAAAAGCGTGGCCCAGATAAGGTTGGTCCATGCCCAGTTCCACCTGGGTCGGGGTGATGATGGCGGTGGTTGGGGGGGCCTCGCTGACGGAGTTGACTCGGGTCAAGTCTTCGAAATCACGCAGTTGCCACAACAGCGCCGGGCTGGAGATGCCCACCAGCGTGGTATCCAGAGCCGTTTTCTGTCCGCCGGTGCGTTCCTCCGCCTGGCGGGTCAGCGTGTTGGCCAACATCACCAATTCCTCCGACGTGGGCAGGCCGGCCAGGGGTTGGTAGGCCAGATCCGGCAGCGGCCCAAAATTCAAACGCCAGCCGATGCTGATGGCGGCCAGCAGGCCAATGGCCACGCCCGCCAGGGCTGCGCCTCGAGCGGCCACACCAGCGTTGGTCATAAAGCCAAAAAAGACGGCAATAATGATAAATAAGGACAGGGCGGCTATCGGCTGTACCCAGGCATATTGGCAGATGGTGTCATCCGCGTTGCAGGTACGGATCAGCCAGCCGGTCAGACCGATATAGCTAAACGTGCCGATGACCAGTCCGGCGGCCAACAGCAGCCCCTCATTGCCCCAACTGCCCTCGCGCTGCAAACTCTGCCACAGCTCGGCCAGGGCTAAGGCGGCTAAAAAGGCCAGGGGCACCAGGGGCAAAATAACGTTCCCGTCAGGCCGTCCGACCATGACCATGTCCAAGATCATCAGGCCGATAAACCAAGCGCTCAGGGTCTGCTTCAGCAGGTCCTTCTCCAAAATGGTATAGGCCAAGCCGGCCAAGCCGGCCAGCACCAGCAGTGGGTCATAAATGGTCAATAAAAAGACGGCGTTGAAAGCGGCGTCAGACCGGCTTTGAAAGCTAAAGCGGCTCAACCAATCCGGCAAAAAGCCGCTCACCATGCTCAAGCCGCTCAGGTTGAACAGGCCGGCCGTGGCCAAAAGAACCAGACTGACCAGAAAGAAGACACCGGCGCGACGGAGAGCAGTGGGATTTTGGATTTTGGACTGCCCGTCAGACGGGCGTGGATTTTCGATTTCGGTGGGAAGCTTCTCTTGGCCGTCGCCTGCTGTAATTTCAGCAGCAGCGGCTGTGGCCGAGGTTTCAGCCTCACCTTTGCTCAGCCCCTGCACCCACAACACTTTGAAGGCCGCAAATTTGAGCAGAATAATCAGGCCAAAGACAATCAAAATAGAATAGACCATCGGCCCGGCGGTGAACAGCATCGTCAGCCCGGCGGCGGCGAGATAAAGCCAGGGCTGCCGGCCGTTTTCGGCCCAGTTAAAGAAACCGGCCACAAGCAGCAAAGCACCGGCAGCCAGGGCCACTTCACTATTGAGGGTGCGGGACAGGTAGACCGCCGTCGGCGAGAGGGCGAGTAAAGCTGCGGCCAATAAACAAACCCGCGGCCCCAACTGGCGGCGCAAGGCCACAGGTAGGATGACGATGAGACTGCCCAATAGGGCTGGGGCCAGCCGGGCGGTGAAATCATTTACACCCAGCAGCAAAAAGGTCAGCGCATTAAAGGATAAGAGCAAGGGGCTGTACGAGTCGGCCGTCGGCGGGGCGCCGCGATAAAGTTCCAGCGCCGGCCAGCTCTGCGCTGCCTCGACATTAGATAGAGGGTAGAGGTCCAAATGCCATAAGCGCAAAGCGAGCGCCCCGATAAAAAGAAGGGCATAGGACAGGGTTTCCAAGGTCAGCCACGGCAGCGGCACAGGGACAAGTTGAGACTCTTGATAGGTTTCTACCCGCGCTTGCGCCACGCTGACTTTGCCGTCCGTCTCTAGCGCAGACGATATTAATTTTCTGCTAGTTTTTGTGGTCAAGGTCAAACCTCAATTAATCTATTTTATCGACTCGGCCATGGCAATTAATTCGGCCAGGGAGACCACCTCGCTATAGGCCAAGAGACGATACTGTACCCCGTTGACGGTCCAAATCAGCGTCGTCACCCGGCCTTCATGGCTCCAGGTCCGGCTGTCTTCATCCCAGCCGCCTCGCACTAAAACGGCCTCCTGACCGTTGAGCAGGATAGGTTCGCTGCTCTCAGGGCCAACCACCGTTTGGCTGAGTTGGTTAGCCGGACCGGCCGCGTGCGCGCTCAATTGGACCACCCCGCCGGCGGGGTCGCGCCACTGCACTTTTACCAACGCTACCGGCGACCGGGCCACCAGCACCTCATCCTGGCTGCCGGTCAAACCGCCGGGCATGTAGGTGGGCAGGGCAAAAGCAAACGGCAGCGCTCCCTGAGCTTCGACCAATGACATCGGTTTAGTTTCCAACACTATGACGGTGGCCGTGGGTTGAGGCCAGACGCTCCTGATGGTCACCTGGATCTGCCCCATCACTTTTTGCACCTCATCCAGTGTGGCCCGAACCGGCGGGGAGATGAACAACAGGGCCACCACCAGCAAGGCAATCACGCCCCCAATCAGGCCGCGTGGCGCCACTCGCAGCGGCGGCGCTTCCGGCCGCCGGGGGATCGCCTGGACCCGGCGCTGGAGAGCCGGGCTGGGTGGCTGGCGCAGATTATAAAGCTGCCGGGCTAATTCAGTCTCGTCAGACGCAAATTCTGGTGGCAATGGCTCGCTCTCCCTATCTTTCATACGCTTGGTTGATCCCATTGGGCCCGGAGTTTTTGCATCACCCGGTACACCGCCGAGCCAACGGCTGTTTCGCTTTTGCCCAGCACCTCGGCGATTTGGCGGTTGGTCATGCCCGCCCCAAATTTAAGGGCGATTAACTCTTGCTCGTCAGCCGCCAGGGCTTGCACCAGCCAGCGTAAACGGCTCTGCTGCTCGCTGTCCTCAAACTGCGCCTCCAGCGAAGGCGCATCGCTCGGCTGCTCCGGGTTCAAGTTGATTAAAGGTCGCCGGGCGCGGCGGCGCTGCCAATCGGTCACGGCGTGGCGGGCAATGGAGAACAGCCAGGTGGTAAACTCAGCCCGGTCGGGCCGGTAGCGGCTGCGGGCCCGCCAGGCCCGCTCAAAGGTGTCGGCGGTCAAATCTTCGGCTACGGCCCGGTCGCTGACGCGAAAGAGACAATAATTGAACACGCTGTAGGTTTGAGTGCGGTACAGATCGGCAAAGGTCTCGGCATCGAGGCCGGCCGCTACCCCTGCTGTAAAAATATTATCCAGCCACAAATTCTTTTTGTTCATTAAAAGCAGCGCGCATCCATCATATATACGTTGACAGCGCCAAAGTATCACCGCCGTTGATAAATGGTCGTGTCATCTTGTTGAAAAGCGACATCCATAAATTGCTCAAACTTCTTTAGCCCCGGCGGGGCGTAGCGTTCGCGCTCCACTGCCCCCACAATCACGTAGGTGATACCGTATTTATCCAACAGTATTTGGGCTTGGCGAATGTCGGGCGTGTTATAAAGACGGTCAATATCCGGCTCGCGGCGGGCCGGTTCATCGTAATTCCCGCGCCACTGGTTCTCGTGACCACCCCAGCCCAACAGCGTGGGCAGCCCCGTCAGCGCCGAGATGCGGCCGGTATATTGGTAGGCAGTGTAGTGAGAGCCTGGCGCTTCCAGAACAACCGCATGATCGGGCGCATTGGCCCGCAGCCACTCAATCGCCGCGTAATCGCCGGGACGATACTCTTTAATCCAGGCTATACTGTTCAAGGTTGGTTCACTTTTAAAATAGTCGGCCTTGTTGGGGATGGCCAGCGCCGGATAGACCAGGCCCCCGGCCACCAACAGGGCTATGCCGACCGGCCAGGCCAGCGCCGCCGCCCCCCGCAACTGCCTGGAAACGTAATAAACCGCAAAAGCCGAGGCCAAAGCCAGCAAAACCCAAGCCTGAAAATAAAACTTAAAAATGGTATTCATGCGAATCCCAAAGTTGTCGCGCAGGTAGATAAACTCCACCGTCAGCGGCAGCACCAGGCCGACCAGGATCAGGCTGAGGATGAATTGCACCGGCACAGAAGGACCGGAGACCGGAGACCGGAGACCGGCGGACATTTCCAGAAACAACTCATCTTCGGCCTGCACACTTCTCGGCGTTGTTTCCTCATCTCCAACCTTCCAGTCTTCCAACCCGCCCACAAACAACGCCAGCGCCCAGCCCAGCAAGCCGCCGACAAAGATGAAGGTCCACGGGTTGAGCAGCCGCCGCCACAACGACGCCTGCACCAGCGAGCCGATGGTGGCCTCGCCCAGCACCTGCTGCACGCCCGGATCATTGAGCAGGCCCTGGACATACTCACGCCCGGCCGGACTAAGGAGCAGGCCGGTCAGCGCCAGCAACATCACCAGCACCGGCCCCAGGATGGTCACCAGCACCGTCGAGCCGAGGTAATTCCGCCAGCCGCGACTCCGGTCCGATAACACGATCAGCAGGACAATCACCGCCACCAGAAACGGGCCGAAGAAGACAAAAAACTGGGGCAGCCGGGTAGGATTCCACAGGTTGGGCAGCATGCCCCGCGCCTGCGATTGAAAGGTGGCGTAGAAAGGCAGATAGAGCAGCACCCCCGCCGCGCCCAACATCACCGTGCCGATCAGCCCCGGCTCGACCGCCGCGCGCCAATGGCCTCGCCGGGTGGACAGCCAGGCGAAAAAGGATAAACCCACCACACTCAGGTAAATAGGAAAATCCCAAGTGTTCAAAAAACTCAAGCCGCCCAGGCAAACGGCGTAAAGCACAAAAGCCAGCCGTCCCCCCGCCGCCTCAAGTAACTCAAACCAGCTATTCTGTAAACTGGCTTGGATTTTGTCAACTATGGCCGCGGCTGGCTGGCTGGCAACCGCCCCCAGTTGGTGACCAACAGCAGACCGCTGACCTTCAAGCTCTAACTTCTCATTTCTTACCTCTGACTTCTGACTACTGGCTACTGACTTCTCGTTTCTGAGGTTGGCCAACAGATTGAGCGCCAGCGCCACCACCAGCAAGACAAAGGGCAAGGCCAGCACGTGCGGGTGAACGTCGCCCAACAAAAAGCTAAAGAAGGGAAATTCGTCAATGACTTCTTGCTCCTGGCCGGTCAGGGTGTAGTCGGTCAGCACCCGCGAACCGCGCCACCACCAGATGAAACGGTCGGGAATCCAGCTCTGGCTGGAGCCGGTGGGTGGGATTTTGAGGTCACGGATGTCGAGCCAGGTCCAGAAACCGGGCGGCAGCAGCGCGGCCTTGTGCAAAACTTCCAACAACCCTTCCAGGTTGCCCAACACCGCCACAAAAAGGGCCGCCAGCAGACCGGTAGCAATGGCAGAAGATTTTAGATTTTGGACCTCGTACCCTTTGGGTATTTGAGATTTTGAATTTTGAATTTGAGGGTCACTCGGACTTGCCTGGTACAAACCTACTAAATTGGCAACAATACCAAGGGCAGCGGTGAGGGTCAGCGCAAAAAGAGTAGGAATGTAGAGGTTGAAGGCGGTGGTGGAAACCAGGCCGGTCAAACGGGTCACCATAGCCATCAAGACATAGCCAAAATAGTAGTAGCTGATGGCAAAGCCCGACAGCCAGGGGTCTTGCGGGGGAAAATAGTCGCTGCGAAGCGTGCCGTTGATGAAAGCAATCTCCATCCACTTTTCGCCGCCTGCGGTTTCGATGTTGGGATTGTAGGCTTTGAACATCGTCCAACCGATAAAGGCCAGGCTAAACAACAGTTCAACGCTGAGAGCGTAGCGCCACTCCTGGCGCAGCCAGGCCAGCAGCGATGGGCTGCTGGCTCGAATCTGCTGCCTCTGCCAGATCAGCCCCACGGCTAATACCAGCGTCAATGCCACCACAATCCCGCCAACATTATTTTGCAACAGGCGAAACGTCCCGCCCAACCACAAAATATAGCCGGTGATGAGCAGCCCTACCGGGCGAGCAAAGGCAAACCCGCGATCCGGCAAAGCCCGCAGCAAACTAAAGGCCAGCGGCCAGCCGACCAACCCGAAGATTAAAATGACCAGCCACCAGATCAGGATGGGTGTAACGTCCAAGATGTATTATTCCTTATGAGACATGATGCGTAAATCACCAAGGTTATCACCGACATTTGCTGCCCGGCTACCTGCTACTCGGCGTTATTTTACAATCCTGGTAATCTCTTTGAATTTTGGCCCTGCGGCTACGCGCAATAACTCAAAGAGGGTCATTTCGGTGCTGGTGAGGGTGGCCCCGGCCTGTTGCATACGCGCCAGGCCAATTTGCCGATTTTCCTCGGTGCGGGAGGAGACGGCATCGGTGACAACCTCTACTTCGTAGCCGAAATTAAGCAGATCCAGGCAGGTCTGGTACACGCAGACGTGCGACTCGATGCCGGCGAGCAAGACCTGCTTCCGTTGGGTCGCGGCCAAAGCCTCCATAAAGGGAGGATTGCCACAGCAGCTAAAGCTGGATTTGGCAATCGGCTGGGTGGAGTGACTGAGCAGTTCAGCAATCTCCGGCAGGGTTGGTCCCAATTTTTCAGGCAGTTGCTCGTTCCAGATGATGGGCAACTCCAGCACCTGCGCGCCTTTGATGATCTTTTGCAGGTTGTCAAAAAGAGCCTCTTTTTGGCTCATCAATTGGGCCAGCTTGCCCTGCACGTCAATCACCACCAAGGTAGTGTTATTGGGAGTCAGCATAACCAATTTCTCCTTCATCAATTATTTGACCACTTTGTAAATCTTGGTCTGCTCATTCTGGAAAACCAGTTCCAGAGCGCCCTGAGCCCGGAGCTGCTCAAACTTGTCGCTGCTGGCAACGCCGTGGGTGATGCGCTCAATCTGGCCGTCGTAGATGTAGCTAAGATCCAATTGGTTGATCAATTGCAGGGTGCGGGCCGGGTCGGGGCTGGACCAAAACTCGCTGACCACGAAGTCGCGGTCGCCGACCTGCCAGGGGTAACGCTGCTCGTTTTGGTGCAAGTTGCCCAGAATCGAAGGCAGGCCGGTGTAGGCAGCCACACGCATGCCGCCTTCGCGGTAATAGCCAATTTTGGCCTCGGCGATGATGGGTGTGCCGGGCACATTGTCTTGCAGCCAGCGGATGGCTGCATAATCATATTTGAGTTGAATCGGACTGCCGGCCGGCCACTCGAAGACGCCCACGGTCATATAGGCCAGGCCGTCGAGGCTGCCAAACGGCGGGCGATTGGCAGCGCCGGGGAAGCGGTCGTCAACGCGGGTGCGCGTGCCCAGCACCGGATATACCAGGCAGGCTACCAACAGGGCAACCAGAACGAAACGCCAGAGGACCAGCCCAGGCAGCGGCCAGTCGTCGCTCCACTGCCACAAGCGGGGCAAGAGCACCGCCGCAACCAGGCCGAACATGACCCAGACCTGAATATAAAATTTGAACAGAGTGTTCATGCGGTAATATTCGCTGCCGCCCAGAAAGTCGCGCAGATAGAAAAATTCCAATCCCAACAGGATCATCAGGCCGGTGAAGATCAGGATGCCAAGATAGGCCACATCGCCGGTCACTTCGCGGCGGAAGAGCAGCAGCAGGGCCAGCGCCACCAGGGGTAAGAGATAAGCCGGGACAGGATCGCCCAATAAGGCCAGGGCGACCGAGACCAGCAGCACCAACCCCGCGCCCCACCAGGCCAGCCGGATAGAGTTAGCCTCTGGCGCCTGGACCACCGCACGGTAGATTTCGGTCAGATGCGGCCAGACATTCCAGCGGCGCAGGCCCAGGCTGAGGCGGCGCAATAAGCTGTTGCGGCTGGCCGGATAGTGCAACGAAAACCACAGCCAGGAGACAATAATAAATAGGAAGAAGCCCCAGATTTTCAGATGCTGATCGAGCGCGGTTTGGGGATGAGCCACACCCAGACCCGTTTCAGCCGGGGGTTGGTAATTGGCAAAGAAAGGGGCATACAGCAGGTAGGTCATTACCAATAAGGCTCCGCCAAAAAAGAGACCGCTAAGCAAGATACTGAAGGCTCGTTGAGGAGTGAAGGCCTCGCGCTCTTGCAGATAGCGGCCCAGCAAAAATGTTGCCGCCATCAGGCCCAGGTAGGTGGGCAAATCCCAGGTGTTGATGGCGGCGATAGCGCCCAATACAAAGGGCAAGGCCAGCCAACGAATGAATGGGTGAATGAGCGAATAGGCGAATGGGAGGGTCAATGAGTCGGTTAAAGAACGAGCCAGAGGGTTAGTAAATGATAAATTAGAAGTAAGAAATGAGAGTTGAGTTTCCCGGTTGATCTCCTGATTTTCCAGTTTTGTGGTCGGTTGCTCACTGACTTCTTCGCTATGCGCCATGCGCCTATTTGCCAGCCAATTGTAAGCCAGGCTGAGAAATAAAACGGTAAAGGGCAGGCCGATCATGTGCGGGTGCAGGTCGGCAAAGAGAAAACTAAAATAGGGAAACTCGTTGATTGTAGACGGGATCACCCGGGTGGGGTCCCAATAGTTGTAGACAGCTATCGACGCCCCTTTGAGCACTTCCAGCAGGCCGCTCAAGGCCAGAACAAAGGTCTGCAAGCCGGGGATGGCGCTCTGGAAGTCGCTAGGACTCACGCTGCCCAGTTCGCGCATAAATTGGGCCGCGCCTTCCAGGTTGCCCATAAAGACGACGAAGACAAGACCGAGGAGGCCGGTGATAATAAATTGTGAACGGCGAATGGCGAATGGCGAATGGTTTCCAGAGCGCCTTTGGTTCTGAATGGGTCGGGCTGTGGCATTGATTATTGACGATTGGCTCAGATTGCCGGCCAGGCTAAAGATATTGGCGGCGGTCAGGGCGGCTAGGGTGGGCACAGCCAGGTTGAAGGCGATGGTGGGCTGGATACCGGTCAGTTTTATCAACACACCGACGATGAAAAGGCCATAGTAATAGTAATTCAGCACCCCTCCGGCAAAGAAGGGGTCGTAGGGGGGCATGTGGGCGCTCTTGACCACGGCATTGAGAAAGCCGATTTCGAGCATTTTTTCGCCGCCCAGCCAGGGCTGCCACAGGTCTGGATTGAGCAGGCGCAGGTAGATAAAAAATAGATAAACCAGGCTAAACACAATTTCGGTGGCGACGATGAGCAGGCGCTGCTCGCGCCAAAACTGCCCTAATTGCTGGCGGCGCCCGGCGGCAGCCCACAAACTGAAGCCGCCCAGAAAGATCAGGGCGATGATGGCGGTGGTGACAGTATTGCTCAACCAGCCCAGGCTGCTGTTAAACCAGACAAAGTAGCTGGCCAGCAACAGCCCCAGGCTTTTGCTCAGGGCGTAGCCGCGATCCGGCAAATTGGGAAAGAGCAAAAAGGTCAAGGGTAAGGCCAGGATGCCGATGACCATGACCACCAGCCACCAAAAAACCACGGCGACAGGGGTGGAGTTATTGGCCAGGCTGTTCCAGCGAAAATCATTGACCACGGGCAACTGGTCCACCGGCGTAGCCAGCAGCAGCGACTTACCCTCTCGTTCCGCCGAGGCCAGCGGAACAGCCTGGGGGGTGTCGCCCGCGCCGCGCAAACGCATCAGCAGGGTGGGCGAGCCGACGTAGCCTGGAATAGCTCCCTGCCAGGTATTGCCCAGGAGGGCGTCCCATTCTGCCAGGGAAAGTTGGCGGGTCTTTTTGAACATGATCGGCTTGGGGTGGTCGTAAACAGTAAAGCTCTCGTCGGCGGGCTGGTCGTCAATGACAAAGGGGCCAAGGCGCGGTGGGGTCTCGACTGAGTAGACCTGTTCAAAGCCCAGTTCACCGGCAAAGAGGGCCTGGTAGTAGCGGGTGCTCATGGGGTAGCGCTCCGGCAGGCGGGGAATGGTTCGCCAGAGGCGATTGGTCGACAGGGCGATATAATCACAGCGCATGAGGGTGTCGCGCAGGTTTTCATATTTCTGCGGCGTGTCCTCTTCGTACATGGGGAGCTGCGGCAGGGTGTAGTTGTGGGCGCTGGGCGAGCCGTTAGGCTCAGGCAAGCCGACCGGCATCTGGTCATCCCAGTGCTCGCCGACGATGCAAGCGCCGTCAGGCACGTTGGCGTAGGTCCAACGGGCAAAAGTGACCCAGGTGTGCTCGGTGCCGTAGACGCCGTTGACAAAGGCCAAGGACCAGAAGGCTGCGCCGAGGAGGGCGATGAGGGCGAGGCTGATGGCGGCGGCTCGGGCAAGTTGTCGAGGCAGGGGAGCAGAGCCTGTCCTGAGCTTGTCGAAGGCGGAGCGGGGGGGCAGGGGTGATGGAGGAAGGGCAGGTTGAGGGGTAGCGTCCTCTGCTTGCTCGCCTGGGGACGAAGGGTCAGCCGGCTCGCCGGTGGACTCGCCGGTCTCAGCAGGAGGCATCGGACCGGCGACTGGAGGGCTGGCTATTCGCTGCTGCGCCGACTCGCCCGCTCGCCACAGAGCCACAACTGCGCCGGCTCCAAATAGGGTAAAGAGCGGCACGACCGGAACCATATAGCGCATGAACTTGGCCAGGAACAGGCCGGTGGGGCCAAAGTAGAGAATGATCCAGCCGAGGATAATCCACTCGCCGGGTTGGGCCCGGCCGCGCCCGGCTTTAAGGAGCACCCAGAGCGTGCCGCCGAAAGCCAACAAGCCCAGCGGCCAGCCCATGCCCCAGCGCAGTTGCTGGTCGATAAAGTACCAGTAAGCCCAGGTATGGCGGTATTGGCGGGTAAAGGGAAAATCGGCCACCCCGCTGACCATATTGCCCTGCTCTTCGATGACAGCGCGCTGGAAGTTTTCAAAATCAAGCAGCACAAAGGGTGAGGTGACGGCGAAGAGAATAAAAGCGA
>CAZRYD010000076.1:20049-21651 GCA_964604225.1 uncultured Caldilineaceae bacterium
CCCGCCGCCTTCAGCCTGTGAGGGGCGACGGGTGGCGGCAAAATAAGCTGCGGCCAAAGGGGCAAAGGCGATAGGCAGGGCGCTGAATTTGGAGGCAACAGCCAGGCCAATGCCGACGCCGGTGATGATAGCGGCGCCTTTGGATTGGCGGTCATAGAGGAGGATAGAGCCATACAGGGCTAATAAGGTAAAGGTGGTCGAGATTGGATCGACGGCGAAAAAATGGGCCAGTTGAATTTGCAGCACGGTAAAGGTCGAGAGGGCCGCGGCCAGCAAGCCACCCCAGACGCCGTAGAGCCGGCGGCCCAGCAAAAAGAGCAGATAGACCGAACACAGATCGGCCAGGGCCATGAGCGCCCGCCCGATTTCAGCATAGCCCCGGCTGGACTCGCTCTGGGCCAAAAACTGGGTCCACTCGAGCGGCAGGTACGGCTGGCTTAAAGGAGCCAACTTTTGCAGGCCGTGGGCTGCCAGCACCAGGGTATACAGAGGAAAGTGGCCGTAGGTGTAGCTGCGGCGCTCTTGCCGGCCCGTATCCCAAAAGGGGTTCAGGGTCGAGGTGCGGGGGTTCAACAGAGTCGAGGAATCGTCCGGCCAGCGGATGGTGGGGGCGTAAAAGGCCACCGTGGAGCGCTCGTCGGGGTGGGCAAAGGTGCCGTCGTCCCAGTTGAGATTGTAGAAGCGCAGCCCGGCGGCAATGATCAGGATGAGAACCAATAACAACGGGTCCAGGCGGCGCGTTTGGTGATGGGTTTGCAACATGCCGGTTATTGTAATCATCAGGGAGAGGTTGGGCAAGCTAACCTTCTCGGAAACTGCACCTGAAAGCAAAATTGCCTTTAGAAACAAACCTGCTTTGTTTAGTTTTGATCTTTTGGGGGGTTGTCATGGGAGCCAAAGCTATGGTAGAATTGGGGGGAATTCCCCCCGAGCTTAAGGAGTAAACTTTCTGCCCTATGTGATAGGGCAGAACTTTCTCGACGATGACATGAGGAGAAGATTTGGTCTAGAAGTTGCGTTCTGCTTTGAGAAAACTAGAGAATTAAGGAGATAGTTTATGACAAAAGCCTTCACCGTCGCATCGTGGAATGTCGAGCATTTCAAGAACAACCCGGATCGTATTGACCTCGTCATTGAGTTCTTAGAAGAACAAGACCCGGATGTTTTTGCTCTGTATGAGGTAGAGAGTTCCGATGTTTACACTATCCTTGTCACAAAGATGCCAAATTACCACTTCCATATAACTGAAGGGCCCCAGACACAGGAGATTCTGGCTGGGGCCAAGCGCTCTCTGACTACCTTCTTTACTCAAAAGGTCGAATTTAAGTCAGGAAATACGTATCTCCGACCAGGAGCACTTCTTACCGTCCGGCTAGATGACGCAGATTATCCACTCCTATTTCTTCATACTAAGAGTAGCGCAAAACCTATAGGACTTGGCTTACGCGATGACATGTTTGATCGTGCTTTCAAGTTCAAACGTTTTTTGGACAAGATTTCGACCAAGGCAGGCCAGGGGCCATCAAACTTCATATTCTTAGGCGATCTTAATACTGAAGTTTAGAGCCCATTTTTGTTGGGCTTGACTAAAATGGAAATCTG
>CAZRYD010000077.1:0-21636 GCA_964604225.1 uncultured Caldilineaceae bacterium
CCTGGAGGGTGCCAAATGAGCCGACGGCCATGACCGCGCGATAGGCGTCAATCCGACCCCAACCGGAATCATTATTGGGAATGGGACTGCCGAGCGGCACAGCGGTTGACATGAGCGCGGTGGAGATACCAGTTAAGTTGTTGGCCAGGGCGGGTGAAGCTTGCAGCATCAAGGCGACTGTTCCCGCCACGTGGGGCGCGGCCATCGAAGTGCCGCTCAACACGCCGAAGGCGCCTCCGGGCAAAGTGGAGCGCACCTCTTTACCCGGCGCAGAAATTTCCGGCTTTATTTTACCCCACGGGGAGGGGCCGCGACTGGAAAAAAGGGCGACCTCATCGTTTACATCAGTGGCTCCGACGGCCAGGGCAATATCCAAACTGCCGGGCGAGCCGATAGTCGCCTCATCGGGACCGTTGTTGCCCGCCGAAAAAACCGGGTAAATCCCGGCGCTCAACAGGACTTGAACATCGGCTTGAAACTCGGTGCTGGCGCCAAAGCTACTGCCCCAGGAATTGTTGACCACGTCAGGGGCCAGGGCCGGGTTGCCGTTGGGGGCCAGGATCCATTGAAAGGCTGTGTGGAGCCAACTGTTTTGCGCCCCGCCGCTGCTATCAAAGGCTCTGACGGCAATCCAGCGCGCACCGGGAGCCACGCCAATGCCAGTGTCACCCACCATCGTGCCCATGGTATGGCTGCCGTGTCCATTGCCATCAACCGGATAGGTCGCGCCCTCGCCGGTGGCGTCGAACCAGTTGCCCAGGTGCTGGGGTAATTTGCCGGGTCCGGTATAACCCCGGTATTTGCTTTGCAGAGCCGGATGCAGCCAGTCGACGCCGGAGTCAATATTGGCGACCACCACCCCCGCCCCGGTTATGCCGAGGGCCTGCTGAACCAGGTTGGCCCGAATTTTGGCAATACCCCATTCGGGAGAGGATTGAAGCTGGGGAATGGAAGCTGGCTGATTAAGATGAGAAGGCAGCCAGCTTCCATCTTCTACTCTCCAATCTTCCAATTTTATTTCTTTATCCAGCCGGACGATTTGGACATCAGGGCGGGCGGCCAGGGCCAAAATCGTGTCGAGTGAACCTTTGGCGGCTATGGCATTGATGATCCAGAGGGGGCGAATATCGCTGGCAGCGGTCACCTGCTCCTGCCCTGTAAGACTGGATGTAGCCACAGGGGCGCTGAGTGCCTGCAACACCCCGGCTTGACTGTTATGGGCGGTTTGCTGCAAAGCGTTGACGATAGCTGTCCGTCTGACCCCTGGATCGGCGGCGTCCTGTGCGCCCAGGGCCGGCGCTGTGGCGGCGACAGCGGCAGAAAGGTTGGTCGTAGCTTTGAGATAAACAATGAATGGGGCCGGTTCATTGCCGGATTGGAGCAATTTTTTGAGAAGTTGCGGTTCAATTTTGGCCAGTAAGGTTCGATCCAGAGCCAGCTTGGGGAGGGTTGGTTCGCTGGCGGGGGGGGGCGGTAGTGGGTTTGAACTTTTAGGTGGGGATGTGTCTGGTTCTTGAGCGGAGGTTGGGCCGGCTATGAAAATTGCCAGGCCAAAAAAAAGGATAACAGCAAATAGAAGAACCGGAATTAGTCTGCGCATCGGGTATTATGACCTGCCAATAAAGGGCCGACGACGCGGCGCGTCTCCACGGATTTAATTTGGGTAACGATAGTTTAATGTACTTTGCTTGAAATCAAAATTGGACTCATTTCCCAGCGGTGGGGAGAGTTAGCAGAGGCTGCCCACGCAGTGCTGAACGCATGGCCTCCCGGTCATCCCAGGGGTATTCGATGTCACCAAAGCACATGCTCTGTTCGTGCCCTTTGCCAAAGGCGATGACCATGTCATTGGGGCCGGCCAATTGCACAGCTCGATAAATGGCCCGGCCCCGGTCAGGGACGCGCTCAAAAGTTTGGCCTTCAACGGCCCCTTTGGCCAACATGGCTTCAGCGGTTGCGGCGATGATGGCCTCCAGGTTTTCGGTGCGCGGGTCTTCGGCAGTGATGATGGTCAGGTCGGCCAGTTCGGCAGCAATCTGACCCATCATGACCCGTTTTTTCAGGTCTCGCAATCCGGCGCAGCCAAAGACGGCAATCACCCGGCCCGAAGTCAGCCTGCGAGCCACAGTCAGGGAGCGACGTAAAGCATTGGGGGTGTGAGCAAAATCTACCAGGGCCATAAACGGCTGGCCTTCGTTAATCCGCTCCAGCCGCCCCGGCACGCCGGGTAAGGCGGCCAGGCCTCGTTGGACCTGGTCCGGCGAAAGTTGAAATATCTCTAAGGCGGCTGTGGCCGCTGCCAGGCAGTTGCTGATATTGTAGTCGCCGACCAGGGTGGTTGCGGCGGTAAAGGTGTGGCGCGGTCCGTGGATGGTGAAAATTGTCTTATCGGGCCGGTAAACAAGGTCATGGGCGGTCAGGCTGGCTTCGGGATGGCCGGTCAAACTGTAACCGAGCCAGGCTACTTTTAGCGGGAACAGCCTGGCTTTGAGGTATTCAAACGACCAATCATCACAGTTGAGGATCGCCATTTTGAGCAAGCCTTTGGGTGCAGCGGCGGCGAGTGACTCGAATAAGGTCGCTTTGGCCGCCCGGTAGGCCGCTAGCGAGCCGTGCAGGTCCAGGTGTTCGTGGGTGATATTGGTGACAATGGCCACGTCAAAATCGCAGCCGGTCACGCGATGGTGGGTCAGACCGTGTGAGGTGACTTCTAAAAGGCAAATATCAGTTTTGGCCTCGACCATTTGGGCCAGATACCGCTGCACGTCCGGGGCGTCGGGAGTGGTGGTGTGCAGACCGG
This sequence comes from uncultured Caldilineaceae bacterium, assembly GCA_964604225.1. Taxonomy (GTDB): domain Bacteria; phylum Chloroflexota; class Anaerolineae; order 4572-78; family J111; genus DSQQ01. Next base: position 2,801 of record CAZRYD010000077.1, read on the forward strand.
TGTCGAGCACCTGATTGCCGATGACCGCATTGACGGTACTGATCATACCCACGCGGTAAGTGGTTTGGAGTAGATGGTAGAGCAAGTTGGTGGTGGTGGTTTTGCCGTCGGTGCCGGTGATGCCGATCATGGTGAGGCGGCGGGCCGGGAAGTTGTGCCAGGCCGCACTGAGATAGGCCAGGGCTTCGCGGCCATCAGGAACAGTGATGAGAGGGGGAGAATGGTGAATTGTCAATTGTGAATGGTGAATTGTCAATTGCGAATGATTTGATAATTCGGGGTCGCTGGTTGTTTCGCTAATCGACCATTGGCCATTCGCTGATTCGCACACGATAGCGGCTGCGCCTTTGGCGATGGCGTTGGGGATGAAGCGGTGGCTGTCGAGGCTAATGCCGCGGTAGGCCACAAAAAGTGTCCCCGGTTCAACCTGGCGGGAGTCGGAGGTGATTTTGGTGATGTCGGGGTCTGTTCCTTGATCCGCTTGGATTTGATAATTGGGTAAGGCAGCGATTAGTTGAGAAAGTCTCATCAAAGGAATTTATCTCGCGGTAGCTCTTGAGGCTGATTTAAGCCTGCCCCATCTTGAGCGGGCGGCTTTCGGTGCGATCAGAGGAGCTTCTGGGCAGCCAGAGCGTGAACACGGAGCCTTTGCCCACCTCGCTGGTGACGGTGATCTGGCCGCCGTGCGCCTGGGCAATCCACTGGGCAATGGACAGGCCGAGGCCGGTCCCTTTCTGATTGTTGTCTTCGGCCCGGTAAAAGCGCTCAAAGATGTGGGGCAAAGCGGTGGGAGCGATGCCCCGGCCCGTGTCGGTGACGGTGATGCGGACCCATTCGGGTTCGCGATACAGGGAAAGGGTTACGTAACCGCCGGTCGGCGTGTGTTTGAGGGCATTGGTGACCAGGTTGAGTAACAGTTGTTTCAGCCGGTCGGCGTCGCCTTGAATGACGGCCTGGTCCTCGTGGCCCAATTGGATGTTGACGCCGTTGGCTGTCACCCGCGCCTGGCGGTACACATCGAGGATAATGGTGTCCAGTTCAACCGGCTGCATGCGCAGGCTCAGCCCGGCATCGGCTTGAGACAGGAGCAACAAATCGGCAACAATGCGCGACATGCGGTCGAGTTCCCCGTCCATGATGGATAAGGCCTCGTTCAACTCAGAGGGGTCGTTGGCCGCGCCCCGCCGCAACAAGTCTACATTGCCCCGGATAACCGTTAAGGGGGTGCGCAGTTCGTGGGACACGTCGGCGCTGAGGCGGACCTGGGCTTGAAAGAAGTTATCCAGGCGCTCTAGCATGTCATTAATAGTGACTATGAGCCGGTCAATTTCGTCGTTGGTTTCAGAGGTCGGTAGCCGCTGCTTCAGGTCCTGGGCGCTGACAATGCGCATCGCAGCCTGGTTGATCTTTTCGATGGGGCGCAGGGTGGTCCAGGCCAGAAAGGCGCCTACCAAACCGGCCACAATTAAAGCGGCTACAGTGCCGCCGGTAAGAAAGACCAGCACTTGCTGGAGGGTGTCTTCGGCCTCTTTTAGAGATTGTCCCACCTGCACCGCCCCAACTACGCGCGTCCCCAGCCTGATGGGGGCGCTGTAGATTCTGAGGTGAGTCTTATCAATAGTGATAGTTTTGTAGATCGAGTGGCCGTCTCGGTTAGCCTGTAAAATCTGCTCATCGGCGGGAAAGCGCTGCTTGCCCAGGTTGTCGGTGGCCGTGACCAGGCTGCCATCGGCCTGAATCACCTGGATAAAGATGGCGGGCGAAGAAAAGACGTTCAATTCGGGCACTTCAATGCCGACCACATTGCCGGCCTGACGAATTACCGCCTGGGCCACGATGCCGGCGCCGACTTGCTGGGCGCGGTCTTGCAGGTTGCTATCCACCTGATTGTGCAGCGAAAATTTGAGCACCCAATACAGTAAAATGCTGAAAGCAACCAAGATTGCTCCCAGCAAAAAGGTGTACCACAGGGTTAAACGAATCCGAATAGGCATGAAAGAATCCAAAATCTAAAATCTAAAATCGTTTAGCTTTCACGTAGGGCGTAACCAACCCCCCGAATAGTATGAAGCAGCCGAGTCTCGCCCTCCGCCTCTAATTTTGAACGCAAGTAGCGAATATAAACTTCAATAATGTTTGACTCGCCGCCAAAGTCATAGCCCCAAATGCGATCATAAATCTGGTCGCGGGTCAGCACTTGGTTGGGGTGGCGCATAAAGAGTTCCAGCAGGTCGTACTCCTTGGCGGTCAGTTCAACGTTCCGTTCACCGCGCTGGGCCATGCGCGTAGTTGGACTGAGGGTCAAATCGGCAAAGGTCAGGGGCGCATCTGACTCAATGGGGGCGCGACGCCGCCGTAGGGCACGTACGCGAGCCAGCAGTTCCTCAAAGGCAAAGGGTTTGATCATGTAATCGTCGGCGCCGGCTTCCAGTCCAGCCACTTTGTCGGGAATGGCGTCTTTAGCGGTGAGCATTAAAATGGGGCTTTGCAGTTCACCTTCGCGGATGCGCCGGCAAACGTTGAGACCGTCAATGCCGGGCAGCATCACATCTAAAATGATCAAATCCGGCAACTCGCTAAAAGCCAATTCCAGTCCCGTTTCACCGTCGGCGGTCTGGATGACGTTATAACCTTCGCGCCGCAAGCCGCGGCTGATGAAGCCCGCAATTTGGGGTTCGTCTTCTACTAGTAAGATTTTGTCATTCATGGCCAAGTTTTTTACCTTCTGTGATGCTTGGTTTGCTGTGTAATATTATACCAGAGGAGTGCAGGGACTTCAACGTGCACTTTAAGCGTGAACTTCTTCCAATTGACCCATTGTCACCGTAAAGAGTTTGGCCCGGCGGCGAAACTCTTCATCATAATCGGCCCAATCCGTGGTGGTCAAGAGAGCCTGGCCGGCCTGATCCACAATATTGATGATATGCTGGCGGCGCTCGGCATCCAGTTCGCTCATTACATCATCGAGGAGCAGGACCGGGGTTTCGCCGGTGCTCTGCTGCATCAAAGCAACCTCGGCCAGCTTGGTGCTGAGGGCGGCGGTCCGCTGCTGTCCGCGCGAACCGTACAGGGTCATATCGATGCCATCCACCAAAAAATGTAAATCGTCGCGGTGCGGGCCAACCAGGGTGACGCCGCGTTGGATATCCTCGCGGCGCGATTGCTGCAAATAGGCCAGAAAAGTCTGACGGACTTCTTTGACTGGTGGAGCGACGGTGCTATAAGGGGCCAGGTCCTCCATCAGCAGGGGTAGTTGGTAATCAGGTTTGGGCCGTTTGTACAGGTCGAAACTGGGGGCATAATAAAGACGCAGCCCTTCTTTACCGCCGCTAACTTCGCGGTGACGCTGCCGGGCAACGGCGTCGAGTTCCAGCACGGTGTTATGCCGCTGCGTCACCAGCGTGGCCCCGTCGTGAGCCAACTGTTCATCCCAATAAAGGAGTTGGTCAGAATTGCCGTTGCGGCCCACTAAGTCTTTGAGTAAAGCATTGCGGTTAGCGAGTATTTTATTATAGCGGCTGAGGGCCTGGCAGTAGTCCGGGTTGATCTGGCAGAGGGTGCCATCCAAATAACGGCGGCGGATGGCTGGCGCGCCGGTGACCAGTTCGATGTCTTCGGGCAAAAACATGACGGTGGTTAATTTGCCGACGATATCCAAAGCCCGCTTTTTGACCCCGTTGAGCCGAATATCCTTGCGCAGGCCCTCGCCCTCCCGCACAATGGTGACGGCCAGTTGAAACGTGTCCAGTTTGGTTTTGATGCTCGCTTCGACGCGGGCAAAAGGCAGCGGTTCTTGTTTGAGGGTGAGCCAATTGATCAGTTGTTGGTCGGTGCGAGCGTGGACGCTGCGGGTGGTGGAGAGGAAATAAATGGCTTCCAGCAGGCTCGTTTTGCCCTGGGCGTTGTCGCCGCGCAGCAAGATAGGGCCGGGTGGCAGCTCCAGGGCCAGGCGGCCATAATTGCGATAATGGGTGAGTGAAAATTGGCTGATATACACGATGATTAAATGCGCTGTTGTAAAACGTGAGATGTGATGACTTGCCAGGGCAACCTATGGTGTTTTACGTATTTTGCTTGGCTGGCATTATAACATAAGAGAGAGTGGGGCGAAAAGATACGGGTAGAAGCAGAGGGGTGACACCCTGACTAAATCAGCAGAGCCTTCCAAACTGGAAGGCTCTGTTTTAAATGGACACTATTAAGTTGGATGACAGTAAAGCGCGGGTCGCTGCTTAGATAAATTTTGTGGATGGCGGGTTCTTCTTTGAACCCTGGCACAACCCAATTTTATTGTTTATGAGTTTGACCCCGCCTGCTTTCAATACCAGAATAGCAAAGGGTAGTACTTTAGGGTAGTGACAAATGTCATTGTCCAAGGGTGACGAATGTCACATGGGTAACTTATTAATTTCTCGCAGTTTTTTCAGCCGCTCTTCCGCTTGTGAACGACTAATTTGGAGCGCGTGTAACCCACCAAACCCTTCGATGATAAACGAAGCCGAAACTGTGCCGTATAAGGCTGCTTGCAAAGGGTCGCCGGTTTCGAGATAGCCAACCGAAAAGCCGCCGCAAAAAGAGTCGCCGGCGCCGGTCAGATCGTCTACGGTGGCGGGGTAAGGCAGGATTTGGTGAAACTTATCGCGTACACGGTCGTAGAGAGCCGCGCCGTGGTCGCCCTGTTTGATGATGATGATTTTGGGGCCGCGGTGGGCTACTTCGCGGCAAAAAACCTCAACTTCATAGCCGGGCATCAAACTTTCGGCTTCGGCCTCGCTGGGCATAAAAGCATCGGCCCGGCTGAGGAGTTTGAGCAAAGTGGGGTCATCAAAATTACCGTTAAGAGGGTAGGGCAGAATATCTACGGAGACAAAAATATCCGGTTTGCCTTGCAAAAAGTCTATCCAGGCCAGCGTTGTCTCCAGGCGCATGGGCGAGAGGTGAATTGAGGTAACCTCCGGCAAAGGGGTTGGAAGTTCTTGCGGCAGAGGCGAGTTGCGAATATGGACTCGCCGGGCGGCTTCGCTGTAAGCCGCACCCTCTTCGGCCGTCAACGGGGTGCTGCTAAAAGGGCTGGGGGTCAACAAGACGACTTCAGTGTTACGGGAAAAGTAGCGCCGGTAACCACTCAATTCGTAAATGGTCCAGGCCCGCAGTGTTTCCTCATCTATTTGCACCAGAGCCGAAGTGTCAATAGCACTTTGACGCAATTTGCTGGTATATTCAGGCGGCCAATCGTAGCCCACTACCGCGGCCAGGCCAACTTGATTGGACCAAATATTGGCCCCGACCGCTGCATAGAGCGCATTACCGCCGGGATCAGCCATGCTGGTGCGGCCATCGGCATAGACGGTATCATTTAAGGCAAGCGAGCCGATGCAAAGATGTTTTGTCCCCAAGGTATCCTCCCGAGATTGCAGGATAACATAACCCAGGCACTCTGTCAATGGCTGGTCTATAACAAAAAGCCGACCCGCAAACTAAGTATGCAGCGGGTCGGCTGATAGACAAAAATAGAGAAATTCAAACAAGAGTAAGATAAAGCTCGATAGCTCGCATGGATACGTCAATTCCGGTGGCATTCTCAAAGGAGGCCGGATCAAGTAAGGCCCAGCCTGCTACGGCCAGCAGGCTGCAAATACAGAGTAGCAGCAGACAGCCACACCCATACAGGACATATTGGGTAGACTTGTTGCTACGAGCAGCCGGAGCACCAGGGGGCGGGGTATATGCCGGCGCTGGCTGAGGTGGAGCCTGGTAAAATCCGGGCCCCATTTCTGCTCCAGATAACTGAAAGACCAGAGCGGTTTGGCCAATGCCAATGCTGTCGCCTGGATTAAGCGCCTGAGGCATGGTAATTTGCACCCCGTTGACAAACGTGCCATTGGTGCTACCCATGTCCTCAATTATATAGCGACCTCCCTGCCAACTGACGCGCGCATGCCGACGTGAAGACTCTGGGTCTTGGAGGACAATATCCAATCCTTCTTCCCGGCCAATAACCACCTGATTGCCAGATATGACAAAGCTCATACCGGCTTGGGTACCCTGTCGAACAACCAGAGCGGCGGTCGGGCGACCCTGACCCATCATCGTTGGCTCGTTGTCATACATTGTTGTGCGGTCCTCCTGGTTGAAATATCCAAATGAATGTTCAGGCGAAACAAAAGCCTATATTAGCAAAGAAACCGCAAGGTTGTCAACTTTTCAGGCGGTCGGTTATTCCCAAGTTACCCATTCAACATCCAGGTTTTTATGATTGCCATTGGGGAACCACAATTTGCCCAGGCGGCCTTCGTTGGTGCGATAGCAGGCTGACCGGCCCTCGATCAGCGTGTTGTTGGGGTCAGAGGCCCCGTCGCTGCCATCAATCGAGTCATAGGCTCCAAAACCAGCATTTTCACAGTCACCTTTGGACAGGTTCCTTAAATCGCTTACATCGCGCATCGGGGCCAGTTGGACCCCATCTCTGGCTTTAAACAGGCGAGTATTATCGTCAACTTCCCAATCGAAATCATCACCCGAAACCTTACCTTTATCGAAATCAATAGATTTATCAGCCGGTATTTGGATGGATCCTGCCGAGACAATTGGATTGTTGACTTCGACTCGAATTTCCTCTTTGTACTCTGAACCATCTAAGCGGATTACCCGAAACTCATAGGTTTTTGACTCTTTGGGACAATCGGTCATGTTGGCTGACCCGCCGACCCCCTGATCTTCGAAGTAAACTTCGCGCACGCCACTAACATTCCAGGTGATGTTCACACAATCACCGCCTTCGATGTTTGTGGGTGAGATATTAAACTCAATCTGGGTCGGCTGGCCGGTGGCCGTAGGAGTGAGGGTAGGCGTATCCGTTGGGGTGGGACTGGCGGGAATGCTGGTTACTGTCGGCGTACTGGTTGGCGGTACCGGCGTGTCGGTTGGGGTGGGCGTGCCGGTTGGAGTGGGCGGCGCCTGAGCAATGGCCACATTATCTACATTAGCCGTGGTGGAAAAAGCCGGATCAGCCGCCACCCAGCCGATGCCATCGGCTGCTGGACTAAAGCGGACTTGCCACCATTGGCGTGTTTCGTCCCGGCCAATAATCTCAACCGTCACGCCTGCTGGCAAAAGCCCCAATAAATCATACTGAATGCCGGGGCCAGAGCGCACGTTGAGATCGGTCTTGGTGGTTAATGCAGGATTGGTCGGTACGGTTGGGGTGGGGGTTTCCGGCGTCAGGGCAGAGGTAGGGGTCGGCGCGGCTGACTCACCCACAGCATTGACCGTGACCGTCGTTGGGGTGCTGACCTGCCCTTGCGAGTTGAAGGCTTTCACTTCCAGGGTGTATGTTCCCGGCGCCGGCGGTGTCCACTGGAACGAGGCAGTCAGTGTGGCCTGGCCTTGATCTACCGGACTGACGGCATCGGCAGTTTTGACGTTGCTAACCCACAATTCCATGCGTTTGACCCCGGCTGGGTCTGACGCCGTGGCTTGCACGGTGACCGGTACATTGATCTGTACCTGGCTATTGGGCGCGGGAGCAGTGATGACCACGGTGGGAATTCCGGCAACGGTTGAGCCTCGCTCTTGGGTCAAAAAGTAAGCCGTCACCGCCGCAATAATGACTACCACAAAAATTAAGGCGATGATACCGCCAATTACCAATAAATTCAGTTTGGACGATTCGGCTGGCGGGGCGGCCGGAATCGGGCGAGGTGGAGGTGGGCTGGCTACACGCGGCGGCGCTGGAGGTGAAGGCGCCACCGGGGGGGAATAGGTCCGTTTCTCCATTGAAATTTGGGTTACCCCAATCGTGTTGGGAGCAGCAAAACCTTTTACCCCAAAAACCGACGAACCAATGCTAATAATGTCTGCCGGTTGCAAGACGTGCTGTCCAACGACGGGCTTACCGTTAATCAGGGTGCCGTTGGTGCTGCCCAAATCTTCAATGATGACTTCATCGCCGTGGCGAATGAGGCGAGCATGATTGCGGGATACCTGGGTGTCGTCTAAAACAATGTCATTATCTGAACCCCGGCCAAAGGTTAAGGTGCTCCCGGTGATTGGAAAGCCTTTACCGGCCAATGGCCCGGCGTGAACGACCAATTGCAATTGTGGTTGACCAGAACTCGGGTTATAGGTTGATGATGGATAACTCATAAGCAAAACTCCCCCAATTGATGTACATGTACCATGATAATCCTATTCTCTTGCAAACTCAAGTTATAAGCCAGCTTGTTGTTATATGGGATTGTATACTCAGAATGGGCGAAAACCTTCATTGTTTTCATTGAGTTGAATTTGAAGGCAAAACATGTTACATTAAATTACAATTTTGTGGCGGATAATCAAAACTTGCCGGAGGCGCACCATGAATAAATACCAGGTTGGTTTTATCGCAATGATTGCTATTTTAGTTATGCTGCTAGCTATGGCTGGTTCAATGTTATTTTTTAGCCGGGTTTCAGCCGCACCCCTCCTCAATGCTGACTCGGTGGCCGCAGCGCAAACTGTGGACGCGCTTCAATATGTCGGCGTTTCTTCGCTGGCCTTTGGACCGGTGAGTCAGGTTGCCGTTTATTACAAAGACTTGAATCAGCAACTGCTGACGTTGGGCAACCAGCCTCGCAATTTTAGTGGTGACAACAACCGCTTTGTCGCCCCGTTAACCTTGCCCGACAAAAGCCGGCTGACCGGCTTGACCGTTTTTGGCCAGGATTTTGACAAGCAGGGCCAAATCACTTTGCGGCTCAAACGCTGCGACCACAATCAACCCCGCTGCGTTATCCTCAGCGAAAGTGCCAGCGCCATAGAGTATGACGGCGGACTCTATGAAAAAGTTGCGCTTTTTAATGAACTGGTTGATAACAGTTTTTATGACTACTTTTTAGAACTTGAACTAACCGCCCTGGCCAATAGCGGGCTGCGCTCGGTGCGGTTAGAAACGACCACCAGTGGAACAGTTTCGCCCACCCCGCCGAGCAATATCGAAAAATGGTCTCTGGCGGGTGAGGTCAGAAGTCTTCGCTTGCCCAACCAAACTACAACTCAGGTTCGCCTTTGTACCGATGACTTGAGCCATTTGGATAATCCAACCCATTACCCTATCCTGGTAGTTGATGGCCAGGTGATTAATCTAGCCTCGAGCACCTGTATCACGGTGTGGGGTTATAATATTGAACTGAGGCGAGAGTTCAATACCGGCCCTTCATCGGGTACGTATCAATTTTTAAGATAAACCTACAAGCTCAAGTCTAAAAGCCAATTTCTTGGCAGATTAGAGTAATACATTTCAATGTTAAATTGAAGGGTTGTAGTAGCGACTTCAGTCGCTTAATTCGGCTAAAAACGACTAAAGTTGTCACTACGAACTTATCATCTTTACATTGACAAAGCAGATAAGAAAAAAGAGCAACGTTCAACCCAGCGCCGTTGCTCTTTTGATTCGGTCTTGGTTTTGAGTCAAAATCAGCTTACTTAAACAGAATCCAGACAAGCGCGATTAGTAATACAAAGGAAATTCCGGCGACAATTGGGACATCCTGGCAAGCAAAGGGCAAGGTAATGCCGCCCAGTTGAGTTAAGGTACAACTGGGGGTTTCAGATACAGGCGCTGCAAAATCAGTGCCGCCTGCCGTTGTGCCGCAAGTGACAAACACCTTATTACTTTGAGCCGGTTCGGCGGACTGGCCGTTTTTCCTGGCATCCAGGTAATAACTGACCCCATACTCAATATTCGGGTCGTTGCCCGCATTCGCCGGGCAAAAGATGGAAGTTAGATTTTCGGCCACACTCATTGGCTCCTGAACCTGCTGAGCGCCGGCTTGAGCGCCGGCAATCTCGACTGGTAACTTATTACACCTTGTGGAAGCGCGGCAAATGGTCGCTGCTCCGGCAGCATCGCTGCCGACCTGTCCAGGTGAAGCCCGCTTCACCAGTTTCCAGTCGCCGCTGCTCTCACCGCACAACCAGCCCTGGACAAGACAAGATGTAGTTCGCTGTCGCTGGTAGAGATCAGCATTAAAAATTATCTCGTTGACATCCTGGTCAAAGTGCTGCCACTCAGCCTCAATGGTGCCCGGGGTAACGGCTGAAGAGAAAGAGGCGTTTGAGTCGGAAGTGCTGACCGGAGCGCCGCTGGCCAGAATAATATCCAACTCAAACTCACTGCCGGCGCGCGGCACTACATCAACATAGACGGTCGCCGGAATGGTGCAAGAGCCGTTGTCGGCGTACAGCGTAATCACATTGCGGCCCAATGTTTTGGCCGGGAAAGAGAAACGGCCATTTTGATCTTGCGTAGAAACAGTTTGGGTCCCACCACTTGGATCTTCAAAGACAATATCAAAGTTGGTGGCATTAATGATGCTGTAGTCCAAGGTGACATTTTGCCCCACCTCGGCTTTGACACTGATCGGATTGGTGGGCCGGTAAACATTGCCGACCCCCAGAATTTCAAACTTGTTAATTACGGGTGCGCCATAAATGCCAAAGGCGCAATCCCGTACCACCTCCATGGTCACGCCGATGATCGGACCAAAATAGACACCATGCGGATTACGCATCCGCCAATAGCTTTGATGAATGCCCGGCGTAACCGGCGCAACCAACTGTACCTCGACCGCTGCCACCTGGTTAGGCTTGCCCTCTGGCACAATCAGGCGGTTGGCATCTATCAAAGTATTGCGCCGAGGCGGTTCCCCTGGAAAGGTTGACTCAAAGGCCACACCGCCGGAGCCCATCGAGCGGCCGCCGTAGAAAGCCAATTCATAGCCCGGCCCCCAGGTGCAGGTGCCCACATTTTGCAAGCGCCAGGCTCGAAAAACAGTCGTCCCGCCCACAACTTTGGCGGCCAGAGCATCCTCTTCGGTAATGACCACCCGCCGGCTGGTATCCGAGGCATACGGTCCCAGATATTCCGCGGCATCGCACACGGGCGGGCCAACATTTAATAGCGGCGACTCCAGCGGGCCAGGAGGTACACCGGGAATAGGCGGCGGCGGCGGATAGCGCGGAATAGGCGTGGCCGTTGGAGCGGGGGTAGAAGTGGCCACAACCTGCACGATAACCGCCTCGCTATCTGTTGTCTGAAATTGACCCGCTGCCTGGCCAGGAGCGACTGGCAGCGGAGTAGGAGGAATGGCTGTCGGCTGCACCTGACTGCTTACTTGAGGCGGGGTAGTAGGAGCAGCAGGTGGAGCTAACGAAACGACCGTATCAGGGATAACTTCGTAGGTTCGGACCTGTTCAGTGACTGAATTGTCAGCTTTAACGGATTTTATTTTGATAGTGTGGATACCGGCTTCGGTGGGTTTCCACTCCTGGACAAGGGCTCCGCCTTCAGGTATATCAGAGCGCAGCAGCTCCTCATTCGGCGCACTCGGCTTCTTAACCCATAATTCCACGCGTGATATATCACTGCCAAACTGTCCGCTCTGAATCTGCACCGCCCCCCCCAGCAGCACTTTGGTATTATTCGCCGGGGCCAAAATATCAGCCGGGGGAGAGCTGTTGGCGGCTTGGTCACCGCCCAGGTTAAGCCAATTGCAGGCCGCCAGCAAAATAGCCACCGCTGCTAATATCAAAACTCGGATTAAAACTAATTTGTGCTGAAGGAAATGTTTAACCACTTCATCTCTCCTTAATGACCGTTAACCTCAGCGCAATAAATGCGCAAGAGTTCTTATAGCGATCATTTTATTGCACATCAAAGCCGATAGAATTCGAGGGGTAAGATTTGCCTTGTTTGTTATAGCCTACTACTTTAATTACATAATGTCCGGCTTGTTTAGGCGTAAACATCTGAGAGGTCATAAAACTCTTCTGTTGGAAAGTCGCTGCATCAGAGCGAACCAAGACCTCTTCGTTGCTGGGCAAGGTAACGTAGAGGTCAACATGTGAAACGCCGTTAGTTGCCTCTGTGCGAGAGATGACGTCAATAGATTTGTTGAGCGGCAGGGGACCATCTGGAGCGCGCACCAGCAATTGAGTTTGAATCTCTGGCAATGCGGCGGTTTGAGCACTAGTGGAACCGCAGGCGGCTACAACCCCGGCACTCAACAATAACACCAATATGACCCCTAAATACATACCGGCGTATCTCTTGACCATTTGTGACGACTCCCTGTATGAAGACGAATTTCGTCATCATAATATGTAAAATCAATATGTAAAGTTGATTATAACATAACATGCCTGAATTGGGTAGTCATTGGCCCAGAATTTTCAATAAGAATGTTATCTTTGAGGGAATAGAATACAGAGGAAAAACCTCTATATATTGGGGGCTAAAACTTTTTGACCTACAAAATGTAGTGGGTTTAATTTTAGGTCCTGCTTGCTTGAGCAGGAAAATTTGCTCTTTGGCAGACCGATTTTTAAGGTTTGAGATGGGGCTGCCCAGAGAGTCGGCCAATCACTGGTTTAGCGTGGGAATCTTAACATCTGATTTTTAGGCATTTTTAATCTAATTGTGCTATCATAAGGCGTCACCAACCCTCATCAGTAAAGGTTTTGAAAGTGGCGGCGTATAATAGCGTGCAAGAGAAAAAAATTCTTGAGCAAAATCCAACCGAAAATACGCTCATCCAACGCTGGCAGCGCGGTGACGCCGACGCCTTTGATGAATTATACACCCGGCACGCCCAGGCTATTTATCGCCTGGGTTGGGCTATGCTACAGCAAACGCAGTCGGCTGAAGATGTGGTCCAGGAAACGTTTCTACGGGCCCACAAAGCCCGCCATCGTTTCGACCCCAGCCGGGCCAGCTTTGGAACTTGGCTTTACCAGATTGCCCTGAATTACTGCCGCAGTCACCTGCGCCGCAAACGCTTGCTGACCATCCCCTGGCTGCGCCAGACGGAGGAAACGCCTGACCTGCCAGACTCTCGACCCGGACCGGAGAGCCGCGCTCTCCACGGCGAGTACCGGCACATTCTCTGGGAAGCTGTTCAAAATCTGAGCGCACCATTACGAGAGGTGATAACTTTGCACTATTATATGGAACTGCCCGCCGTAGAAATTGCGGCCATGCTTAACTGCCCGGAAGGGACCATTTATTCTCGGCTGCACAATGCGCGCCGCCGCCTGGCCGAGACCCTGGCCGAAAAAGGGTTAACTACCCCTGAGATGCTTGAGGCGCAAAATGCTCACTAAGCACGTAGTTTCAGCGCTCGAAGCTTACCTGGACAATCAGCTTTCGGCTGAGGAATGTCGCTCTATTGAAGCGCATCTGGCTGTTTGTCCGGCCTGCATGGAGCGCTTCTACACCGCCCGGCGTCTGGCCGATGAATTAAAGCCAACGTTGATAGCAGCGTTGGGCCAGCCTGCTCCTCCACCCGCTTTGCGCCAGCGGGTACGCGCCGCACTCAATACCCCGCCAGAAACCCGGCCGCCTTTCTTCAACTGGGCAGTTCCTGGGCGTGTGCTGAATGCTGCCGGTACGCTGGCCGTAATCGCTTTACTTGCTTTTGGCGTTTGGACGGTCATTCAAGGGCAACTGCTTGGAGTGGACGTTTTGCCCAAATTTGCCTCGTTAAGCCCAAATGGTGACGGTGGGCCAGACCAAACTGTGGCGGCGACTGCTACCCCAACCCCAATCCTCACCATCAATCCTGTGCCCACCTTGCCCCACTCTTCCGTGGGAGATACTTTGCCCAAACTACCGTTAACGCTTGAAACGAACAGCAATGGTGAAAGCGGGACTGCCTCGCCATCTATACCCACGTCTGGCGGCGAAGGCGCGACCCCGGGGGCGCTTCCCCCCAAACCGGCACAAATTGATCCTGCCAAACAACCGACCGGCACAATTGCTTTTGCTTATTTCAATCAGGCCCCAAACCGCCAGGTTTATGAAACCCATTTAATTAGCGCCGATGGGAGCAATCACCGCCTCTTTCCTCTGGATGGCGTTTCAGAACCGGCGCTGCGCTTCGCCACCGGGGAGTATCAATTGGCCTATCGCGCCTACAGCCAGCCCACCAGCCCGCGCTCTCTGTTGAGCGGCGACCTGGACGGCAAAATATCTAACCGCGTCGGTGGCTTCTTTGAAGATGCCCAGCCCGATTGGTCGCCCAAGGAATATCGACTGATCTATGCTTCCAAGCGTGAGGTAGACCGGCGCTGGCGTTTATATACTTCGTGGGGGGATGGCACCAAGGAAGTCAATTTGCGCCGAGAAGGCAAATCGCCCACCTTTGCTCCAGATGGCGACCACTTTGCTTTTGAAGGTTGCGACAATACCGGCAATCGCTGTGGCCTGTGGGTGGGTGATTTGGAAAATAGCGAGTATGGCTCTCAGCCTATTCTGGAAAATTCGCTGGCCCAGTCGCCGGATTGGTCGCCGGTGTCCGCAGAAATTGCCTATATGGCCAATCCCAACGACAATTGGGATATCTACGTTGTGGACAGCAACGGCCAGAATGTCCGCCGCTTGACCAACGATCCGGCTATTGATGGACTCCCCACATGGTCGCCGGATGGTAAGTGGCTGGCGTTCCTATCCAACCGCGAAGGAAACTGGGGCATTTGGGTGCTGAATATCGCCACCAAAGAAACCCGCCGCGTTTTCACATTCGATGGTGGGGTCTTTACTCCACCCAATCGCCCTCCTTATGATCAACGCGATTGGTATGATGAGCAGTTAAGCTGGAGTCAGTAGCAGAGTAGCAAGTTGCAAGGTCGCAGGTAACAGGTTCTTGCCGTTGCGGCTTGCGACACTGCTACCTTGTAACCTGTTTATGCCAGCGTTCCAAATCGGACACATGCTCGGCGTAGTGCTGCCAGGTTTCTTCGGCAATGGTCTGCTGGACGATGGCGCTGGTGAGCCGCTCCACCGGCAGTTCACGGATGGCTTTTATGAGCGCCTGGTGGGCCTGGCGGAAGTCATCCTCCACCTCAGCCCAACCCCACTCTTGCCGCTCTTGATAAAATTCTCGATTTAGGGCATCTACATCAGGGATAGCCTTAAGGGGCAGGTCCGTTCGATGTGACTCACTGAGGAGTGAGGCACAGCGCCATTCCCAGGCGGCAATGTGAGCCAGGGTGTCTTTCACCGACCAGCCGTTAGCCAAGATTGGCTCACTCAATTCCTTAATTGGCACGCTGCGATAGAGGCGCACCAGTTGAGCATAGCCACGCTCGATTTGGTCAATGATGGTTGCGGGGGTGGTCTCCATAATCCTCTCTGATGATTCATCCGCATTGATGATGTATTTATGGAACATAATGGGGTAAAATTTGCCCGGCTAATCTCGCTTCCAAAAGCAGTTTGGAAGCGAGATTGACCAGGAAAGCTTAGCTCAAAATTGACAGGGTTGGGTCGGCCTGGAATTGGCGGGGAGTACGCAGTAGATTCTGCACGCTGACCCCCGCTGCTACTTTTTGGGCTATAGTCCGAATAGCCTGCGCCGCCACCGACTCCGGCGCGCGGACCACAATCGGGCTGCCTTCGTCGCCGCCCATACGCACCTGGGGTTCGAGCGGCACTTCGCCCAAAAAGTCAACCCCGACTTCTTTGGCCATGGCTGCACCGCCGCCGTGCCCAAAAATATCATAGCGGTGGCCCGTATCAGGGGCCACAAAATAACTCATATTCTCAACGACTCCCAGGATGGGGACATTTAACTGCTGGAACATAGCTACGCCACGCACAACATCGCTCAGGGCGACTTGCTGCGGCGTGGTGACAATCACCGCGCCGGTCAAGCTCAAGCTTTGGGCCAGGCTCAGACTGGCGTCGCCGGTGCCGGGCGGCAAATCAACCACCAGGTAGTCGAGTTCGCCCCAATCCACATCTTGCAAAAATTGGCGTAGAGCATTATGAATCATCGGGCCGCGCCAGATGACCGGCTGGTTGGGGTCGACCAAAAAGCCCATACTCATAATTTTAACATTGTACGCCTGGGGGGGGATGATCTTGTTGTTGTGGCCCTTGGGCCGCTCGTTAACGCCCATCATCATGGGGATGTTGGGGCCGTAGACATCGGCATCCAATAAGCCAACTTTGGCTCCATCCAGGGCTAAGCTGAGGGCCAAGTTGACCGACACGGTGCTTTTGCCCACCCCACCCTTGCCAGAAGCAACGGCAATGGCATTACGCACGCCAATGTTCATTTTGCCCATCAAGCGGGCGTCGGCGGGGACATTTGAGTCAAAACTGATCTTGACTTTTTCCACCCCCGGAATGGCCAGCAAGGCTGCCTTGGCCTCGGCTTCCATTTGATGTTTCAAAGGGCAGGCCGGGGTGGTTAGCATAATCGTAAAATTCACCTCGCCGCCGTTAAGGTTCAGTTTTTTAATCATATCCAGGCTGACCAGATCTTTGTGCAATTCCGGCTCGATGACGTGGCTGAGCGCCTCCATCACCTGGGCTTCAGTAACTTTTGACATAGCTTTGCTCCTGATTGTCGCTCATAGCTTACGGTTCGTTAATTGAGGCAGGTCTTAGACCTGCCCCAATTATGCTTGTAATTTTAGCGGAGGTAAGGCATCGCTGCAAATGAGCGGCTGTGGGTTACTGTTCGGCTGACAATCTGGGGCGAACTTCATAAATGCAAGCACCATCACCTTTGGCCAGGTGGCTTTTGCGGGTGACTTGGGCGTCGAGTAAACTTTCCAGCATGGCCTGATCGTGGTTGCAAGCGACATCACAACCGGCGGCGACATTGATAATGGGGCAATTAGCTTCGCGCAAGATGAAGGTGTTGTCCTGAGTCTGCTCCCAACTGGACATGTAGCCATCAGCCTCACGCAATTGGGTTAATTGTTCCAGGCGGGCATCGAGGGTTTTACCGTTGACTTTGCGGCGGTAATCGGCAATAAACTGTTCGGAACGCATCCGAAAGACCGCATCCACTGCCTCAGAACCATATAAATCTCTGATGGTTTCCAAAACGGTCGAGGCCAGTTCCTCATAGCGGCGGGGAAAGAAGCCGGCAGAGGCCTCACCGAGGCGATAGACAAAGCTGGGCCGACCCATCCCGCGCTGCACTTCCTTATATTCAACCAACTGGTCGGTCTCCAATTTGGTCAGATGCCGGCGCACAGCCACCGAACTGATCCCCAGCAATTCGGCCAGTTGATCCGCCGTTAATTCCTTTTCTTCCTTCAACAGGGTCAAAATGCGACGGCGGGTCATCGGCATTTGTTTATGAATTAAAGAGTTATTTCCGTTTACAGTTACCATATGGGCTACACTCCAGCTTGAGAAAACAGAAAAACATAAGGATAATGATTTATTTTAGCTTTGATCCTTACGTTTTACCTTTCACATTTTATGTGCTACTATTCCACGTTTGATAGCTTGAATTGTACCATAAATTTTTCAACTTTGCAATATTAAATAACTAAATAGTTGACAAAGTCGGATGGGTGTGCTACAATAAGCGACGCAATCAAAAATTATCATTTATCTACACCGATATAAAGGAGTTTTGAAGTTAAGATGTCCCTCGTAATCAAGGATTTACGCGTCAGTATTGACGAGAAACTGATTCTTAAAGGTTTAAATTTGGAAGTGGGCCTCGGCGAGATTCACGCCATTATGGGTCCGAATGGCTCTGGCAAAAGCACCCTGGCCTATGCCCTGGCGGGCCATCCCAAATATGAAGTTGAGGATGGCGAAGTTTGGATGGACGATGTTAACCTGCTTGAGCTTACCCCTGATGAACGGGCCAAAATGGGCTTGTTTTTGGCTTTTCAATACCCTACAGCGATCCCTGGCATCAGCATGGCCAACTTTTTGCGCACCGCCGTGAATGCGGTTAAAGGCGAGAAAAACGGCGATGGCAAAACCAAAGGCATTCCCATCACCGAGTTCCGCAAGTTGATGACCGAGAAGATGAACCTGCTCAAAATAGATAAAGAGTTTGCCCGGCGCTATCTGAACGAAGGTTTTTCCGGTGGCGAGAAGAAACGGGCTGAAATTTTACAAATGGCTCTACTTGAGCCGAAATACGCCATTTTGGATGAAACCGACTCGGGCTTGGATATTGATGCCCTGAAGGTTGTCTCTGAGGGGGTCAATGCCTTAACCGGCCCCAATCGATCTTTTATTATCATCACCCACTATCAACGAATTTTGAATTACGTCAAGCCCGATTTCGTGCATATCCTCTATAACGGCCAGATTATCGAATCCGGCGGTCCGGAGTTAGCGCTTCGGTTGGAACAGGAAGGTTACGATAACCTTATTAAAGAGAAAGAAATGGAGGCAGCATAATATGGCAACAACATTTGATGTCAATCTTGATGATTATAAATACGGCTTTAGTGTCCCCGAAAATTATGCGTTTAAGGCTCGCAAAGGCCTGGATGAGGATATTGTCCGTGAAATCTCCTGGATGAAAAAAGAGCCGGAGTGGATGACCGAGATCCGTCTGCGGGCCTATCACCACTTCCGCGAGCGACCCATGCCGCAGTGGCCGGGTCGTGGTCAACTTGACACCATTGACTTTGACGACATTTATTATTACATCAAGCCAATTGACTCCGATAAAGCCTTCAAATCCTGGGATGACGTGCCCACCGATATTCGCAACACCTTTGACCGCCTGGGCATCCCCGAAGCCGAGCAGAAATTCCTGGCCGGCGTCGGCGCGCAGTACGAAAGTGAAGTGGTCTATCACAGCATCATCGAAGACCTGGAAAAGAAGGGCGTCATCTTCCTCGATATGGATGCTGCCCTGCGTGAGCATCCCGATATTGTCAAGGAATATTTCGGCACGGTTATCCCGCCGGAAGATAACAAATTTGCCGCTCTGAACACGGCAGTCTGGTCAGGGGGTAGCTTTATCTATGTTCCGCCGGGGATTCACGTGGACCTGCCGCTACAAGCCTACTTCCGCATCAAT
>CAZRYD010000078.1:0-21615 GCA_964604225.1 uncultured Caldilineaceae bacterium
AGGCCCTACGCTTTGCCTTGCTGCCCAGCCTGGAGGAAATTGCCCTGGATCATCCGAGGCTAGCTCAGTCTAAAGCGCCATGGCTGGCTTATTTTTTGCTGCCGCTGGATTGGCTTAAACGAATGACAGATTAACGAGGAGAAATCAACAGGCGCTTCACTTTATTCCAGCACCACCATCACCGCTGCCATTGCTACTTTTACCACACTCTCGAATACAAAAAGTGCGAGGTGTAGCCTCATATGCACTCCCCAAATTCTTATATGTGGGATAAATTTCCACTAAAGCAACAGTCCACTGATATAGACCACTGCCACCTTTCACACCCTCTGCCGACTTAATGTCGCCAATTTCCAGCCGGTAAGTATTGTTGGGCAAAGGTTGCACTTTGTCAGCTTGGCTATCCTCCACCGCATTGTGAGCACCCCAATGGATTGTACTATCACGCCAAACACGAACTTCAAACCCTTGGTTAGAGCCAACCGATCCATTCCACTGCCATTCAAAGGTAATTTTGTCGAAGAAGATTTCGCCATCGCTTGGTTTAACCAAAACAAACTGTTCAGTTAGTGTAGTGGGGATAGGAGTTACCGAAAACGTGGATGTTATCGTAGGGATCACGTTGAGTACAACCTGAGAAGATGTAAGAGTTGGGGCAGGGATAGTGATCGGGGTGGGCATGGTGGTTGAAGTGGGGGTATTAGGAATAGAGGTAGGGGTTTGGGTAGGGGTGGGTATGGCTGTATCAGTGGGAGTATTGGTGGGGGTACTCGTAGGCAATGATATTGCATTTGATGGTTTTGGGGTGTCTGCTGGGGTCGAAGTAGGAGTAGAAGTAGAGGTTGGTATGCTTGTTGGCGTCGAGGCAACAACTGGCAATACTGTATCAGATGGCATTGGTGTTGGCATGGGAGTCAATGAGAAAGTTGACTGAGACGTACCCCCTATCCAAGCCAAGATCAAAACGGTCAGCAGCAATCCACCTCCAATCAATAGCCAAGCTTGCCAAGACCTTAAAATAGAAATTTTGGAGGGAGGCAACTCCGGCGCGAGGGCCAGGGGTACAAATGTGCCGATTTCCTCGGCACGTCGCTGCAGGGCATAAAGTAATTTGTCGTACCCTGGCTTTTCAGAAAGATTAACCCACTGCCAGCGACTCAGCCGCTCAGGGACTTGACACTTTTCCAGTTTGAGCGGAATTAGAAAGATAGTACCTTCTTGCTGTTGATCGGCTATGTCCAGAGCAAACCTGATTTCCTCTTGAACAAATCCAGCCTTAGTCACGGAGGTGGGTGAAAGACAAACGATAACGATGTCTGAAGAGCGCACCGCATTTCGTATCACCAGTTTCCACTCTTGTCCGGGTAACAGCTTTTCCTCATCAAACCAGGGATCTATACCCTCGACTTTTAGTCGACGATACAATTGCCGCACGGCACGCTTATCCTTGATGGAGTAGCTGAGAAAGACGCTCAACGGGCGTGGTGATTTTTCTTTATTGGCGGGGGCAGAGAGGCCGTCATTTACTCGAGGCATAGTTTCTTCAGGTTCCACGGAAATATCAGCAAAGGGGATAGGGTCGGCAGTAATTTCAACATAAGGTTCATACATTTGATATTTGGCTGCGTTATGCTCTTTAGCCCAAGTGAGAAGGGTTTCAATTTGAACCTTTTGCTTAGCATATTCGAGAAGCAGGTCAACAATTTCAGCTTTGCCCGTACTCCGAGCCAATTGATTAAAAACAGGCTCGAATTCATCAAAACATAGGCGGCGAAGTTCATCATCGCTGAAACCTTCAATAAGTAGAGTACGAATTTTATTTGAGTTATGACGTGTGGTCATTGATCCCCTTTATGCATCTTTAAGCTTTATTTACAGAAGACCTCTGTAGTCTGGGGGCCGCCACCATAGGTTTTGATAGCTATGGGATTAGGCTCGACTCCCCCACACGCAGTATACGCTTGAACCTCATATTTGCCGGAAGGAAAACTACCGCAATACTTCGTTTCGTTGTTAGACACCTTACAAGGAGGAATAATATTTGCTTTAGTTGTCAGATTACGTACATAAAATATGAGATCACCGCCGGTATTATCATTAAAAACATAGAGTTCAGTAAGTGGATAATCTTTCAAGATGAGGGGCAAGAATATTTTAAACTGAATGAAGCTGATACTATCTATATATACTTCACTGGTTTCTATCCTGTTATCGAAAGCGAACTTAAGATTTTCCAAATCGGTCAAATTAATTTTCGGACTATTGAACTGGCTGAGTGGTATCCTAACCAATTGCCATGTGTTGGTAGCTACTATCGGTAACAGTGTACAAGCTTCTTTCTGGGTTCGATCCCTTAAACAAACATTCGTGACCTCACTGCCTGTTTTGCCTTTGACGAAAAATTGGAGGTGGTCATAGCCGGTTAGATCAAGCCCCTTTAATTCTGCCCAGGTGTAGCCGCTTTGCGCAAGCGTGACATTATAAACTAATCGGTAACTACAGCCATAGCTACCGGATTGGTTTGGTGAACCAAATGTGGCGGTTATCTGTCCGTCAGTTTGCCATAGCCAACTTAATGCATTCCACCTGTCGCAATCATTAAAATAATCAACAATCACTGGAACCCGGCTGGCCTGATTGTAAAGGGGCGCAAGCTGAATATTGTCAAAATAAATGGTACCTTGACTACTCTTTTCTCCTGTGTGGTTACTCCTCAGATTCAAGGTGAGCTGGTCAAGACAGTCCCAATTGGTGCGCGTGTTGTTCTCTATATCCACAAAGGCGGCTAAAGGGATAGCAAGTGTTTGCCAGTCGGTGGTTATTCCACGCTCCAAATAGTCATTAATCTGAATCTCAGGAGCATGGAGTACAGCGTCACAATCCTTGAGTTCAACCCAAATCTTGTCGTTTTTTGTACCACTCACGTCCAAAAAAAGATTATCCTTGCGCGAGAAGAGCTTTGAGGAAAGTAATTTGGTCCAGTAACCAGCGCCTACTACGTTTTGAGGGCTTACGTCGTAGGTAAGCTTAAGACTGCCATTAACAAGGGTAGGTGTTATTAGCGGAAGGCAAGAGGGCAAGTTGGGGTCACACCAAACCCCGGCCACTCCCCCCAATTCATTCTTATAAATTATCAGATCATTAAAATCATCTATAACTACTCTGGAAGGAAGCAAACGAATATCGTTAATATGGACCTCCCCTTTACCACTGATGTCGCTATGGGCAATGATACTAAACCGCTGAATACAAGACCAGTCTTGAACTTGGTTGAATTCGCTCAAGGAGATTGCGGCCGCACGCCACGTATTTGTAATACCTCCAGAGATATATTTGTTAATTTCTATTTTTTGATAAGTCGGATTGTGACATTCCGCAAACTCAGCATAAAGTTTTTCACCCCCATTTTTCCCTTCGATAATAATCCATAGCGAGTTCCAAGTTGATAAATCCATATTTCCAAGATTAATCGGCAGCCAGGCATAGCTTGGTTGAGCAGGGTTCGTTTTTTTGGTCACGTCATAGGTCATTACCACATAACCATTGGTGATAGGACAAGGCGGTGTCGGTGATATTATTGCTCCATTGTCTACATAACAGGGACGTGAGGTCTCAGTATCAAAATCATCAATCAACTTGTAGGATTTATCGTCAGACATCAACGGAACAACCGATGATAATTTTTGACCGGCTGCATTGACCATACTTAACGACAGTACACCAATCCCGAACAAAATCAATGCCATTAGCCAAACGACGAAGAAGTTGGTCAATGCTTTCATCTTCTAATCTCCCCTTGATCTTTGCTTATTCTCTATGGTTCCCAACAATTACATCGTCCTATCTTCGCCACAAAAAAGCGCCAGCAACAACCCTCTGGTTTGAAACCAAGAGTCGTCGCTGGCGCGAAACAATTAAAAACCACACCTGATTCATTTTAATTTGGACAAAAGCGAGGGCATGCGCCATTGCAGTTTACCCGCAAGAATTAGCTACTTAATTTATTCGATAAAACTTGAAACGCCTCACAATTTTAAGGGTGACTTGAGTACTATATTCAAAGTATAAAATATTTATAGAGGCAAGTCAATAGGAAAAGTTATGGAAGTACAATAAAAAAAATATTGGACAGCCTCGGCAGAATGTGCTAGAGTCAAAATCCATGATGGATACGGGCGAACGGGTACAACTGGCTAACACCGGCAACAATGTCTCGCCCGCCTGGTCGCCCGATGGTTCAGAGCTTGCCTTTTTATCCAACCGCAGCGGCCAGTGGGACATCTGGGTAATGAATGCCGACGGCAGCAACCAGCACCCCATATTTGCGCCCGACACGTTGAAGGGCATCCCGCTTCAATACAACTTTGTAGACGAGCGGATGATTTCCTGGGGGCGCTAACATTAGAGACTATCGGAAATAGGAATTGGACAAGGTTAACAGGATTTACAAGATAAAAATTGGCGAATAATCCTGTAAATCTTGTTAATCTTGTCAAGAATTCGTTGTTTCCAATAAGTCTATTGAACTTGTCCGTAAAACCGTGAAATTATACGCTGGTTCTCACATGAGTGTGGGAACCAGCTTTTTAATGTTGGCTGTTCAACGTATTCAGCGCCGCCTGATATTCGGCGCGAGTGGCCTCATCGGGGGCATGTTCGATGGCCAGTTCATAGTAACGCCGGGTCACCGCCGGGTCGCGGCGATTTTCCCGGGCCAGGCTGGCGTAGAGGGCATGGTTCACCGGCAAAGCCATCCCCTGGATTTCTTTGAGCAACTGCGGCGGGTTGGTGTCTGGCCCCAGATAATAAACATCGATGACCGGGTCAAAAACCAGACGGATAGCCCCTTGCTCGCCCAGCCAGGCTCTAATCTTCAAAACTTCTTCGCCCAGGTAATCGCTAAAAATACTCACAATCACCCAACTGCGCCTGGCCTGTCTCACCCTGGCCTGAATGGCTGCCAGCGTATCAAAACTATCTGTGCCGGTACGCGCATGCGGATAATACCAGTTCATGGTTGACTCCGCATTGACCACCATCACCGCCTCATCCGGTTGGGCATTCTGGCTTAAAAAGCGGGCGACCAGCCGCCAATCCTCATTTTTCTGCTCGCTGTAAAGTTGGTTGAGAGCAGCGGCTGAGACGAGCACAACAGCGCCGCCCAACACCAGCAAAGCCCCCGGCGACACCCAGGCCGGTTCAGCACATTTTAGCCAGCGCGACAGGGCCAAAAGGCCGGTACTTAGCAAAAGCAAATAGGCCGGCAAGCTCGAGATAATATAACGCGGCGCAAAAAAAGTGCCCCGGTAAGCCAAAAAAGCCACAATCGCTACAATCGGCACCACCAGCCAGAGTGTCAAGAGCAGGCTGAGCTCGTATCTTCTTTGGGTCAGCAGATAAAGTAAGCCCACTCCTACTAGCCCATTGAACAACCACAGCACCGGCTCCGCGTCGCCGGCCCCTAACGATCCCAAAATTTCACTTTTAATAAAAAACGTATTCACCTGCGGGCCAGCTCCCTGGTTGGGTTTTTGCTCGGCTTCAGCCGTAAATTTCTCCGGCTCGACTACAGCCTTGCTAAATTCGCGGGTTGAATAGTACAAGGCGCTGCCGTAACCCAGTGCCAATAACATCACCAGGGCCACAAACCCTGTGCCTGCCAGCACTGTTAAAGATCTGACTGCCTGTTGGCGGTCCTTGCCAAAAATAAAGTCCGCTGCTGCCCAAAGTAAAAAAGGAACAAAAATAACAACGGCAAAGAGATGCGCCAGAGAAAAAATTAACACCCCCATTTGGAGCATCACCAGATAACGCCGGCGGCCCGTGGCTCGAAATTGCCAGAGGGCATAACCGGCTAAAAAGACCCCCAAAACCACCAAGGCATAGGGACGAGTCTCCTGGCTGTAGTGAACGTGAAACGGAGAAAGCGACAGTAAAGCCATCAACAGCAGCCCATCACGCCGACTCAACAAACGCCGGCCCAACTGGTAGGCTACCGGCAAAGTCAGCGTGCCAAAAACAACAGCGGGCAGCCGCACCCAATCATCCTGCTGGCCCAGCAAAAGCCAAAAATGCGAGATCAAATAATCTAAAGGCACAGCCGTATGGCGAGGCAGTTGGGGCAAGATGCCGGTCAACGGTCCCTGGGCAATATCCAGTTGCAGTAACTCGTCAAACCAGAGGCTCTCGCTACCAAGCTTATATAGCCGCAGGCCAAAGCCAACGGCAATGATAAACAGGCCGCTGAGATAAAAGACTATGGAGGTCGGGTGTTGTGAGCTACGTTGTTTCATGCGCCCTTTACTTTTGAACCAAGGCATTCAAAGCAGCTTGATACTCGGCGCGAAGTTCGGCGGTGGGGGCATGCTCAACGGCCAATTGATAATACTGACGAGCAACGGCCGGTCGGGACCGATTTTGCGCCCCCAGGCTAGCATACAAAGCCGCGTTGACCGGCAGGGCAAATCGCTGCGCTTCGGCTAATAATTGGTCGGGGGTGGCGTCAAGCCCTACGTAATAAACGGTGACCAGCGGGTCCAGCTCAAAACGGACAGCCCCTTGTTCGGTGAGCCAGGCTTCCACCTGATCATCCACGCTGGCGGAAAAAATACTCAAGACCACCCAACCGCGGCGAGACTCGGCCACGGTTTCACGGATTTCAGCCAGAGTCCAAAAATAGTTGGGCGCGGCCCAACCTTGAGGATAATACCAATTTACGGCCGGCTCGGCTCGCATGGCGATAACCTTATCCGTGGGGCTGACATTCTGATTGATAAATTCCCCCACCAACCGCCAATCCTCCTTGTTTTTGTTGAAATAAAGTCGCTCCAATCCGCCGCCAAAATCGGTTAAAACAAAGCCACCAAAAATCAGGAAGGCTAGCCATGATAGCCAGCGGGGTTCGGCGCATTTGAGCCAGCGCGGCAGGGTCAAAAGACCGAGCGTTAGCAAACTCAAATAGGCCGGCAGCACCAAAATAATGTAGCGAACCGCAAAAAAAGCACCCCGGTAAACCAGAAAGGTCACAATGATGACTACGGGTAAAACGAGCCACAGCAGCAGAAACAGGGCCAATTTATACCGCTTCTGGGCCAGGAGATAGATTAAACCCAACCCGGCCAGGCCGTTGAATAACCACAGCGAGGTATCCGTGGCGCTACCGCCCAGGGGAGCCAAAATTTCAAATTTGATAAAAGAGCCGGTTAGCTGCGGTCCTTGCCCCTTATCCAGTTTTTGCTCCGGGGCAGCCGTAAATTTGTCCGGCTCAATCAGGGCTTCGCCAAAACCTTTGACTGTGTAAAACAAACTACCCCAACCAATCGAAAGCAAAATCAGCAGCGGTAATAGTAAAGTCGCCAGCAGCAAACCTAATGTTTTGGCTGCCAATCTGCGTTTGGAGGGGTGAATAAGATCAAGCGCTGTAAAAAGGAGCAGCGGGGCCAAAATAGTCCAGGCAAAAAAGTGAGCCAGCGAAAAAATTAAAACCCCAATTTGCAGGGGGATGAAGTAGCGCCAGCGGCTTGTCTGGCGGAGCCGCCAGTAGGCATAAATGGTCAAGGTGATGCCCAAGACCACCAGCGCGTAGGGTCGAACCTCTTGGCTGTAGCGCACATGCAGCGGAGAAAAAGCCAGCAACCCCAGCAGCAGTAAGCCTTCGACCCGCCCCAGCAAACGCCGGCCCAGTTGATAGGCTACCGGCAAAGCCAAAGTGCCGACCAGCACCGCTGGCAGCCGGGTCCAGCCCTCGCCATGACCCAGCAAAATCCAAAAGTGAGCAATCAGATAATCCAGCGGCACCGCGGCGTGACCGCGCAAGCGAGGAAAGATCGTGGCCACACCACCCTGGCCTGGGGGGATGCCCTGGGCGATGTCCAACTGCAAAATCTCATCATACCACAAACTCTGGCTGGCCAGGTGGTAAAGACGCAGGCCAAAGCCCACGGCGATAAGGGCCAAGGCTGTGAGGAAAATGAGCCGGTTGTGGCCGGTGGTCAGCAACCGGCGGTCTGACTTCTTATTTCTTATTTCTAAATTTTCAAAGCTCATCATTTGATGAAACAGTCATACCAAACCTGAGTACTCAATACACCCATCAACAGCGAACCCAGGTGGGGTTGACCCGCCTGGTGCGCCCGGCGCAAATCCTGGACGGCGGCTGGGTCAAACAGGCCGGCCTGGTTCAAGGCCTGTGGTGAAAGAGCGGCTTCGGCCCAAGCGGGCAGTTTTTCGGCCCGCAGCCAGCGGGCATAGGGCGAGGCCAGCCCTTTTTTGCGGCGGGTGCGGGTCGCCTCTGGCAAAATCTGTTGCGTGGCCCGGCGTAATAAATATTTTTCGGTGTTGCCCTTGAGCTTGAAATGAGCCGGCAGGGTGGCGCAAAATTCCCACAAGTGATGATCCAAATAGGGCACGCGGGCTTCGATGGAACTGGCCATGCTCATTTTATCGACTTCAAAATTGATAAAATCAACCATGCGGGTCTGGCTCTCCAGCCACATGGTTTGGTGGAGGGGCACATCGGTTTGCGCCTCGCGCCATATTTCAGCCCAGTGGGCAGAGACGTCGCATGTTGGGTTCAATTCGCTCAAAACCTGGCCGGATAATACTCTGCGACGGTAGCTGTCTCCCCCAACTTCGAGCCAATCGCGGTAGCGGGTAGGGATGTCCCGCGCACCCCGCGCCAGCACCCGCCTTGCCGCAGCCGACATCGGCAGCGGTGAAGCCGCCAGCCAACGGCGCAACGCTTCCGGCCAGCCCAGCAGCGGCCGCACCAGGGCATCGCCCCGGTGCCAGTGATAACCACCGAGCAGTTCGTCGGCTCCCTCGCCGGTCAGGACCACCGTCAACCCGGCCTCCCGACAAGCGCGATACAGCTTGTAAATTGGCAGCGCGGTGGCCGAGGTTTGGGGTTCTT
The DNA here is from genome assembly GCA_964604225.1 of uncultured Caldilineaceae bacterium. Lineage (GTDB taxonomy): Bacteria > Chloroflexota > Anaerolineae > 4572-78 > J111 > DSQQ01. The sequence continues at coordinate 8,912 of CAZRYD010000078.1, forward strand.
CCAGGTGACGCATCACCATGGGGTAATCGTCAAAATCGGCGGCGGTAAAGATAATGGGGTGATGCTCGGTGCCGATGAATTGAGCCAGGGTCAGGGCCAGGGGGGCTTCGTCGTAACTGGTCTCCTCAAAGCCGATAGAGACGGTTTTTAGGACCGCCGACCCATTCGGCAAGCTCAGGGCAGGCCGCCGACCGCCGACCGCTGCTGGTTGACCATTGACCGTGGCCAATTGACCCGTCCGCATCAGCGCCACCAGTGCCCCCGAGTCCAGTCCCCCTGATAACAGCGCGCCCAAGGGAACCTCGCTCATCAAATGCATCTGCACCGACTCTCGCAGCAAGGCCAGGAATTGTTCTACGGCCTCAGCTTCGGAGATGTGTCGATTTTCCGCAAAGCTGAGCTGCCAATATTTTTTGATCTGGAAAACACCGTCTTTGGCCAGCAGATAGTGGGCCGGCGGCAGTTTGTAGATACCTTTGAACATGGTCGCCGGACCGGGTACAAACCCCAGGCTGAGCATGTCCTGCAGAGCAGCCAAGTTGACCTGACGGGGAAAATCGGGTTGGGCCAAAATTGCTTTGATTTCGGAAGCGAAAATGAGCCGGCCCTGGTGTTCGGCATAATAGAGCGGCTTGATACCAAAGCGATCCCGCGCCAAAAAGAGCTGCTGCTGCGGCTCATCCCACAAGGCCAAGGCAAACATACCCCGCATCCTGACCAGAATACCTGCCGGCCCCCAGGCTTCGTAGCCATGCAAAATCGCTTCGGCGTCGCTGTGGCTTTGAGGGCGATGGCCCATGTGCTCCAGTTCAGTCCGTAGGCTGGCGTGGTTGTAGGTTTCGCCGTTGTAGACCAGGTGGAGCGAGGCATCTTCATTGCTCAGGGGTTGATCGCCACCGGCCACGTCAATAATGCTCAGGCGGCGCGCCCCCAAGCCGCAACTGCGCCGGGGCGAGAGATAGGTCGCGCCCTGATCTGGCCCGCGATGGACAATCGTTTCAAGCTGAACCTCAAGCTCTGCCGGTTGGATCGGTTTGCCGCTGAGGGCGTAAAGGCCGGTAATGCCACACATTTCGATTTTGGATTTTAGATTTTGGATTTTAGATTTTGAGTCATGAGCGTTCCCCGTCTACCGCCTACTGTCTGCCGGATAAACGTACATTTCGGCAAAGCCGGTATAATCATCGGGGTTTTCGTAGTAGGGTAAACCGTCCAGCGTCAGCCAGGCATGTCCGCCCAGGCCGCCCCCCTCTTGGCTGTTTTTCAATCTGGCTCCAAAAACAATGCCGACCGGCAGTCCCGCCTCCCGCAAAAAATGGTAGCGCAATAGCGACCGGCGCAAACAAATCCCCAGGGGAGAATTAATGTGCCAGGCCGCTACCGCATCGGCCAATTGGCGAACTTCGTCGGCGGTTAATTTTCTCACCGCATTTTCAGGGGAAGAGATTGTTCCCCGGTCACTATTCGCCATTCGCCAACCCGTCGATTCATTGGGGGGAGTCAGGTGAGCCATCATTTGGGGCAAGGGTTGATTAAACTGCTGCGGCAGAGCCCGGCTAAAGACCATCATGCGGCCCAGGAGTTCTCGCCTTGGCCCCACCGGGAGAGCGGACAAGAGGGTTAGGGTATGGCGCAGCCCCCTGGCCAGGCGCTTAAACAATGATAAGCCCTTCCTGCTTAAAATCGGCGGCCAACTCCAGCAGGTCGGCTTCAACCACGCTGGCCTCCACCTCATATTCGGCGGCGATGAGCCGGGCGCAATCGGCAATGGTCCGCTGCCCGTCGAGCAGCTCCCAAAACATGGTGCCGGTATCGTTAAGCGAATAGTAAGAACCGGTAATTAAATTGATCAGGATGGCCTCTGTCTCAACGGTTTGGTACGCCGCATTGGGGCTGTGTTGAGGCTTGTCGGTTGCTTGCATGGGACACTCCTTGGATAGCTCAGCCGTGGAAGTCCCTAACTATAAATCGATCAGCCGCTTTTGTCAAAGGGGTTTTGGGGGCGATTAAACAAAAACGGGCCAGCCTTAGTCAGACTGGCCCGTACTTATTCAATAAGCTCTTCAAAAAACGCTAGGCCTGCCGCAATCGCCCCGGAACAGGCGTCTCGACGGCTTTGTCCAGCCGCCAGCGGCGACTTTGCCAGCGCCGAATCCAGGCGTCGATGAGATTCTGTTCGGACCCGCCGCCGCCGGTCAGGGGGGTCAGCCGAGCTTGCCAGCGTTTGAGCCAGCCGCCCTCGGCGTTTGGCTGAGCCGGCGCTGCTTTGGTTGAAGCCATTACCCGGATCTGTCCCTGCCCGTCGTAGCCGATGATAACATCGCCACACGTGTAAACGGGCGGAAACGTGCCCGGCACACTCTGGACATCCTGAAATAACTCTTTTAAGGCTCTTTCGTTTTCTGCATAGTCTGTCATCATAGCCTCTTCGCCCTTCAAAACGGTCATCGCCAAAGCCCAATTGGCCAACTATTTGGGCTAATACCCTTCCCCGATTTTATTGTAGCATGGTTAGGTTTGAAATCGGTTTGCAGAGGGGAGGGAATTTGACCGGCGAGGTGGTGCGATTCGAGACAACAAAAAAGACCAACCGGGTTGTTGCCTTTGATTCAGTGAATCGCTGAGGCCGCTGAAGTCATTGAAGGCGCTGAAAAAGCCACCCGCTCAGCGATTTCAGTCTTATCAGCCCTTCAGCGGTTCCAATTTTTGCGGCGACCCCGCTATCGCGGGGTTAACGGGGACTTACAGCGACCGCTTCTTCCCCTACTCCCTACTGCTTACTCTCTACTCCCTGATTCAGAGATCAGAAGGTTCAGACCTGTCCTGAGTATAGTCGAAGGGGGCCAGAGTTAAGAAAATGGGGAACCCACCACCCGAAACCCGATATTGATGACCCCGTGGTGCGGACTGCTCCAGTAGCGAGACGCGCAGCGGACGCGTCGATCATTATCGATGAACGACCCGCCCCGCAACACCCGGAGAACATCAGTTCTATCCGGGTAGACCTTCGTCCATTCATCCTGAACCTGAAAAGGATATGCTGTACCCTGCCAAATCGTGCTGCACCACTCCCAGACATTGCCGGACATATCCAGCAACCCATAAGGGCTGGCCCCAGCCGGATAAGCATCCACCGGCGTTGTGCCACCCTTGCCCCCTTCGCTTGAATTGCAGCGGTTGGCGTCCCATTCGTTGCCCCAGGGATAAATGCGACCATCTGTACCTCGGGCCCCCTTTTCCCATTCGGCTTCGCCGGGCAGGCGATAGGGTTTGCCGGTTGTTTTGGCCAGCCAGCGGCAGTAGGCTACGGCGTCATCCCAGGATACATTCACGACCGGGTGATTTTCTTGACCATGTGGCGGTTGCTTATTCTGCCAATGCTCTGGTGGTTTGTATCCGCTGGCCTGGACAAAAGCAACATACTGAGTGTTAGTCACCGGCGTTTTGGCCATGTAGTAGTCAGGCAAAGATAGAGCATGTTGAGGTTGCTCGTTCTCCCGTGCGTATTCGTCCTTTTTGGGGTCGCTGCCCATCAGAAACTCTCCGGCGGGGATGAGGATCATTTCGGGTTCAAAGGGGAGACGGGTAGACGGGGGTTGGGGGTCAGGGGTTGGGGCTTGGGGCTTGGCTTGAGGTTCATCCTGTCTCTGGGCTGGCCTAATTTCACCTCCCAGGCGACTCAGATGCTGCCGGTAGTAGGCTATAGCTTCTTCTTCTCTCACCCCACCGAGATAGGTATCGCCGGGAGGAACTTCTGGTCTTGGCTTGGGTGGGGTTCTCTTACCAGCAGCGGGCTTAACCTTTGCTTTGGACTCTGTCTCAGCCTTAGCCTCGGTCTTTTGGCGTAACGCTCGTAAAAGTCGTTCATACCCCCTTGGATCAAAAAAGTTAACCCAATGCAATCCCCGCAACCGCTGGGGCACCTCACATTCTTCCAACCTGAGCGGAATGAGAAAAATCGAGTCTTCCGGCTACTGCTCGGCTACATCCAGCGCGAATTTGATCTCTTCCTGAACAAAGCCAGCTTTAGTCAAAGCCGCGTTGGACAGGCAAACGATGACCACATCGCTGGCCGTCACAACTTTGGGGATTTCGCGCTGCCACTTTTGGCCGGGCAGAAGGTCTTCTTCGTCCAGCCAGGGTCCGAAGCCGTCGGCGCGGAGGCGGTGGTACAGGTCGCGCACGGCGGGTTTGTCGGCGGCGGTGTGGCAGAGAAAGATACGGAGTGGAGGAGGGGAAGGTTGGAGGGCTGAAGAGGTGGAGGCATCCAAATTTGTAGGGGGCGGGCTTGTCCCGACCCCAGGGCTTGTCTCAGCAACAGGGCCAGGGACAAGCCCTGCCTGTACAGAAGACAAATCATCTTCAAAATAGGGTTGGTGGGCGGCGTAGCGGGTAGGATTCTGCGCTTCGGCCCAGGCGAGAAGCCGGTCAAGCAACAACTTCTGCTCGGCGTGGACCAAAAGTTTCTGCACGATTTCGGTTTTGCCCGCGTTTTCGGCCAGTTGGTGATACACCGGTTTAAAGTCGGGGGTGTCGTAGCAGAAGTCGCGTAGTTCGGCGGCAGTGAAGCCTTCGACGAGCAGGGTCCGGATATTAACCAAGTTGTAACGCTTGGACATAAACTTTCTCTTGTACGGAGCAAGACAGGCCGGTTGGATGCAATAAATTGGTAAATTTTGCTACGCCTATTTCAAAGCAGCTCCAAAAATTCCTCTACCGTCAAACCCGCGCTACGAATCAAAGCGCGAAGTGTGCCAACAGATAGTTCTTTGTGCTGAGGAATTGAGAGATTAACTCGAACACCAGCTTTGACCATAACTAAATGACTACCTACCTGACCAGCCGGTTGCCAACCTGCCTTTTGGAAAGCTTTGACTGCTTCTTTTCCAGAGATATTACTCAATCTGCCCATTGGGCTAGACAACTACCATAACCGGCTGATGAGATTGTTTTTGAGGCAAAGCAGAAAGTGCTTTCTGATCTTCGGCCCACAACCAAGCCGTGATAGCTTCTTTGATGTTGTCCAGAGCTTCTTTTTCATCTTTACCTTGTGAGACACAACCCGGTAGAGCCGGACACTCAGCCACAATCCAGCCATCTTCGGCTTGCTCAAGAATAACGTGAAAAATCATCGTTTGCCTTCCTCATGATATTACTTCCTATATTTGACACCATATCCGCAGCCATTATTATAACGCCAACCATCACATTTCACAAAGGATTTTTATGAACCTGACCCAACCCACCGCCCCGCCGCTCATTGTCGACCTGCACGGCCTGAAACTGGCTTTCCAAAGTCCTGACGCGCCACTGCGCGAGCGCTTTGAGGAAATTTACGGCCATTTGCCACGCCTGAACGGAGCGGAAAGTGATGTTTTTATCGGCTGGCACATCCACAAATTGCCAAGCGCGCCGCCTCCGCCGCCGGGCATGCCGGTCATCTCCGAAGGGCCGTTGGTCGGCTATTATGGCCAGGGCCAGCTCGTGGCGATCCGCATGCCCAAGTACGGTTTGATTACGGTAGATTTGGAGCAGCAGCGGCTGGTCGGGGCGGTCACCCGCAATTGTTTGGAGGCTTACGGCGCGTTTGAGGATGTGCTGATGATTTCGCTGGCGCCGCTCTATCGCCGGCGGGGTTGGTTTCCACTGCACGCCTTTGCGGCGTTGGCTCCCGGCGGCCAGGTCGCTTTGATTACGGGGGCAATGGGCGCGGGCAAAACGACCACCGGCCTGGCCCTACTGAGCGCCGGCTGGAAGCTTCTCAGCAACGACTCGCCCCTGTTGATGCGGCCAAACGAACAGGTGCAGGTCCTGGCTTATCCGGGCCGCTTGAGCGCCTTTGACGATTCACTGGCGCGGTTTGAGGGGTTGCGGCGGTTTATTTCGATGGAGGCTGAGGCTGAGTCAAAGAAGATAGCGACAATAGATCTGCTGGCTCCTAGCGGGCCGCAGAAGCGGGTGTTTCGGGCGGAGGAGGCGTTTGTCGAGCCGTGGGCAATGGCGGGAACGGCTGGGGGAATCTTCTTTCCCCAGGTGACGCCTGGGCTGGCCCAGAGCGAACTGGTCGAGGTTAGTCCCAAAGAAGCGCTTTTGCAGCTTGTGCCCCAGGCGATTGAAGGCTGGGACAAAGCGGCTATCGGGCAAACCCTCCACCTCCTGGGCAAACTGGTCGAACAGGTTCCGTGCTACCAGTTGAGGCTATCGCCCCAGGTAGAGCAGTTGCCGGCGCTGATTGCGACAGGGCTGAAAAGCTAAGGCATCACCCAGCAAGCGTGGGCCGGGAAGGAAACAGTTTGGGACTGGCCGACTTCGGGTAGGGTGAGTTTGCGCTCATTCAAGGCGTCAAGGGTAACATTACCATCACCCAGGTCAACCGTAACCCGCACAATAGAACCCAAAAAGGTGACCGACTCCACCCGGCCGGTCAACTGGTTTTCACCCTCATACTGGCCGATGTGCAGTTCTTCGGGCCGCAGCATCACCCGTACCGGCGCGCCATTGGCCGCCTCAATCGAACTGGCCGTGGTAAGGTGTTGGCCGTTGTGGCTCATGAGGCCCTTGGCCGCATCTACTACGATGCATTGGATCTGGTTCAGCGTGCCCACAAACGAAGCCACAAACTGGGTTTGGGGGAAATTGTAAATCTCAAAGGGGGTACCGACCTGCTCTATTTTGCCAGCGCTCATAACCACGATCCGGTCCGAGAGTGACAGCGCTTCTTCCTGATCGTGGGTGACATAGATGGTGGTCAGGCCCAACTCTTGCTGGATGCGTCGAATTTCGGAGCGCAGTTCCAGCCGAATCTTGGCATCAAGCGCCGAAAGCGGCTCGTCGAGCAGTAATAGCTGGGGTTGGATAGCCAGGGCCCGGGCCAAGGCCACCCGCTGCTGCTGGCCGCCGGAGAGTTGATAGGGATAGCGGTTACCATAGCGCGGCAGATGGATCAATTCCAGCATTTCCTCCACCCGCTGTTTGATTTCTGCCCCCGGTTTTTTGGCAATTTTTAGGCCAAAACCGATATTGCCGGCAACCGTCATATTGGGAAACAAGGCATAGGATTGGAAGACCATACCGACGTTGCGCTGGTTGGGCGGCGTATACGTCACCTCAGCCCTGTCTATCCTGATCGTGCCTGATGTCGGTTTTTCAAAGCCGGCAATCATGCGCAAGGTGGTGGTTTTACCACAGCCGCTCGGCCCCAGAAAAGAAATAAATTCGCCTTTGTTCACTTGCAGGTTGAAGTTATCCACGGCGACAAAATTGCCAAAGCTTTTGTGTATATGGGTCAGTTCAAGAAAAGCCATCCCTACCTCATTCGATTTACAATTTTGGATTTACGATCCAAATCGTAAATCTAAAATCCAGTTTAGTGTGTACCCGCCAAGTTATTCCCCTGACCGCGGCCGATGATTTGAATCAGACCAATGCAGACCCAGGTCAGGACAAAACTGATGATTGCCAGGGCTGCCGGTTCATAGGCTCTGTTTTGCCCCATCAGCACCAAATAAGGCGCAAAGGCCGGCCGGGCCAGAAAGGCCGCCAGCACATACTCGCCAATGACGATAGCAAAGGTCAGAAAAGCCCCGCTCAACAGGGCCACGCGCACATTGGGAAAAATCACCTGAAACAGGATGGCCGGCCAGCCAGCGCCCAAGCTTTGGGCCGCTTCGGTCAACGTGCGGACGTCAATGGCCCGCAAGCCGGTATCGACGGCGCGGTACATATAGGGGAAAGACAGCACCGTGTAGCCGGCTATCAGCAAGATATTGGTCGTAAAGACGTTGCCGGTTAAGGCCAGAGGCGGGCGGCTATACAACCTGATCAGGCCAAAAACGAGCACGATAGTCGGAATCACAAAAGGCAACAGCGTCATCAACTCGATGATGGGACGCAAGCGGGGCAAACGTAACTGCACCCAATAGGCGGTCGGCACAATCAACAGCAAGCTGACAACAATGGTCAGCGCCGCCATGAGGGCCGAAAAGCTAAAGGTTTCCCAGAATTTAGGGTCGTTGAACACAGTTTGATAGGCCAGAAAACTTAAGGTGCCCTTCTTGGCTCGCAGCGAGAACAGAAAGGTGCCCAACAACGGTAGAATAAAATAAAGCCAGCCCAGGCTCAACCAAAGCCAGGACCAAAAACTGCCCTTTATCATCGTAACCACCTTTCCGTCCGGCGTTGCAGCAAGGAGTAGCCAGTGATAGAAATGGCCATGACCACCACCATTCCCAGAGCCAGGGCATAGCCCAAGCCGGGATTATTTAACACATCCCCGCGTATCTGCGCGCCAATCACAATGGTGGCCAGATTTAACGAAGTACTGGCCAGGGCGGCTGCGGTGGCATAAGCTCCAAAGGAGTTGCCAAATAAGAGGATGATCGAGCCTAGCAGTGAGGGCAATAGGATCGGTAAAGCCACGTAGCGCCAATACTGCCAGGAGGTCGCCCCCAAATTTTCCGAAGCTTCACGCCATTCCTGCTTGAGACCGTCCAGCGCCGGCGAAATAATCAAAATCATGAGCGGCAGTTGAAAATACAAATAGGTCAGGCTTAAGCCCCAAAAACCATAGAGATTAAAGCCCATATCGTAGAGATTCAAACCGAACAACTCTTTGAACAGAACGGTGATAAAGCCGACCCGGCCGAGGGTAGAAATAAAAGCAAAAGCCAGCGGCACACCGGCAAAGTTTGAAGCCACGCCGGAAAAAGTCATCAGCGCCGTACGGGTTTGCCGGGGCAGACCACCCAGAATAACGGCATAAGCCACCAGAAACCCAAACAGCCCACCGGCAATGGCTGTGACCAGACTAATCTGAATACTGAGCAGATAGGCATTTAGAATAAAAGGCTGGAACAGACCAAAAATATTGTCGAGGGTAAAGTTGCCTTGCCTGTCTTGAAAGCTGCCCGTAAAGAGGATTAGCGCCGGCCACAACATGAAGAGGATGGCAAAGAGGAAAAAAGGTATAACCCCTACCCAGGCCCAGGAGAATCCTCCTCTGGCCTTACCGGGTACAGGCGTATTTCGCGTTTCTTGCACCGCCACCTGTGACACTTTGAGTTAGTCCCCTCCCACTATTTGTAAAAGACCTGACAGGTTTTCGCCCAGCGTACCTGTCAGGTCTTTCAAAAAAGTCAGCTAAAAACTATTTAACGTCTGCTTTAACAACCGTATCCCAGTTCTCGGTAATCGTCTTCTTGGCTGCATCAAGCTGCTCGATGGTGGGGAAGACCGCCTTTTCGTACAGCTCGGGCGCAGGCAGTTTGGCCGCCAGGTCAGCCGGGATGACCCCACGCTTGGCCATATCGATGTAGCGAATGGGGTGACCATAGCCGCTCAGCCAGACCAGTTGGCCTTCGTCGGAATAGAGGTATTCCATCCACAGCTTGGCCGCATTGGGCTGGGGCGCATAGGCGCTGATGCCCTGGACATAGACGCCGCCAAAGACACCCGATTGCGGAATGATGATTTCGACATTGGGGTTGCCGGCAAAAGTATCCCGATTGGCCAGGGCCAGGTAGTCCCACTGGAGGGTGATGGGCGTTTCACCACTGGCAATGGTACCGGTATTGGCGATAACGGGTACAAAATTGCCGGAGGCATTGAGTTCGGCAAAGAATTCCAACCCGGCCTGGGCCGCGGTATTCAGGTCGCCGGTGCGGGACAGGCCGGCCGCGTAAACCGACTGGATGGCCTGGTTGGAGGTACGGGGATCGCCCGCCAGAGCGACTTGACCCTTGTATTCAGGCTTGAGCAGATCGGCCCAATCCTGAGGCACATTCTTGATGACGTCGGTGTTGACTTCAATAGCCAGCACCCCGTAGTAATCGCCATACCAGTAGCCCTCTGGGTCTTTCAGACTCTGAGGAATAGAGGACCAGGTGGAGACTTTGTAAGGCTGGAGCAAGCCTTCATCTTTGGCCTGCGGCCCAAAAGCGAAGCCCACGTCAATCACATCAGGCGCTTGGGGGCCTTTGTTCTCTTTGTTGGCGCGAATGGCTTCCAGTTCATCGCCAGAACCAGCGTTCGGGTCGAGTTCGTTAATTTCCAGGCCGTATTTGGCCTTGAAATTCTCAATCATCACCCCGTAGTTGAGCCAGTCATGGGGCAGGGCGATGGTGGTCAGCATGCCTTCTTCTTTGGCCGCCGCAATCAAGGCATCCATCTCAACGGCAGTTTCCTCGGCGGCGGTCGCTACGCCAGCCTGGGCCGACTCAGCCGGGGGGATACACAGCTTCCAACCGGGCTCGATCACATCGGGGTTGTCAATTTTGGCATAGCTGCTGTCAGTGGCGTTCTTGGCGTTGGTGGCGTCGGCAATCACCTGATAGGCCAGCACATCGCCATAGAATTTGTCGGCCAGCTTCGACAACCAGTCGTCGGCCTGCACCACCACGTCCTGGTCGCAGACCACGTCGCTCTGAGCCAACGCCGCCACCGGGGCCAGGGTCAGCAGTAAGGCCAACAGGGTGATCAGGCTCACGGCATTAATCATTTTTTTCATGATAATCTCCTCCAATTTAGGAAATAAGTAGGTTTATTGTTACCATATACAACCGAAGTAAATTTGCCAGGTAATCTTTATCTATCTACAGCTTTGACCCCCTTTCTGGCTCATTGGCACTCGGTAGACTATATCAAACGCCATTTAAATACTTTTTAAGCAAAGGTTAAAACGGCGTAAAATAAACGTAAACTTTAATTAACAATCGGGATGATTAATCAACCGAGATAGAAATCCGAGGTTAAAATTCAACTGGGTTCGCAATAGCCTCCTCCAATGGTGGCGATCCTATTTTTTTAAAAACCATCCAACACATCAAGAAGACTATTATACGCCGCAACGTCATTGTTACGTGAATTTATTTTGCAAGATTATGAGGGGATTACTTTGCGTATTATAATGCATTATGTTTTGCCGTGTCAAGCCTTTAAGGGCGAAAATAGCGTTGCCTGACAAAAGATGAGCAAAATCAGAACAGAAGAAAAATATAGCCAAGCGGAAGTGGTGAGTTGTTGGCAAAATCTGAGCAGACAGGGCTTGCAAAAATGTGAGCGGGAAATGATCGACCGTTATTTTTCGCCCGCTGGTCGCTTACTGGACGTGGGCTGTGGGGCCGGACGGGCGGTGTTGGCCTTAAACGAGGCCGGGTATTGCGTCACCGGGGTGGATTTGAGCCTGCCGATGCTACGGGCCGGGCGCAGTTTGTCGGCCCAGGCGCAGTTTAGCGGGGCCAATTTGCTGGCCTTACCCTTTGTGAACAGCCCGTTTGAGGCCGTGTTTATGTTTTTTGGCGCGCTCCAGCATATTTCTGGTCGCGCCAACCGCCGCCGGGCCCTGGCCGAGCTGGCCAGGGTGACTCAAGCGAGGGGCCGCTTGATTTTGGGTCTGGATAACTTGGCTCCGGGCTTGAGTTGTTATTTTTATTGGCTTACCGAAAAACTGCGAAGACCTGACAGGTACGCTCTGCAAAAACCTATCAGATCTGATTTGTCGAACCCGGCCGGCCAATCCTCCGCCGCCGATGCTACCCTGTGGAGCCGCGAGGCACGCCGGGTTCATCCGCTAATCTGGCACGCTCGCGGCCTGGCCCGGACCCTGCGCTGGCGCACCTGGCCCGGCCTGATCGATTTGGCCCGCCAACTCCACCTCAACGGCGCCGAACCGGGCGACCTCCAGGTGGCCCAATTTAGCCTGCAACCTACGCCGGGATTGGTTTATTATCACCTCTACCGGGCTGATGAGTTAGTCGAGGACGCCGCCAGCGCCGGCTGGCGGTTGCTCGGCCACCACAGCGGCACCGAGTTGAACGAGGAGCGTGTTTATCCGCCCGCTATTCGGGGGCAGGATAAGCAGCAGTTCTTCGCTTTTGAGAAGTGAGCCGATGACCCTCCTGTCGATGTCTCCCCGCTCGGTTCTGGCTCGCCCGCAACCCAATTGTTTTTCGTGGCAAATTATGTTAGACTGAGCGCAGTAAAAAATTTATCACTTGTCATAGGAATACCCCAGCAGCTTGAAGAGCCCAGAGCAACCGAATGAATTCGGTCGCTGATATGAAAAACCTGTTGAAACAGGTTGATTTAGTCGCAAACAACGTGTTTCTAACACGTTTCTCGTCTCAGACTGCGAATTCATTCGCAGACATTGAATTACCGAATGCTCTTATAATCATCTAATCACTCTTTACCTCCCCGCAACCAGCCCTGCCCATAGCTGCCGACCCGCTCAACCACGTAGCGCGGATAGAGCAGCGGCCCTAGCCAGCGCCGGCGCAGCTTGTACTTGACCGCCAGTTGGCCCAGCGGCGGCAGGGCGGCAAAACGGATAATCCCCAGGCGCTCCCGCAGCGACTGGGCCGCCAGGAAAGTCAACTGATAATCTTTGCCCTTATCGCGCCGCCGGAAATCACTCGTCAGGACATCTGCTGCGCCCTCTGTAGCCAGCCAGGTGCAGAAGGCTGGCGGGGTGGCGCTGGTCAGGCGCTGCCAGATCTCCGGGGGCGGCAAAGGTGAGCCAAAAACTTGTTGAGCTAAAAAGAGTGAAGCATACACAAAGCGGCTAACCTGAGCCTGTTCAGCCCGGTGCAAAACTGACTCCCAATCCAAGCCGGTTGACTTTTGGGCAAAGCGGGCCAAATCCAGGAGTTGGTTCAGCCGCGCTTCCCGCTCGATCAAGTGGCCGGCAAAGTGCATGGCCAGGTGGA
>CAZRYD010000079.1:0-19240 GCA_964604225.1 uncultured Caldilineaceae bacterium
GGCGACCGGGTCAACGAGTTTGAACTGCGTCTCCAGGGCGCGAGTTACATGGAAATTATGCAGGCCGGCGGCGGCATCGTCAGCACCATGCGCGCTACTCGTGCGGCGGCGGTTGAGCAACTGGTGGCCGAGTCGCGCCCTCGACTGGAGGCCATGCTGGCCCTGGGCACGACGACCGTCGAAATCAAAACCGGCTACGGCCTCGATACCGAGACCGAAATCAAAATGCTCCAGGCCATCGCCCTCCTCGCCTCTTCGCCTCACTACGACCTCATTCCTACCTTCCTCGGTGCGCATGCTGTTCCGCCGGAATACCAGGGCCGCACCGACGAATACATCAATCTGATTATCGAAGAAATGTTACCTGCGGCAGTAGTGTGGTTTAAAAATTCGCCATTCGCCATTCGCCATTCGCCATTTTTCTGCGATGTCTTCTGCGAAGCCAATGTCTTTGACCGGGAGCAGTCACGGCGGGTGCTCAAAGCCGGGCTAAAATTGGGCTTGCTGCCCAAAATTCACGCCGACGAGTTCGTCAACCTGGGTGGGATCAGCCTGGCGGTTGAGTTGGGTGCAGTCTCCGCCGATCACCTGGATGTGACTCCGCCGGCCGAGGTGGCTGCCTTGGCCCAGTCGAATACGGTCGGGGTGGTTTTGCCGGCGGTCAATTTCAATTTGGGCAGTACCCACTTCGCCAATGCTCGGACGATGATTGACGCCGGCGTTGCCCTGGCCCTGGCCACCGACATCAACCCCGGTTCGGCCCCTTGCCCTTCGATGCCGCTGGTGATGGCTATGGCCTGTCGCTATCAGCGTCTCCTGCCCGCCGAAGCCTTGAATGCCAGCACCCTCAACGCCGCCTATGCGGTCGGTCTGGGCGACCGGCTGGGTTCAATCGAGGTGGGTAAACAGGCTGATCTGCTCATAGTCAATGCGCCGGATTACCGGCATCTGGCGTACCAATTTGGCGGGAATTTGGTCGAGCGAGTGGTCAAACGTGGGCAGTTAATGGATTGATATAACCTATGGCTGAACAACAAATTATCTACATAAACGGCCAAAGCCTGAATATTGACCAGGTCATCGCTGTAGCTTATGGCCAGCCGGGCGGGCCTAAAGTAGAACTCACCGCTGAGGCCCAGGCAAAAGTAACTCGCGCCGCCCAGGCGGTCGAGCAACTGCTGGCGCGGGGCGAGATTGCCTACGGCATTACCACCGGTTTTGGCGCGTTCAAAAATCGGATTATTCCGCCGGAGCAGGTCACCAAACTGCAACGCAATATCATCATCAGCCACGCGGTTGGCGTGGGCCAGCCCTTCGACATCCCCACCACGCGGGCGATTATGCTCATCCGGGCCAATACCCTGGCCCGGGGTCACTCCGGTATCCGGCTGGCGACGCTGCAATTGCTGCTGGATATGTTGAATGCCGGGGTTCATCCCATCATCCCCGAAAAAGGCTCGCTGGGGGCCAGTGGCGACCTGGCTCCGCTGGCTCATATGAGCCTGGTGCTGATCGGCGAGGGTGAAGCTGAATACCAGGGACAGCGTCTGTCTGGGGCCGCGGCTATGCAACGAGCTAAACTTCAGCCGGCTACGCTGGCAGCCAAGGAAGGTTTGGCCCTGACCAACGGCACGGCGGTGATGTGCGCCCTGGGCGCGTTGGAGTCGTACCGGTCCCGTTTACTCAGCCGGGTGGCCGATATCGCCGGTTGCCTCAGTTTGGAAGCCCTGCACGGCACAACCCTGGCTTTTGACGACCGCATTCACCAACTGCGACCTTATCCCCGGCAGTTGAACTGCGCCAGCTATTTGCGGGCTTTGCTGGTTGACAGCGATTTTACTCGCCACCACGATCCCACCAATGTGCAGGACGCCTACACCCTGCGCTGTATTCCCCAGGTTCACGGCGCGGTGCGCGATGCCATCGCCTATGCCCGTTGGGCCATCGAAATTGAGTTGAATTCTGTCACCGACAATCCGCTCATTTTTATTGACGACGAAACGAAAGAAATTACCGTGCTCTCCGGCGGCAATTTCCACGGGGAGCCGCTGGCTATTGCCATGGATTACCTGGGCATGGCCATGACCGAATTGGGCAACATTTCCGAGCGGCGGACTATGCGCTTGACCGATGAAGCCAGCAACGCCCAGACACTGCCGGCCTTTTTGACCGAACATGGCGGTCTCAACTCAGGTTTTATGATTACCCAATACACGGCAGCGGCGCTGGCGACGGAAAACAAAGTTCTGGCTCATCCGGCCAGTGTGGATACCATCCCTACCTCGGCCAATGTGGAGGATCATGTCAGTATGGGCGTCACGGCAGCGCTGCAAACCCGCCAAATTATCGAGAACGTGGAACATATTTTAGCGATTGAATTAATGGCTGCCGCCCAGGGGATTGATTTCCGCAAGAAGAAGCTGGGGTCGGCGGCCAGGTTGGGGCAGGGCACCCAACCGGCATATCAACTGATCCGTGAGTGCGTCCCTTTTTTGGAGCAGGACGCGCTGATGTACCCCTACATCGAGGCTGTACGACAACTGGTCGCCAGTGGCCAACTGGTTACGGTAGTCAACAGGCACGTTCAGGATGTGTGGGAACTGTAATATGAAGTTGATATTTTACTGATATGTTTGCACTAAAATGGATTTATGGTATCATAAGGGCCAATCAATCGGTCACAACCGATCAACCCATTCCCATCATCCAAGACAGCTACACACCCATACCACCGCTCACAACTCGCGCCAATAACCTCTGGGGGGACAAGAACAATCCAGTTGCGGTATGACGAGGCCGTAGCTGAGTCGTGTCACTCATCCAATAAATGGATGAAAAATGTCTGGTCTGCTTTTCTCACCTCTAACAATTTAATGTTAAATCTCGGCCTGTTTGACCCGACTCAATCGTCGTAAAAATAGACTTACCCTGGCCAATATTTCGACTCGCCCATAACTGGACTCCTCGCTATCTTGCTTCAACCTCATTATTAAAAAACTGTAAGATGATACCTCCGGTTATGGCGAGGCATCCTCAGCAGTGAATAAAAAATCTATTTTTGTTGATAACCTAAGGAGGAAAAGCATGGATAAACCCAGGATTTCAAAAAAACAGATGGAAAAGGTCCACCCCTACATTCCCGAAGTTTACGAGCAGTTGAGGGCTGGCCGAGTCTCGCGCCGCGACTTTCTGCGCCTGGCGACGCTGTTAGGGATGTCGGTGGGTGCGGCGACCATTGCGGCTCAATGTGGCGCTCCGGCTCCTGCTCAACCCGTCGAACAAGCTCCGGCCAGCAGCGGCGGCGGGGAGGCCCCTGCCGCCACTGAAGAAGCGCAACCAGCGGCTGCTTCGGGCGCGCCCAAACGCGGCGGCGTTCTGCGCAAATCTATGCAGTTGCAGCTTCTCGATCACCCCGCTCGTCTCTCCTGGGTAGAGGGGGCCAACATTGTTCGCCAACTGGGTGAATACCTGACCGAAACTGGCTCAGATAACATCACCCGGCCCTTCCTGCTGGATAAATGGGAAGCCAGTGAGGATGTCAAAACCTGGGACCTTTATCTGAAAAAGGGCATCAAATTCAATAATGGTGACGAACTGACCGCCGAGGATGTGATGTTCACCTTTGGCGAGTGGTTGAATCCCGATGTCGGTTCCTCGATGTTGGGCTTGATGTCGTATCTATCGGGGATGCAGGATGTAGAAAAGGTGGACGATTACCATGTGCGTCTCCACCTGCAAACAGCCAATATCGGTGTGCCCGAACATCTCTTCCACTATCCGGCCATTGTTCTGCATCGAAGCTTTGAAGGTGACATCATTAAAAGCCCCATTGGCACCGGCGCTTTTACCCTTACCGAGTATGCCGAAGGCGAGCGGGCGGCCTTCAAACGCCGCACCGATTACTGGCAGATGGGTGAAGACAGCCAGTCCCTGCCCTACCTGGACGAAATAATTTACGTTTCCACCGACAAAGACGCCGGCGTGGCCGCTTTGCAGTCCGGTCAGGTCGACTCGCTGTACGATCCTCGCCCCGAAGATTGGCAGGCTTTGAAAGATAACCCCGAATTGACCGTGTATGGCGCCAGTACCGCCCAATGTCTGGTGCTGCGTATGCGCGTGGATGTAGCTCCGTGGGACGACAATCGGGTGCGTACCGCCCTTAAGATGTGCCAGGATCGGGAGAAGATTTTGCAGCTCTCCTACTTTGGCGAAGGCGACCTCTCCATTGACGCGCACGTGGCCCCGGTTCACCCGGCCTATTGCGAAAAGCCTATCCCGGCTTATGATCCCGAAAAGGCCAAGGCGCTGTTGGAAGAATACGCCAAGGAAAAGGGTCTCACCCTGCCGCTGAAGGTGACGCTGGCCACCAAGAACGACCAAAAAGAGCCGGAGATTGCGCAGGCGTTGAAAGAATTAGCGACCCCGGCCGGCTTTGATATCCAACTGGATATTACCGATCCAGGCGGCTACTGGGATCGCTGGACGGAGGTTGACCTGGGTATTACTTCCTGGACTCACCGCCCGCTGGATACTATGGTGCTGCCGCTGGCTTACATCAAAGAAGGTATCGGGGCCTGGAACGAAACCCGCTGGGCAGATGATGAGTTCGAGAAATTGCTGCGCGAGGCCGAAGGTACCCTGGATGTGGAAGCGCGGCGAGACATCATGTGCAAGATCGAAGACATCATGCAGGAACGCGGCCCCATCGGCAACAGCTATTGGAAAAAAGTGTGGAATATCACTCGCTCTGAGTTCAAAAACATCAAGGCCCACCCCACTGCCTATGATCTGCTCAATGACGTTTGGAAGGATGCCTAAACTGTAACGGTTTAGTTCAACCTAAACTCTGACGTTCCTGACCGCCGACCGTTGACCGCTGACCGCCAAAATGAGACTGGAGGGTAAATTGCGGTGGTCGGCGGTCTGTTGTTTATGGCCATATTTTTGAGAAAATGCTTTTAACTTACCCCGGCGCAGGTGGGGGGCGACGGTCCGCTGTTGGTGGTCTATTGAAGGAGCAGGCTAACCTGCACAGGAGGAAATGTATGGCGCGTTTTATCACCCGTAGCATTATTTCAACCATTGTGACAATGCTCCTGGTTTCGATTGCCTTATTCTTGCTCGTCGAAGTTGGGAGCGGCGACATTACGGTGAAGATTCTGGGTGTTTTCTCCACGCCGGAACAGCGAGCTTCCTACCGCGCTCAATTGGGCCTGAACGACCCGGTTTGGCAGCGCTACCTGGATTGGCTCATCGGCAGCGACTGGCGCGCGCAAGGCCGGGTTGGCTATCCGCTGGTAACGGTGAACAATCCCCAAAGCAATGAGCCGGAGTGGTGGGCCAATGTCAACGGCGAGCTAACCCGCTGGCAATTAGAGGAGGGGCGCTTGCAGGTGCTGAAACGCCAGCCGGATGGCTCAACAACCACCCACCTGGTCAGTGGTAACTGGCAGGTGGATGAAAGCGGTAAAGAGTCCTTTTGGGGGGTTGATACCAAAAATAATGCCGTCAAGTGGGCGCGCGGCGAAGGCGCCGAAGTGTGGGTGCTGACCAAGGCCGGCCTACGCAAAGAAGGGGATGGCCCGCAGGAATACATCCCCTTGCGCAAAGGGCTTCTGCGGGGGGATGCAGGTAAGTCGCTTCAATTCGGCCGCCCGGTTTCGGTGACGCTGTTCTCGCGGGTGAAGAACACCCTGATTTTGGCCGGGGTGGCTTTTTTGGTGGTCATGCCCCTGGCCCTGCTGTTTGGGATTTTGGCCGGTATCAACGAAGGTAAGCCGCTAGATCGCTTTATTTCCATCACCAGCCTGGCGGCTACGGCCACCCCTGAGTTTGTGACCGGCATCTTCCTGATCCTGATTTTTGGTATCTGGCTCAGAGTCTTGCCGGCGGTGGCGGTCTTTTTAAGCGAGGATGCCATCTTCCAGAACCCCAAACTCCTGGCGCTGCCCGTATTGACCCTCACCGCGGTGGAACTGGGCTACGTGGCCCGCATGACCCGCGCCAGCATGGTCGAAGTGATGAGTTCGCCGTATATTCGCACGGCTATTCTCAAAGGCATGCCGCGCTGGCGGGTAGTGATGCGCCACGCCGTGCGCAATGCGCTGATGGCTCCGATTACTATCATTATGCTGCATGTGAACTGGTTGATCGGCGGGGTGGTGGTGGTTGAGTCAATCTTTGGCTATCCGGGCCTGGGCAAATACATCTACGATGCGGCTATTTTTGGCGATTTCAACGCCGTGGAAGCCGCCGCCATGCTGACGGTAGTCATCGCCGTCGGCACCCGACTCATTGGCGACCTGGCCTATACGTTTCTGAATCCGCGCATTCGTTATGCCTAATGATAAGCAGGTAGACGGTAGACAGTAGACAGGGTTTCTCTTCCCCCGTCTACTCTTCAAGGAGGTCACAAATGGCTGTAGCACAACCCACTGCTCCCAGAGCTATCCCCCACGAAGGCCCTTCACGCTGGCAGAGATTATGGAAAAGCATTTCCATCGTTTTCGAGTCCCGCGTGGCTACGGTGGGGTTGCTGATGGTTGCCTTCTGGGTTGTCCTGGGTCTGATTTCACTGGTCTGGACTCCCTACCTGCCAAATGCCCAATTATTCACCCAGAACCAGCCGCCCAGCCCCTCGAATTGGCTGGGTACCGATCATCTGGGTCGGGATATGCTCTCTCGCTTGATGACCGGCACCCAGGTTATTTTGCTCAAAACCCGTCTGCCGGAGAGCTGGGGCGGTTTCTCCATCCCCATTGGGGTAGCGGTTTGGGGGGTGCTTGGCTCGGTGGCGGTTGGCTCGCTGCTGGGGCTGAACGCGGGCTATCGCGGCGGCTGGTATGACCAGATTATTATGCAGCTTCTCGACGCCCTGATCGCCTTCCCGGTGATTGTGCTCTACCTGGTGGTCATCGCCGCACTGGGCCAGGGCGACCTGGTGGTCATTGTGGCCATCACCATCACCGGTGCACCGGGGGTGGCCCGGTTGGTGCGCAGCCTGGCCCTCGATATCAAAACCCGCGACTACATCCGCGCCGCCGAAACCCGCGGCGAAAGTCCCTGGTACATCATGTTTATCGAAATTCTGCCCAATGCGCGCGGCCCCATCCTGGTCGACTCGATGCTGCGGGTGGGCTACGCCATCTTCGCCATCGGCACGCTCGGTTTCTTGGGCATTGGTCTGCCCCCGCCTGATCCGGACTGGGGCAATATGGTCAACGAGGCCCGCAAAAACATTTTCGGCAACCCTGTAGCTGTCATCTGGCCGGCTGCGGCCATTGCCACGCTGGTGATTGGCCTGAACCTGTTTGCCGATGGCCTGCGCGAAGAAATAACCCGGTATCAACGTTAGAGGAGCGCCAATGGCTGGACAGGAAAACCCAAACGGTAAATTATCCCCGGTTCTCAAAGTGGAGAATGTGGCCATTGCTTACAAGGTCCGCGGCGGCGAAATCGAAGCCGTGCAGGATGTCTCCTTTGAAATCAGGCGCGGCGAAGCGCATGGCATTGTCGGCGAGAGTGGCTGCGGTAAAAGTACGGTGGCCTGGGCCGTGCTCAATTTTTTGGGCGCTAACGGCTACGTCAAGCGAGGGAGTATTAAATTTCTGGGCCAGGAGCTGGTCGGCAAGAGCGGCGAGGAACTGCGCCGGCTGCGCGGCGACCAGATTGCTATGATCTACCAGGACCCCATGCAGGCGCTCAACCCTTCGATGCGCCTGGGCGACCAGATGAAAGAGGTGCTGACCGTTCACCGGGGCTTGAGCGACGCCGACGCCGAAAAACGTTGCATCCAGATGCTGGACCGGGTGTACATGCCCGACCCGGTCAACGTGATGCAGCGCTACCCCCACCAGATTTCCGGCGGCCAGCAGCAGCGGGTGGTCATTGCTATGGCTCTGCTCAACAACCCGGCCCTGCTGATTATGGACGAGCCAACCACCGCCCTTGATGTGACGGTGGAAGCCGCCGTGCTCGACCTGATTGCCGAGTTGCGCCGGGATTTTGATACCGGGATTATGTTCATTAGTCACAACCTGGGTGTAGTCGCCCGTGTCTGCACCAAAGTGGGGGTGATGTACGCCGGCGAGATGGTCGAGCGGGCCTCGGTGGAGGAGATATTCAAAAGTCCCCAACACCCTTACACCCAGGGCCTTATCCGCTGTGTACCCAAACTGGGCAGCAGCAAACAGGGTAGCGTGCTCTACCCCATCCGGGGCCGGGTGCCGCCGCCCAGCAATCGGCCCATGGGCTGTGTTTTCGCGCCGCGCTGTGATTATTGCCGTGACCGCTGCCGGGAAGAGCGGCCCAAACTGCGCCAGTTAGCCAACGGTTCCTGGGTACGCTGCCATTTTGCCGAAGAGATTGACCCGCAACAGTGGGTACCTGCCGAAGACATCCTGCCCCCCAAACAAACTAGGCACGACGGCGTGGATGAACCGATTCTGAAGATCGAGGGGTTGAAGAAATATTACGAGGTGCAGGGTAGCTCGTTCAAAGATGTAGTGGGCTTGGGCCAAAAGCGATACGTCAAAGCCGTCGAGAATGCCAGTTTTAGTGTGTCCAAAGGCAGCACCCTCGGCATTGTCGGCGAGTCGGGCTGCGGCAAAAGCACCCTGGTTAAAACCATCGTCGGGTTGGAAGACAGTACCGAAGGCCAGGCCAACTTTTTAGGCTTTGACATTACCGGCGACCTCTCGACCCGTGACGAGAAATTGATCCAGGAACTGCAGATGGTTTTCCAGAATCCCGACTCGACTATGAATCCCTCCTATACCGTCGGCCAGCAGATTGCCCGGCCCATGCAGCGTTTTGGTACGGTACCCAAAGACAAAATCCGCGACGAAGTGATCCGGTTGTTGGAGGCAGTGCGGCTAGGGGCCAACTACCTGGATCGCCTGCCCCGGCAGCTCAGCGGCGGCGAAAAGCAGCGGGTCGGCATTGCCCGCGCCCTGGCCAGCCACCCTGACCTGATTATGTGCGATGAGCCGGTCAGCGCCCTGGATGTGTCGGTGCAGGCGGCGGTACTGAATCTGCTTCTGGAAATCCAGGACAAGTATGGCACGACCATGCTGTTTATCGCCCATGATTTGAGCGTGGTACGCTTCTTCTCCGATTACGTGGCGGTAATGTACCTAGGCCAGATTATGGAAATCGGCCCGGCGGAAGCCATTTACGCCCCGCCCTACCATCCCTACACCGAAGCCCTGCTCTCGGCGGTGCCCATCCCCGACCCGACGGCCCAGCAGAAGCGTATTCGCCTGGAAGGCTCGGTGCCCAGCGCTTTGAACCCGCCGGCAGGATGCCGCTTCAACACCCGCTGCCCGCGCCGCCACCTGCTGCCCGACCCAGACATCTGCCTGACCGAACCACCCTGGCGTGACGCGGGCCACGGCCATCGCATCTACTGCCATCATACCCTGGAAACTTTGAGTAGTTTTGACCCGGTGATAACAACTCAAACCACAAAGGATGCTGAACATGCTGGTTAAAGATTGTATGACTCGACACCCCATTTTCCTCGCGCCGGAGTCCCCGGCTGCTGAGGCTGAGAAATTGATGGCCGAAAACCACGTTCGGCATCTGCCGGTAGTTGGCGATGGCAAACGCCTCCTGGGGCTGATCACCCGCCAGAGGCTGGCCCTCAAACCCGACGCGATGGCCAGTTTGAACGTGTGGGAGATTAGCCGCTTTCTCTCAAACTTGAGGGTCAAGGACCTGATGCTCAAAGCCGAGCAGGTGCATACTATCACGCCGGAGCGAACCATTGAACGCGCCGCCCGCATTTTGACCGATTACAAAATCGGCTGTCTGCCTGTCATCGAAGACGGCAACATTGTGGTGGGCATCCTCAGCGAGGTGGACGTGATGCGCGCTTTTCAAGAGATGCTGGGACTGCCTGCGCCCGGTGTGCGGGTCACCATGCGCATGCCCGACCAGAAGGGCGAGTTTGCCAAGCTGACCGGCGTGTTGGCTCAACACAGTTTCGGCATTACCGGCATTGGCAGCTTTCCTTCGCCCAAGCACCCCGGTTTTTATGATATGGTGCTTAAAATTCCTGGGGCAACGGTGGCCGAAATACAGGAAGTCCTGAGCCGGGTGCCGGAGCAAAAGATTGTAGACATTCGTGAGTTTGCCTGACGTCATTTGATTGTAACCAGGTACCCAGGTGACTGGCGTTTTGTAACTACTATACAAGAGTTAACCTATGACAAACCCCTGCATTCGCTTTGCCACTTTCCTGGCCCCCAATATGTTCCCGGTATATCAGTTTATTAGCGATTATGTGGGCAAACAATTAGACTGCCCCACCGAACTGACGGTTGGCTCAAGCTTTGATCAGTTTGCCGCCGGCCAGGCTGAGGTGGGCTTCATCTGCGGCCTGCCTTATGTGGAGCTTGTTCGGCAGAGTCCGCCGCCGATTGAACTGCTGGCTGCGCCTGTATTGCAAGGGGAACGGTACGGAGGCCGGCCCGTTTATTTTTCCGATGTGATTGTGCGCCGGGAGAGTCCTTTTCAAACCTTCGCCGATTTGCGTGGCTGCACCTGGGCTTACAATGACCCGGACTCCCATTCGGGTTACAATGTCACTCGCTACCGGCTGGTGCAGTTGGGCGAGACCAGGGGCTACTTTGGCCGGGTCATCGAGGCTGGCTCGCATCAAAACTCGATTCGGCTTCTGCTTGCGGCTGAAATAGATGCGGCGGCGATTGATTCGCAGGTGCTGGCGATTGAGCTGCGCGACCAGCCGAGCCTGGCTGCCCAAATACGGGTGATTGATGTCCTTGGCCCGTCGCCTATCCAGCCGGTGGTGGCGGCCAGGCATTTGCCGGACCGCTTGAAAGCCGATTTGCGGGCCGTTTTGCTGGGCATGGGGGATGATCCTGTGGCCAAAACCGGGCTGGCCCCCGGCTTTGTGGAACGCTTCGCTCCGATCAGTGATGTGGATTATGACCCGATTCGGGAGATGGTGCGAGCGGCGGAGTCGGCGGGGTTGGTGGGGATTAAGTAGGCCTCACCGCTCTCATCAGCAACAATCCCTCCTGCCGTTCGACCACCAGGGCAAAGTCAAAGCGATCCACCTCGACGCAGCGCTCCAGGTCGATGGGGGCAAATTCGGGGTGAGATGGGTCGGTGAAGAGGCGGCCGGCGGTGGACTCGTAGACCCGGCGAATGAACGGGGCTGGGGCGGGCTGCTCGCCGCGCAGGAGAGCGGTTAGATAATCGGCGCAGGCAATATCTTCGTCGCCATCGCGCTCGTAGATGATCCCGGTTATCACAAAAGTTACCTTCTCCGGCTGCATCTGCCGGAGGTAGCGGGCCGTGGCCCCGGCGCAGACAAAGCTGCTGCCCAACAGCAGGTCGGCCTGAGTGCTGCGTACGATTCCTTGCGTGCCGGCGCTGGTCCGCTGGATCAGCCGCCGCCCGGTCAGATCGTGAGCGGCTATTTCGGTGGGTGAGTTGCCGAAGTCGAAGTCGGCGACCGGCAGGCCAGCCACCTCACCCATCACCAGCGCACCGGGAAAACGCTCACGCAGGGCCAAAGCCTCTTCAACCGTGCCCACCAGAACGATGTCGCTGGCTCCGGCCGCAAAGGCGTAGGCCGCCGTAGTAAAGGCCCGGATGACGTCAATAGCCACGACAGCGCCGGTAGCGGTCTGACAGGTTTCCAGAGTAGCTTGCTGAATTTCCATGATTCAGACCGGTGACCGCTGACCACTACTGGACGTATCTGTGGTCGGCGGTCTGTGGTCCCTTTTAAAACAGGACGTTGGCTAATTTTTGCCGATAGGTGCGGACAATCGCTTCATTCTCGCCGATGGTGGTGAAGAGAGCTAGCATGGCCTTGCGGGCGTCGTCGTCGTTGTATTTGCGGTCGCGGCGAACCACCTCCAAAAACTCATCCAACGCCTCGATATAACGCTGCTCGCTGGCTAAAAGGCTGGCCAGGGCGTAACGGCTGGGGACGTCGTTGGGATTGGCGGTGATTTTGGCCCGCAGCTCCGACTCGGTGTGACCGGCGGCATGCTGCTGAAATTGGGCTGTGGCGATCAAGGCGTCGGCCGCCTTTCTTTCAGGGATGCCGGTGGGGATGTTATTCAATATGGTCAAGGCTTCCTCAACCTGACCCTGACGCAATAAAGTGCGCCCCAGGCCGACCATGGCCGGATAGTGGTCGGGCTGCTCGGCCAGGGCGGCCCGATAGTTGGTAACGGCCATTGGCAGTTGGTTGTTCATTTCCCACTCATAACCCTGCCGGGCGTACAGATCGGCGGTGGAAGGGACTAGCCCCTGGATAAATTGGCGGACCTGGGGTTCGGGCAGGGCGCCGGTAAATTCACCGGCAACCTTGCCGTTGTAAAAAGCCTTGACTGCCGGAATGCCCTGCACTCGAAATTGCATGGCCAGACCTTGATTTTGATCCACGTTGACCTTGGCCAGAATGAAAGCACCGTTAGACTCGGCGGCCAATTTTTCCAGCGTTGGCCCCAGTATCCGGCACGGCCCGCACCAGGGCGCCCAAAAATCGACCACCACCGGCGTGGTTTTCGAGCGTTCCAACACCTCGGCAGCAAAGGTTTGTTCGGTTACATCGATAACGTGAGTTGCGGTAGCGCTAGTTGTAGTCATATCATCTTTCTCCATAGATGAAATCTGTGGCAAGATTTTACCTCAAAGGTGGGAGACTGTGCAAAGTTGAACGCCAAGCTAAGCACGCCTGATGAAACGGGCAACGACCCAGGCAGCGGTCATCGTTGGCAAGAGTTGGGTGCCCGGAATCAAGCTCTCGATGACCGTGACAGCGCGGAGTGGTTTCAGGCCGAGATAGCTCAGCAAGCCCCAGGCTATCGGTGCTGAAAGAAAATCAAGGCTGAAATCGAGGAGATCAAGTACCAGCACCACTACCAGGGGCGTTGCTCGCATGGCGGTGACCCAGTCGGCGTTGGCCGGCAGGTTGATCCGCCGCACCCGCCAGATGATCCAGCCTAGCAGAAGCACGGCCAATACCAATACAACCCCAAACACCCAGAGCAGGAAATATAAAATTTGAGTCAGGTCACTTGGGTTTTGTCCATCCATACTTTAAATCCATTCGCTAGGTCATTCTGAACAAGCACCCCTGGGAAGTTTTATTGGCTCAGTGTCACCTCACCGGCCAGGAAGCGGCGGGCGGTTTCGGCCAAAACAGCAGCGCCAATGGGCAGCGCCTGTTCGTCAATATCAAAGGTATCGGTATGGTGATGGCGGGTCGGGCCATCCGCTTTGGCCGCGCCAAGCATGATCATGGCCCCAGGCGCCTGTTGGCACATGTAAGAAAAGTCCTCCGCACCCATGCTAATGGATTCCCCTTTGACCGCCTCGGCTCCCAGCAGGTCGGTCCCGACGGCAGACAACCAGTCCGTGACCGTTGGGTCATTCCAGGCGGCCGGATAACCCCGCTCAATTTTCAAGCGGAAATCGCCCCCCAAGGAGCGGGCCACGGTCAGAGCGCGTTCAACCTCGGCCAGCAACTGCTCTCGCACCTCGACGTCGAAGCTGCGCAGTGTACCGTGCAGATAAACTTCGTTGGGGATGATGTTGCTGGCCGAACCGGCGTGAATTTGCCCCAGGCTAACCACAGCCGGGTGGAGGGGATCAATCCGGCGTGCGACAATGCCATGCAAGGCCATCAACACCGGCCCCAGCATCCACAAAGGATCGGTTCCCAGGTGCGGCGAAGCGCCGTGGCCGCCGCTGCCGGTGAGCCAGGCTTCAAAACTATCTACCGCGGCGGCGTTCCAGCCCGACTGGATGGAAAGCTCGCCACAGGGAGAGGTCGAGTCAACATGCAGGGCGATGATGGCATCCACGCCCTCTAAGGCCCCATCGGCAATCATGCGAGGCGCGCCGCTGAGTCCTTCGTCGTCGCAAGCCTCTTCGGCGGGCTGAAACAGAAAGCGGACATTGCCGGGCAGTCCATCCTGGGCAAAGCTGTCTTTCAGCAGGTGGGCCACGCCCAGCAGGATGGCGGTGTGGGCATCGTGGCCGCAGGCGTGCATAATGCCCGGATTGATCGAAGCATATTCGGCCCCGGTTTTTTCCAGGAGGGGCAGCGCATCCATATCAGCCCGGATGGCGATGGTCGGCCCGTGGCCCTGGCCCATCTGACCAACCACACCGGTTTTGCCGACACCGGTACGGACGGTGATGCCGCCAATCTCTTGCAGGGTTTCAGCCACAAGCCTGGCCGTGCGCATTTCTTGAAAGCTCAACTCCGGGTGGCGGTGGATGTCTCGCCGGAGGTGAATGAGTTCCGAGGATAAGGCTTTAGCTTTGTCTAGCATGTGCTCTCCTGCTGGGATTAAATTTGAGGCATCTCCGGCACGATAATCCGCAGAGCCTGGGGCAATATTTGGGCAGTGAGGGGTGTCTGGCCGATGATTTCGCCGTCGCTCTGAACCACTTGGGTCGGCTCGGCTTCAATAGTAACTTGGCGCACCTGCCAATGCTGGATGGTATCAAGTTCGGTGCTGCCCCCGATGAAGCTGACGGCCAACGATACCAGGGAGGCCAAATCAGCCTGTTGAATGACGACCACATCCAGCAGACCATCACTCATATCTATTGTAGGGGCCAGGGTGAAGCCGGGCAGGCCCAGATTGCCGGCATTGGCAATAAAACAGGCCAGCCCTTGAGTCTCGATCTGCTGGCCGTCGAGGGTAAGGAGGTAACGTTCTGAAGGCGGCTCGCTCAACGCCTGCAAGGCCGAGAGAGCATAGGCCAACCAACCCAGGCGTAACTTGGAGTCGCGGTCGGCCCCAACCACAATTTGAGCCTCCAGCCCAATGCCAGCTCGCTGCACAAAATAAGTTTGACCAACCTGCCCCACATCTACCATGCGTGTGGTGCTGTTGCCGCAAATAAGCGCCGCCGCCTCACCGGGATCGCTGGAAATGCCCAATTCAAGGGAAAGAACGTTGGCTGTGCCGCCGGGAATGATCGCCAGGGGAATATCACTGCCGATCAAACCATTGGCCACTTCAGAGACGGTACCATCACCACCGTGCGCGGCTACAACATCTGCCCCGGCAGCCACCGCCTGTTGGGCCAGGCGACGACCATCGCCTACTTTTTTGGTGATAAATACATCCCAATCTACGCCGGCAGGCTGAAAGATATGGTTGAGTTTGCCCAAAATAGGCCGATCCTGCCCCGCCGCTGGGTTGATAATTACATGAACACGGTTACCGTAAGGTAAAGCCATAGGTTGCTACTGCTCCTGGGGTGGAGTAATTAGCCGCCACTCCGCAACATTCCAGGTGACGGTATCGTAAATATGAGGCTGGACACCCTGGAGGTTGAGGTTGATGGCATAGCGGTCGGGCAGAGCCAGCAGAGGCATTTGGGGCAGGTCTTGATCGAGAATTGTAGCCAATTCACACAGCAAGGTCCGGCGGCGGTTAGTGGGGAGGGGCGTGCGCAGGGCGTCAAAAATACCAATCAAGGTAGGGTTGCGATAGCGGCTGAAGTTGAGGCCGGCGATGGGATTATCACGGGTGGGGATGGAGCGAGGATCAAAGTAATCGGCCATGTAAATGGTCGGATCGACGCCAAAATAGCCATCATCCCATAAATCCAGATCAAAATTGCCGCGTATCTCCAGGCCGTTATTTTCCCAGGTATCCCACAATTTGCCCCCTTCAACCACCTGACGTTCCAACTTAACCCCAACCTCCAACAACATTTCTTCGATCAGCCGGTGGGCCGTGGTCAGTTCGTCGCCAAATTCCTCATAGGTATAGCTTTTGAGGTTGAGCGGCGCGCCCTCTGCGGCGGCGCCACAGCCCTGGCAGTGGCGAACGGGGTCATCGGGGTTGGTCAGCCGCCAGCCGGCTTCATCGAGCAGGGCAATGGCCAGGCCGGGATTGAAGTCGTAATGGGGCAATTGACAGCCCAGTTGGAATAGTTCCGTGTCCACGGGAATGGCGCGGCCCTGGAAGGCTTCGTCGTTGAGGCGGTTGACATCGACGGCGTAGCGAATGGCCTCGCGCACTTTTGGATTGGCGAGGGCTGGATGTGGCTGGCCGGGGTCGGCGCTGCCAAAGGCGCTCAGGTTGGGCACCAGCCGCAGCACAAAACGAGCGGGGTTGGTGATCAAAACGTTGACGTTTTCATTGTTTTCTAGCAGAGTTAAGGCCGGGTCTTCGGGCCACAGATCGAGCTGAGCATTACCACGTTCCAGGTTGCGGCGGCGGAAATCAGGGTCGGGCTGAACCTCAAAAACCAGTTGCTTGGCCAGGGGGCGCTCCGGTACGTAATATTTGGGGTTGGGGGCAAAGGTCAGGCGCACCCCGCGAATCCATTGATCCAACACAAAGGGGCCAGTGCTGATGGGCTGAAAGTTGCAATCCCAGAACAACATCTGGTTAGTAGGGCCGCAATAATGCGCCGGAAAAACGCCGGCGCCGTTGCCGCCAAATTGGATGAGGTAATTGGAAAAAAATTGGCGGTAGTGAATGATGGCGGTCAGCGGGTCGGGCGTTTCAATCGTGTCGATCAAATCAACGCCGGGGGCCCAGATACCGCTATCTTTGAACGATTGCCAGGTGTAGGCCACGTCGACGGAGGTAAAAGGCTGGCCGTCGCTCCAGAGCAGGCCGGGGCGCAGCCGCCAGGTCACGGTCAGGCCGTCTTCGCTGAGGCCGCCGTTGGCCAGGCTGGGCAGATCAGCCGCCAGTTCGGGGTAGTAGTTGCCATCGGGGCCAATCTCGGCCAGCGCCCCGTAGACCAACTCGCCCACCAGGGCTTCGTAGCCGGTATCGTTGAGGTAGGCGTTGAAACTGGGAGGATCAATCGGGATGGGTACAATGATAGCGTCAGGCTGCACATCTACAGCCAGGGCCAGGGGGGGCAGGGTTGGGGTGGGTAAAGGGTTGGCGGTGGGCGGGGGCGGCGCGGCCAGTTCGCAAGCTGCCAGTAGCAGCGTTAATAGCAGCAAAAACAAGGGGCGGACGGAAAAAGTTTTTAATCTCACGGGGTCATTTTAATACGGGGGAAAAGAAGGACAAAATTTGGGTGCAGCCTCTAGAATGGGACAATCGCCCTACTTGGTTTGAGCGAGAAGATTGCCAAAAAATTCGTTTTTCAAACTGAATTCAAACGGAACTATATTACAATTATAGGTAATACTGTCACGCTAAAGACAGCCAGTCTACATTTTAGGAATAGTCCCTATGGTAAATTTAACCAATATTCTCGTAGTCGACGACGATCCCCTTATCTTGAGCGTGATGATGCAGGTTTTGGCGCGCGTAGTGACACCGTCCACCAACATTCTGACCGCTTATAACGGCGAAGAAGGGTTAAAGATCGCCCGGCAAGCTCAACCGGACTTAATCATTACCGACTTAATGATGCCCAAAATGGACGGTTATGAGTTGGTTCAACTGCTGCGGAGCGATGAACCGGCCAATCGGGCGCGTATCATCGGGGTGAGCAGCAGTGGGGCAATGGATGCCAGAACCAAAGCCTTTCGCACGATGTGTGACACTTTTCTGAACAAGCCTTTCATGCCCAATGAACTAATCGAAAAGGTCAATTGTCTGGCCCAGTGATAAAATAACCGCCGCCCGCTGCAAGAGTAATCGCGGCGGTTGTTTCATCAGCGCCCTACCAGGCGGGGGACCAGACGAATCTCCTCCAAACCTAACAGCAAACCGGTTACAGTGTAAACCAATAACCCCAAAAGCCCGCCTGCCCCCACGATTACGAGAGGCGGCAAGTTGGACCCAAATAAGGTGAAGCCAATGATGGCGGCCCCCATTGCCCCGGCGGAAAGCAGCGCACGCGCTAACGTGTTAAGCAGTGAGGCAGTTTCAACCCCGGCTAGCCGCCGGTGGGCAATCGCCAGCAAAATCAGGACTTCTACTGTTACGGCGATGCCATTGGAGAGCGCCAGCCCGCCCGCATCCAAGAGTTGATAAAGCGCCACCGCTAGCCCCAAATTGACCACCATCCCGGCCACTGCCCCCAGCAGTGGTGTGCTTGTATCTTTCTGGGCGTAAAAAAGGCGGTTGACGACTTCCAGGGCGCAATGCCCCACCAGGGCCAGGGCCCAAAATTGCAGTGATTGGTAAACTGCCGTGGTGGACTCTGGCCCAAATTCGCCCCGCTCAAACATAAGCTGGATGACCGGTCGCCCCAACACCATCAAACCGACCATAGCCGGAATAGACAGGGCCAAAATGATGCGCAAAGCCTGCCCCGTAGTCTGGCGTAAACCGGCCAGGTCGCCCTGCGCTGCCAGCGCTGACATGGTGGGAAACAAAACGATGCCGATGGCCGAGCCGATGATGGTCTGGGGCATTTGCATCAAATCCCAGCCGTAATCCAGAGCCGAGACGCTGCCCTCGCCCAGGCGGGAGGCCAGGTTGAAAATGACCAGAAAATTTGCCTGGATGACGCCCAGGGTTAAAATACGCGGTCCCATCAGCCGGGCCACCTGGCGCAGGCCGGAGTCGCCCCAACCCAGAACCGGATAATACCTCATCCGGTAGCGGATAAGGCCCGGAACCTGGATCAAGAGATGGCCTGCCGCACCGGCGATGGCCCCCCACATCAAGCCGTAGACCCCAAACAGCGGAGTCAAAAAGAGTGCTCCGGCAATCAAGCCTAGATTATACATAAGCGGGGCCAGGGCCGGCAGCAGAAAGTGCTGCTGGACATTTAAAACGCCTCCGGCCAGGCCGCTGACGCTAAAAATAATGGTTGAGATGAGGGCCAGCCGCATCAGGTTGGCGGTGAGGAGTTGGGTTGCGGGGGGGAAGCCGGGAGCGATGAGCCACTCGACCAGCGGCAAAGCGATCAGGGCGACCAAAGCCGCTGCCGCCGAAACCGTCAGCAAAATTGTGTTCAAGGTGGCGCTGGTGAGCCGCCAGCCGGCGGGGTCGTCGGTGGGGCGATGGGTGAGGCGTTCGCTGAGGACGGGGATGAAAGCAGTCGCCAGCGCGCCGCCGGAGATGAGCATGAACAGAATGTCCGGCAGCCGGAAGGCCGCGATAAAGGCATCGTAATCGCCGCTGGTGCCAAAGGCGCGGGCGATGACAATTTGCCGCCCGACGCCAAGACCCTTATTGACCAGAAAGGCGGCCATCAGAATCGCTGTCGAGCGGATGAGGTGGGACGTTTTGACTTTAAGCGGCATCACTTTAACCTATTCTCAACAGTTCCAATTTTCGAGGAGTGAGGCATCCTTAGATGC
>CAZRYD010000079.1:19340-21581 GCA_964604225.1 uncultured Caldilineaceae bacterium
AGATGCTGGCTCCTCAATTTTGGGTGTGCTGATTCTATCCTACCCTGCTGTTAAGGAATCACGGTGATAGTTCCAAGGACGGCGGCAGCACCGTCAACACTTGCGTCGTCGGTCACCCCCTCGCTGGGGTAGGGAGGCTGACTATTATACACGACAACTTCCAGAATGTACGATCCAGCCGGGGTGTCGGAGGCTAAGGGCAGCGTGTAGACATTAATCGCCTGGTTGAGGGCCGGGTCGGCTAGCGGCCAGGCCGAAGTCCGAAAGTGGCGGTCGTTGAGCAAATCCTTGTCTACCTGGGCTGCCACCTGGCCAACCGCATTCCGCAAGCGCACCGAGACTTTGTAGTCAACGTCGGTTTGGCGGAGCAGGGTAAAATGAAGCGTGGCCCAGGCCGGATGAGTGGCGGAGGTTGTATCGCCCGCAGGAGGGTAGCCGCCATAAGCCGCACCATCCAGGCGTAAGACATCGCCAAAGGTAGCCTTGAGCGGATTCAGGTGGGTAGGTACACTAAAGGTAACATCCTTATCCGGCAGGCTGAACCATTCCACATAGTAGCCTCGAAAGTCTCGTTCGCCCAATTTGTGACCATATTTTTGGGCCAAAAAGGGGATGACGCCGCGTGGGTCGGTGTCGCTGCCACGCCAGGTAACCCAGAAGAGACGCTCGCGCCCGGCGGCTTCTGTGGTAAGGGTGTCGGCGGCGGTGTGGATGTCTACAAAAAGGTAGCGGGTGGAGGCAGCAATCTGTTCCTGGGTAACATAGTAGTGAAACGGGTGTGGCACGTCGACGTAGACCAGGTCATTGGCGGTGGTTTCGGCGGCCAGCCAGGCGGCTACGCCGGCCGAGTCATCTTTAAAATAGGTTTCGTTGGTGTAATAGCTGTGGAGGCTGAAGAGAAAGACGGAAAACGTGATAAAGGACAAAGAGTAAAACGTGATACATGATATGTAAGGCGTGAGGCGTGGTGTACGCTGCAAGTTAGAGAGACCGAGGGCTAATAGCAGAAATAAAGCGGGAGTGACAAGGATCATATAACGGGGTTCAAAGGAAGGTTGGCGTTGCAGCACAAGGAAATAGATGGTCAACGGAATGACAAACCAAGCAATCAGGAAAAGAAAAATGGCCAGGGGCTTAGAACCTATCCGAAAACCTGTCAGGTCTGCCAGACCTGACAGGTTTGAAATTGGGTTTTCGGATAGGCTTTTAGTGAAAGGGCTTGCAAATTTGGTCAGATACACTAAGGAGATAATGACCAATGCTCCGGCAATGATAGCCATCCCCCAGTCGGCTGGGCCTGGGTCAATGGTCAGGCCGACGGTATAAGCTTGCCAACTGCGCAGGATGAATTCGCTCAAACCGGGTGGCCGCAGGTTAGGGTTGGTGTAGCTGGTCACCTGGCGCAAAGCCAGCAACAACTGCGGAGCAAACAGCAGCAGAATACCCATCTGCGAGGCCAGCCAAACACGGACACGAGCAGCCCAGGTCTTGTTTCCAGGCAAGACCCACACCAACCAGGCTAGATTATGAAAAAGCAGTAGAAAAACAGAGAAGTAGTGGGTGTAGAGACAGAGCGCAGTCAGGATTATATAAGTCAGAACTGCCGCTCGGCGGTCGGCGGTCGGCGGTCGGCGGTCTGAAAAGAGGATGCGCCACAAGGTAAAAGTACTGACCAGGGCTAAAAAAGTAATCATAGCGTAGCTGCGGACTTCTTGGGCGTATGAGACGTACATAGGGGAGAGGGTCGCCAAGAGAGCAGCAAGAAGGGGCGCGAGGAGCGACGGCGTGACAGGGAGGCGAGAGAGGGAAGCCGCAAAACGCCACAGCAGCGCTACGGTTAGCAAGCTGAACAGTACTGACAGGTAACGGAGAGTGAATTCACTCTGGCCGGTAAGGGTCATCCAGCCGTGCAGAAGGACAAAATAGGCCGGGGGATGGACATCCATCGCCGGTAGGGTAGGAATTTGTGAAATGGGCTGCGAGGCTACAAAAAGGCTGTGCCCTTCGTCCCACCAGATACTCTGAAAATCGAGCTGGTACAGGCGCAGGCCAAAAGCCAGCCACAAAATCAGCAGCGGCGCAATAAAACGCCAGGGGTGAAATTTCATAGGAAATGATTTTAGACCACCTGAGCGGTGTTGGCAAAGTCACTTTTTAATTGAGTCAAGCCAGGTTTTAGGCCGCCACGATTCTGGTACAAACCTTTTGGATAATCGCTCCTTTTCCAGTATGATTTACCCA
>CAZRYD010000080.1:0-21491 GCA_964604225.1 uncultured Caldilineaceae bacterium
ACGGTTATTCGCTACAGAAATTGGCCGACGATGCCGATTACGACAAACTGGCCGCTGCCCGAGACGTGGCTTTGGGGGCATTTAGCTCCAAGTATGACGATGAGAAAGTCCGCCGGGAGATGTTGGAACCGTATCAGGATAAAATCAATGTGATCAAACGGGATATACTGTGCGATTATATCATCGCCCGCGAGAAAGCGCTGAAGTTCAAGGATCTATCCGACATCTACGCCTTTTTCCTGCTCGACGTTGAAATGAGCGGCTGTTTCCGCACCTCGCGGGTGGTGAGCGCGACGTCAAGTTTGCAGTTGTACGTGCATCGCTGCCTGATGAATCTGGAACAATCCGATCCAAAGCTTAACCCAAATATTCCTGACATCAAAGTTGACCCTGCTTTAATCCCGGCGGAGGAATGGGATTGGCGGAAGAATTACCGCGTTTGGGAAGCCAACCGCAAAGTGTTCCTCTATCCCGAAAACTATCTTGAACCTGACCTACGCGACAACAAAACCCCCATTTTCAAGGAACTGGAAGATGAACTGCTCCAAGAAAAAATCACCAAGGAGGCGGCTGAGGCGGCATACAAGAAGTATGTATCACAGTTTGCCGAGTTGGCTCGATTACGAATTGCTGGAAGCTACTACCATGCCGAATCCGACACCTACTATTTCTTCGGGTGTACCCAGCAGGACCCTCCTCAATACTTTTACCGTAAATGGATTGGCATGAAGGAATGGTCGCCCTGGGAAAAGATAGAGTCGGGTATTGAGGCCGACAGAGTATCGGCCCTTGTGTATTTGGGAAAACTTTATCTGTTCTGGGTCGATCTTAAATCGCAGAAAAAGGATAGGGTCAGCCAAGGAACTGCTGAGAGTCTGGGGCATGTTTACTCAATCAGTATTTCGTATTCTTACTTGGATGAGAAAGGGAAATGGTTGCCTGCGCAAAAGCTAACGTTTCAGAGTCTTAAGAGTAATGATCTGGATATAGACCAAGCTACGCCCGCCTATTCTTACTATCTTAGAAAAACCTGCTTCCCTAAGACCTATTTGGGTGACGTCTATCTATTCTACTACACTCATTACTCAGAAAAGGCGTATTGGCAAGGTACCCAGTTTATAATTCTAGGGGCAACGAATAAGACAGATGGTAAGAAACTGGATCTTTTCAACAATGAGTTCACGTCACCTGGTTGGGCAAGTATCCCCACCGAGCTATATGTACCGTATGGCACGCCCATAGTAACCATGGCCAAAGATGCCAATAACTTATACTACCTGGCTAGTTCGACTAGCGAGCTAAACACTCATGAAGCTCTACTCGATTATCAGCTCGACAAAGTGGTTCTCGCTTATGAACACGGACTCCAGGTAAAAGCAAGCATAGGAACGCACCTGACGGACAATTTTAAATTCCAAACGCTCCACCCGAAGCTGTTCAGCGTGGGCAATAAGCCCGGCGATTTCGTGTTAAAACTTGGCAACCAACAATACCTGATCCACTGGGTTGATCCTCAGTACTTCTGGTCTGCTGATGGAGTCAGCGGGAAACCAAAGAAGTTCGGAGAATTTGAGAGAACTACACACCGGCTCAGCACCTCCCTTGCGGACGAGTTGGGAGAAACCCTTTTGTCTGAAGGACTGGTATCATTCCTGGCACTTGACTCTCAGAAACGAACGGAGCATCCCGTTGGCATTACCTTTACTGTTCCCTCCGAATTATCCGGACCATACGATGATCCCAATCACCTTGACTTCGCCGGCCCTTATGGCGTGTATTACCGGGAACTGTTCTTTGACATCCCCTTCCTGATTGCCAACCACCTGAATGCCAACCAGAAATTCAAAGAAGCCAAATGGTGGTACGAACGTATTTTCGACCCCACGGCCAGCGAGTCACCGGAACCCAAGCCGCCCACTGACCGCAACTGGCGCTACATCGAATTCAGAAACCTGACCATTCAGAAAATGAAGGACATCTTGACCGACCAGGCTGCTATCGAGCAATACAAGAAAGACTCCTTCAGTCCCCATGCAATTGCTCGTCTGCGGTTGAATGCCTACCAGAAGGCCATTGTGATGAAGTATGTTGATAACCTGCTCGACTGGGGCGATTATCTTTTTGCTCAAGATACGCGAGAGTCCATTAATGAAGCCACGATGCTCTACATTTTGGCGGCGGATATTCTGGGCAAGCGTCCGGTGCAACTGGGTAAATGCGGCGAAATGGCCAAAGCTGAAGATCTTATCTATGAGAGGATTGGCCGGGAAATTGAAAAAGGTTCTGAATTCCTGATTATGCTTGAAAACCAGAGTTGGGTCTATGATATTACGTCAATATTGAACAAATACAAGATTGCTGAAGCGCTCGCCGTTAGCAGTGTCGCAGCTTCCGCTCCGATCGTAGAGATGACAGCGACTGAATTCAGCTTGACTGAGTTCAAGCCCCGATATAGCGTAGCGCCATACTCTGAAGTAGTCAATGCAAAAGTAGCGGAGAGCGAAGCCCTTAAAATGTGGGAATTTGGGAAACCCATTAAAGGATATCCGGCTTTTGATCAGGTCAAACAGAGCACCCTGGTTTTCTGTACTCCCCCCAACAGTGATTTACTAAAGTATTGGGACCGGGTGGAAGATCGACTGTACAAGATTCGCCACTGCATGAACATCAGTGGGGTGCGGCGTGCGCTGGCTCTGTTCGCTCCCACCATCGAGCCAATGGCGTTGGTCAGAGCCAAAGCGGCCGGTTTGAGCCTGGAGGATATCCTGGCAATGCTGGCAGCTCCACTGCCGCCATATCGTTTCAGCTACCTGATTGAAAAAGCCAAGCAGTTTACCCAGACGGTGCAGAGTTTCGGTTCGGCTTTGTTGAGCGCCCTGGAGAAAAAGGATGTGGAGGAGCTAACCCTGCTGCGCTCCGTCCACGAGCGCAATATTCTGCGCATGACCAAGGAAATCAAGAAACAGCAGGTCAGGGAGGCACAGTACCAGTATCTAGCACTGGTCGAAACCAAAGCCAACGTCCAGAGCCGGATTGACCACTACCAAGACTTGATAGATGCCGGACTGACAGGTTGGGAAGTAACACAACAAGTTACGCTTCATACAGGAACAGCCTTTATGGGGCTTGAAGGTGTAAATCGTATCCTGGCCGCCATTTTCTACCTCATACCTCAAGTGGGAAGTCCATTTGCCATGAAATTTGGTGGGAAAGAAATGGGTGATAGCACAAAGGCTTGGGCAGAATGGTTTGATACCATGGCACGGGTAGCAAATGCAATTTCGGCTTCTGCGGGGCTTGAAGCCTCCTTCCAGCGCAGAGAACAAGAATGGGGCCAGCAACTATTGCTTGCTCAACAAGAACTCAAGCAGGTTGAGCAGCAGCGATTGGCCGCCGATGTGCGCCAGACCATCGCCGCAAAAGACCTTGAAATCCACGAAAAAAATATGGACCAGGCTGACGAACTACATGACTTCTACAAAAACAAGTTCACAAATTTAGGCTTGTATAACTACCTCTCGACCACCCTCACCCGTCTGTACCGCGAGGCCTACAACGTCGCCTTCGACCTAGCCAAAATGGCAGAGCAGACCTATCAATTTGAGCGAGACGACGATACCATTTTCATTGCCGGGGATAACTGGCAGTTTGACCGGGCCGGGTTGCTGGCCGGCGAACGACTACTCCTGCAACTGCAACGTATGGAAAAGGCCTATCTCGAACAAAACAAGCGAGATTACGAAGTAACCCAGTCATTCTCTTTGGCGCTTTTGAATCCGTCGGCTTTGATCATGCTCAGACAGACTGGGAGTTGTACATTTGAGATCCCTGAGATCATATTCGATCTATTCTATCCTGGGCAGTACAAACGTATTATCAAGTCGGCGCGGCTCTCGATCCCATGTGTCGCCGGGCCATATACAAATATCAGCGCCAGGCTCACCCTCAAAGAAAGTAAAGTACGGAAAGCGCCCACCACCGACCCCGATGATTTAATCAGTGTACCCAATCAAAAGCCTACCTCCATTGCTACCAGCAATGCTCAAAACGATGGCGGCCTGTTTGAGCTGAACTTCCGGGATGAGCGCTACTTACCCTTCGAAGGAGCTGGCGCTATCAGTACCTGGGGACTGGAATTGCCATCCGAAATTCGTTTGTTTGATTATGACACCATCTCGGACGTAATCATTCACATCAGTTATACAGCCAAGGATGGTGGAGAGTTCAAGGGCACGGTTGAAAAACAAATCGCGGATACCTTAACAGAATTTGCCTCAAAAACGGGTTTGTACCGCCTATTTAGCCTGCGCCACGAGTTTCCCAGCGCTTTCCATAAGTTATTGAACCCCTCCCCTAATTCAGCCCAGACCACCGAGTTTGAGGTAACCAAGCAGCATTTTCCGTATTTTCTTATGGGCCAGGGCAAAGAACTATCTGAGGTGAAGGTATATCTCAACCCCAAAGGAAAAGATCCAATAGATACCTTAGGGTTGACCCTCAAAGTCAACGATACCAGTCTTAGCGGTGGATGGAATCTGGTCCACAAAAATCTGAAACAGGGCGAGGTTCCACTTTCAGGCGACCCTATCAAAAAATGGACGATCAACGCTGGGATAAACGGCTTAGATAAGGAGATGGTAGACGATATCTTCATTCTTTTGAGGTACAAGATTTCATCCTGATCAATTGTGGTGTTGGATATTCGCTACACGGTGCAGGAACGGGCCGTCTGCTCGAATAACAGGCGACCTCGGAGCTACAAAAAGCACTGAACGAGTTCATTCGAGCCGAGGGCCAGAAAGGCCTGCGCAAATCTTCAGCTTGCGTCACGAATTTTCGAGCGACTTGCTCGGCCAGTACGACTTCGACCTCTCTCCCGCTTACCCGCTTGACAAGCTGCGTCCTCTCCATAAGCCGTCCTTGGAGCAATAAAGATTCTCTACATAGTTTCTTTGAAGCACCCTCCTCCCTGATTTCAATTGTGAGAATTTTCCGTAACGGAAAATTTCTTGTTTAAAATACGCAACCCCAAGTAGTAAAGCGAGTGCTGAATCGGTGCCCCCACAGAGTAGATAACAAAAGGAGGTAGATATGAATACATCGAAAACAGTGCTTACTGGTATTGTTATTGTATTGCTATTGAGTACCGGTACAGCGTCAACATCAGCATTGAAAGTGACGGGCACTCTACAAGCTCTGACAGCAGATTACCGCGAAATCGGTACCATGGTTCTGCCCTATGCCACCGGCAACCAGCTTGTCCATATCGAAGATATTAGTCCCGACTATGATTCCACGTCCGCAGGCGGTTCCAACAAGTGGGGATTGATCAATGCGCTTTCGGCCTCTGGTCCGCAACCGGCACTCAGTCCAGCTAGTCACTACATCAGCAGCAATGGGTCAGCCCTTGTCGAACACATTGCCGCCGTTGACCCGGAGGGCAACCTGATCTCGTACTACTACTCGGACGATAACGATTGGAAAGCGGTCAACGTCTCCGAAAAGACCAACGTGCAGGTAGCAATCGAACAGCCGACCAGTTGGACCACTGACGCCGATGGTACCCTGCTCGAAAATATCGCCGCCCGTATGACCGACGGTCACGTGATCGTCTTTACCTGGCACTCCGGGGCGGACTGGGAGGCAACAAACCTCTCCGACCAGTGGGGCTTCTATTCGGTCGGTCCGCTGACGAGTTGGAACGCACCGGCCGGCAGTACCGTCGCCGAGCACGTCGCCTTCCGCACGCAGGACAATCACTTCGTCCTCTACTGGCGGTTTGCCAGGCAAAAGTGGAGCTGGGTCGATGTTACCAACCTAACCGGCCAACAAATTGCCAACGCACCGACCGGCTGGGACATGAGTAGCGACACCTCAGTGGAACGGGTCGCCGCCATCGACAGCAACCAACATCTGATTCTCTTCACCTACGGCCCCAGCACAAATTGGAGCACCAAAGATGTGAGCGCGGCTGCCAGCGGGCAATTGGTGGTCGGACGGGTCACCGCCTGGGATCACAATGGTGTCCAGTACATCGCAGCGCGTACGCCCAACAATCATCTGGTCGTCTTCAGCTACGACCCAATCGACACGACCTGGTGGGTGCAGGACGTGACCGGCAAGACCGGTATTCAAATCGGCGCCGACCCGACCAGTTGGGTGCGGTTGAGCGGCGAGGATCTGGTGGTGCATATAGTCGCCCCGGACCTGAACGGGCAAATCTACCACTTTGCCAGTCCTGTCGGCGGCGACGAGTGGAGCACCGAAAATGTGAGCGCGAAGGTGGGTGTGACCAGCCCGTATCCGTTCACGGCCTGGTTCGTCTTTCGCGATCGCAAGCTAACCGAGCGACTGGCAGCGCCGAATGGCGAGTCGCGTCTGCATGTCTTTACCCGTCCATTCCAACAAGACTGGAGCGCGACCGATGTCTCGCTTCGTAGCTCTGGACGGGTAATTTACGCCGCTTCACCTTTTGCCGGTATTTGGGTCTCTAAAGATTACGGGGCCACGTGGCAACAAAGCACGCGTCCACAACCGGCGGCGCAGGATATGCAAGTGCCTGGAGCGCTAATCTCGACCCAGATGTTAGATGTGGCCGTTTCGCCTGCCAATCGCAATCTAGTCTTCGCCGCTGCCGATCGAGAACCTCGCACGGATGTAGCCAGCGGTGCAGGCATCTACCGTTCGACCGATGGGGGGCAAAGCTGGGAGCTAAAGTATCAATTTCACTGCGGCGCTCGGACGGAAGCCACGACACAGATTGTGATCGCTCCGGACGACCCCCAGCGCATCTATGCGGCCGGCGGATGCGCTATTGCCCGCAGCACAGATGGTGGCCAAACCTGGCAGCCGATCACGGTGACGACAAACTTGACGGAACGGGTGTGGCATCTGGCGGTTAGCGGCAAGACTGGGCCACAACCAAGCGATCGCATGATTGTAGCCTGTGGCGATGGCAATCTCTGGGTGTCGCCAAACGACGGCAGTGGCTGGCATCACGACGATGCCGCCAGCCAGGAAATATACCAGGGCTTCTGTGCCAATACCAAATGGGGTCATGGCACTGCGGCTCATATCTTGGCTATGGTCCCCAATCAGCCTTCGACTGTCTACCTGGGATTTCCAAATTACGCCAACGGTCCCAGCTACTACCACCCACAGGATCACGGCGAAGGGCCGGATGGCACCTTCTGTAATATTCCAGTCGTCTACGACGCCAACGGCAATAATCACTACGATACCGGTGAACTTAAGATTGATGGGCGTCTCGCCATATCCGGCACTGTGCTGGCCGACGATACACGGATCAAATTCCGTGACCTGGGCGATGGCGGTAACACGCTGGACGACGATGAGCCTGTCGTGCTTGATGTCAACAACAATGGCGCTTACGATAAAGACGAGCCAGTCTATCGGCAAGCAGAGAATGTCGCCGTTGGAGACGCGCTCAAAGATGACCCCAAACTCAAATATGTCGATGAGGGTCGTCAATATGGCAAACGTGGTTGTGGGGAAAGCTCTCTTTGGAAAGGCGACCTGAACGACGTTGCTAAACAAGCCAACCAGAAACGTGGCCTGTGGCGGCAAGTTCCTGGTCCACCAGTCTACTTTGGCGACTCACTCACGAACAGTGGCGGCATGTATGTTTTCACCCATGCGCTGGAGCAGGGCTATCTGGTCTTCTTTGCCGACGGTGATACACTTAATGTCTCGGTGGGCGAACCAACCATCAGCGGCTGGCACCGGCTGGATGGCCTGGATGCCTCTGAAGCCCATCACCGCAACCAGGACTTTGTGCATAACTACGTCCACGTCGATCCGCAGGGTTTCGCCGTTGCGCCGGATTTCAGCGTTACGCTCAAGCAGGTTAGCGATCAACGGTTCCCCTACAACCAGAATAGTGAAGTAGAAGGGGACAAGTGCAGTGGGCGCATCTGGGCATCGAATGACGGCGGTGTGTACAGCAACGACAACTGCAGTCTAGAGGAGAAGCGCTGGCAACCCGCCTTCAGTGGTTTGAACACCCTGATTGCCTTGAATGTCGCTGGCACCACCAGTCTCGACTACCAGCCGGCGCTCTATTTTGGCACTGCCGACAACGACGACTTCTACAGCATGAACGATGGGCGCAGTTGGAAGGATGCCTTAGGCTCGTGCGGCGACTGTGACACTTGGTTCAGTGATCCGTACTGGGTCAAGCGGGTGATGCGTCTCGATCCGCGCCACAACAATGACAAAGGTACATTCACCCTCTTCACCAACCCCGGCCAAGGCCGGCCCGACGCCGGAAACGGCTCGCATTTAAAGGAGATCAATTACCTTGACAATGTGCGCCCCTATGCAATCAGTGGGATGGTGCTGCGTGGCTACCGCCCTGTCATCCAAACACTGCCAACCGAAACGGCCCCGGCGGATGGCGACTATGTCACCATTCAAGCAGTGGCGACGAACGAGCATTATGTCCTGCGCGCCAACAACTCGCTCTCTAGTACTGGCTTTGTTCGTCAGGGGTCGCAGATTCCACCGAGACCCAACAACACTGACAATACCCCACGTGACTTGTGGATGCAGGCTGGCGGTGGCCATGCCGATCCCTATTTCTATGTCAGCGATGGAGTGCATCTGTGGCGCAGACAGAGTAGCGCATCGAGTTGGGACGAGATTGTGCCGAATAAGACGGTCAACCTAGCGGTGCGATTTTTCGTCAATCCCTACGATGCGTCGCTCGTTTATGTATTGAGTGACAGCGGCGTTTTTATTTCCACCAATCACGGTGACGACTGGGAACGCGATCAAAGCCTGGAGCAGTCAGTCACCGGTAACTATTCCTGGGAATACACCTGTTGGGGTGAGGGTCATTGCCCGTTGAACGACATGGCCTTCGACCCGACACAGCCAGGTCGTCGCTTTGCAGCCGGATTGGCTGGCGTCTTCTTCACCGCCGACGGTCGCCATTGGGCGCGCTTACTAGATACCCGGGCCGTGCCTGCTCACCCACTCGGCCTATGGTTCGACCCAGTCAGCCGGCCCAATGATCAGACGCTCTATGTGGCGAATTATGGTCGCGGCATCCTGCGCCTGCATCCGATTCCGAGTACCCAACCCGATCTACCATCGCCGCCGCCTACGCCGTCGCCCACGCCCATACCGACGCCGACACCTACACCGGAGGGTGAGAGCCGGTCGCTGCTTCCCAATGGCGGCTTCGAGGATAACATGCTTGGTTGGCTATTTAGTGGCAACGCCAATATCGAGCAAGGTACGGCGCACAATGGAAAGGTCAGCGTCCGCCTGGGCCACGAATCCTCGCGGATGGATGAAGTGAGCCGGCCGGTGTTAATACCGTGTGATGCGCAGAAGGCGATTCTGTCCTACTACTGGCTAATTGCTTCAGAGGATAATCTGCCTGCTCTTGATACTTTAGATGTCATTGTCACCGGCGAGAATCGATCGTCCACCTTGCAAGCGCTGAACGAAAACACAATCCACAGTCGTTGGATGCGTGCGGAGTTTGATGTAAGCGAATTCCGCTGCCAGTCGTTAACGCTCACCTTCCGCAGCGTACAGAACTCAGGCGAGTTGACCAGTTTCTACATCGACGATGTGCAGGTAGTTTCGTATAAAGGTCGGTAGGAGATAAAGGGGTGGTAAACGTAGGGAGGCTCTTGCGGACACACCATTACTTTAGGATGGTTGTTGGCGTTACTAGCTGAGGCAATCTCTTGACGGCCAAAGACAACTGTAACCGTCAAGGACTATCGTGCCCGAACGCTGCTGATGTATGATCACATCAACCCCTACGTGCTATTCCAACTCGACTTGGATCAACGATTACCCCATTGAGCCGG
This sequence comes from uncultured Caldilineaceae bacterium, assembly GCA_964604225.1. Lineage (GTDB taxonomy): Bacteria > Chloroflexota > Anaerolineae > 4572-78 > J111 > DSQQ01. The sequence continues at coordinate 9,849 of CAZRYD010000080.1, forward strand.
GGCAGGAAGCCTAACAGCAAGAAGGTAAAGATAGCCCGGTTTGAGCACAACTCCCTGTGTTGCTCGAACCGTGCCAGCCCACAATCAAGATAAGGTCACTTTGCGGTTCAGCGCAGCTTCGCTAGTTTAGAGCCTAGAAGGTCGCTTTGCCGCCACGTACTTCCTGGCCCAACTCCAGCTCCCCGAGGCCAACGAGGCGCTGCTGTCCCGGCTGCTGGACGAAGATTTGCGGGTGGCCACCGTCGCCTTGAATGGTTTGGTTGGACACGCTTATCATTCTGTTTCACCCCCGGGTCTCTTTGAAAAATTAGAGGCAGCCCTGCCCCGTTTTCCCACCCGAAAAAGAACCCTCGAACCGCTGGTCTGGCCCTGGCTCACCCTCACCGCTGACCGGCAGATAGTTGCCAATGCCCTGGTCAATGCGCTCGGCCAGCGCCCGCTCACCCGTCTGTTGCCTTACCTCGAGTGGATGGACACGACGCAGCGAGGCCAGGTCGCCCGGAAACTGGTCGAAGCCAAACAGTGGGACGGTCCGACCCGGGATACCTTCTTGCAGCTCCTGGGAGACCGCAGCGGCTGGGTGCGCCACAGCATCCTGGAAGCGGCCGCGACCTTAAAGCTGAGCGAAGCTGAAATCCAACAGTTGGAAGTCTACCTGACCCGCCAGGCCGGTGACCTCCGACGCGGCATTCTGCAAATTCTGCCGAACCAGCCGGATGCCGCCGTCCTGGCCAGCACGGCGCGGCTCCTCCGGGCCAAAGAAGCCCAGCAACGCCAGGCCGGGCTGGAACTTCTGCGCCAGCTCAAAGAGCAGAACCGCTCGGTCAAGCAGTGTCTGGCTACCGCGCAGGCTTATACCGCCCAGCAGAGCCGTGTCAGTGAAACAGAGCAGAGGTTACTGGAGGCTATTAAGGGTGATGAGCCGACGGTATTTACGCTGGATGACGGATTAGGCCTGTTCGACCCGGTTCAGCGAACCCGGCCAACAGCCCCAACCTCAAAACAGGGCTTGTTCAAACGCTTGACGTTTGTCAGTCCAGCCGCCCTCGCCTGTCCCAAGTCCCTGGACGAGCTGGTTCACCAGCATCGCAAAACGCCGATTCAGATCCAAACCTGGCAGGGCCAGTCCTCTGAAGAGCTGTTGGGGAATGTGCGCTGGGGTTTTCCCGGTCCCGATCCGAAACAGTCCGTTGATGAAGATGTGAAACGTCTGCCCCTGGCTGAGGTCTGGTGTCAATGGGCCGCTAACCGCCCGGCCGCGTTGCGGGATAAAGATCACCTGGAACTGCTGCGCGCTCTGGCTCCCCTGGAGGCCGGGGTGAATTACCATCGGCTGATTTCAAATAGAGATCTCTCTGGCTGGCTCAAGGGAGCCCTCAATACGTTGTATGGCGGTGTGAAGGAGGAAACCCTTCATTATGCTCACCCGGTCCAGGCTATTTTATGGTGGTTAGTTCGACTGGACCCACCGCTTGAGGCCGTAAATTTTCTCCTCGATGCCGTAGAGCACAGTTTCACCCTGCTGAACTTAAAGCAAGAGGGTCGAAATCAGTCACAGCTTTTTGGCTGGCTCCGCGTGGCCCGGCGCTATCGTTCCCTCTGTCCTGAGGCGTGGACGAAAGAACAGCACATTCGCTTGTGGCGTTTACTCCGCTGGCTGGATGAACCCGGCGCAAACCTCGGCCGCTATCGCCCTCTTCTGGACGATGTGATGTGGGCTTACCAGGCCGGGGGCGCGACCGAGGCCGATCTCTTCGATCAGCTCATCGGCCCGCGGGATACCCCCAAAGGTTATTACGACTGGTCCGGCAGCAATTTTGCTGACCTGCGCATTCTGAGCGCGCGGAAACCTGACCTGCGGCACAGCGCTTTTGCGCTTGATCCGGATTTGCAGGCGCTGATCAATGAATGTCGCCGGCGCATCATTGCGGTCGAACTGCGCCGGGCAGATATGTCTACGGCGGCTTCCAAGCCGGCTATGGCCCTACGCTACAGTGGCGCGCTGGAGACGCTGCTCCAACTCCTGCAGGCCTTTGGAACTGAGAAGTTTGTCCGGGGCTGGGCCTACGATAGCGCCAGTAAGCCGTCAGTCTTTAGCCATCTGCTTCGTTCGACCTTCCCTGCCGCCGAAGACACACCAGAACGGTTTGCTGCCCGGGTCAAGGAGGCGGGGATTAGCCAAAAGCGGCTGATTGAAACCGCGATGTATGCGCCTCAGTGGGCAGTTCATGTGGAATATGCCCTGGGCTGGCCCCAGTTTGCCGAAGCCGTCTGGTGGTTTCACGCCCATACCAAAGATAATCACTGGCACGTGGACCAGGAAATCCGAGAAACCTGGAACGCCGAAACCGGCGAGCGGACCCCCTTGACCGGCCAGGATTTGATTGACGGGGCGGTGGATGTCGCCTGGTTTCAACGGATTTTTAACGCCTTAGGCGAGAAGCGTTGGCAGGAGCTTGACCAGGCGGCCAAATACACCTCCGGGGGCGGCGGGCATAAACGGGCCCAACTCTTTGCCGAGGCAATGTTGGGTCGTCTTGACCCGGCCGATCTGATCCGGCAGATCAAGACCAAACGCCATCAAGACGCGGTACGTGCCCTGGGGCTGTTACCCCTACCTACCGATGCCACCCGCACCGAGACTATCCTGGCCCGTTATCAACAGATCCAGGAGTTTATGCGCGGCAGCCGTCAATTTGGCTCGCAAAAGCAGGCCAGTGAAAAGCTGGCGGCTCGCATTGGCCTGCAAAACCTGGCCCGCACCGCCGGTTATCCCGATCCTTTGCGGCTACAGTGGGCGATGGAAGCGCAAGCGGGGGCTGATTTGGCCGCCGGCCCGGTCACGGCTACTGTAGATGGGGTTACGGTCAGCTTGGCAATTAACGAATGGGGTGAACCCCAGCTTGAGGTCAGCAAAAATGGCCGGGCGCTTAAGACGGTGCCGGCGGCTGTGAAGAAGCAAGCGGATATCGCTTTGCTGTTTGAACGCCAGCACCAAATTAAACAGCAAGCCGCCCGGATGCGCCAGTCATTGGAGCAGGCTATGTGCCGGGGGGATCGGTTTACCGGCCACGAGTTGCAAACCCTGCTGGCTCATCCGGTTTTGCGCCCCCTGGTAGCGGATGTGGTTTTTGTCGGGCAGGACCTCATCGGTTATCCTGACCCGACCGCTCAACACCTGCTCGGTCTCGCCGGGCAAACCTATGTTATTCCCCCTGAGGCTTCCCTGCGTCTGGCCCATCCTCACGATTTGTTTGAGACGGGTGAGTGGCATCTGTGGCAGCAGGAATGTTTTCGCCACGAACGAATTCAGCCTTTTAAGCAGGTCTTTCGCGAGCTGTACCTGCTCACTGCCGCCGAAAGAACCGAGGGGACCATCTCTCGCCGGTATGCCGGTCATCAGGTCAATCCCCGCCAGGCCTTGGCCCTGCTCGGCCAGCGCGGCTGGGTTGTCCATCCCGAAGAAGGGGTGCGCCGCACGTTTCACGAGGAAGGTCTGGCCGCCTGGCTGACCTTTATCGGCGGCTATTTTACACCGGCTGACGTCGAAGGCTTGACCCTGGAAGGCGTTTGTTTCTCGCGTCGGGGGGAATGGCAGCCCCTATCGCTGGATCAGATTCCACCGCGTCTTTTTAGCGAAGTGATGCGGGATCTCGATTTGGTGGTGAGTGTGGCCCATCAAGGCGGCGTTGATCCCGAAACCACAGCCTCGACCGTGGAAATGCGAGCCGCACTTATTCGAGAAACCTGTGCGATGCTTGATCTGACCAATGTGCGTTTGGCCGATAAGCACGCCTTTGTTGATGGCCAACTTAACCATTACTCGGTTCATTTGGGAAGTGGGGTGGTGCATCAGCAGCCCGGAGGATATGTTTGCATAGTCCCGGTTCACTCCCAGCACCGCGGCCGTATTTTCTTGCCCTTTGCCGATGATGACCCAAGAACAGCCGAAGTGATGGCCAAAGTGCTGCTCCTGGCCCGAGATCAGGAGATCAAAGACCCCACGATTTTAGAGCAGATCGTACGGGTAGGATTTTAGAACTTTAGCCCGCACAGGCAGTTAGAGTGGGGGCTATAATTAGTGCGGCACTCTCAACTACATCTCCACGTGGTAGTTGCGCTATAAACTTACTTCCCAACGGCTGCCCTGCTGAGTCATAGTTATCCTCAACCCATACATATCCGCCATGGGCTTCGATGATACCGCGCACCAAGTACAATCCTAGACCGGGGCCAGCGCCCATAAATTTGATCTTTCCGGTCGAGTGCAAGCGCGATGTACAGGCCCTATAAAATTTCTCAAAAATAAGTTCCCGTTGATCCGGTTCAATCCCAATACCCACATCAGCTACTTCTATGGTCAGCCAATCATCTTCTGGACGAGACAGTCGAAGCGTAATCTTTCCGCCATCGGGCGTGAATTTGATAGCGTTACTGATAAGATGATCTAATACAACCTCTGTATGAATTGGATCAATATTCCAGATCAGTTGATCTTGCTCTGGAACATCTATGATAGTTTCGATATTCAGGCACCGGTCAGATGCGACTTCTTCCTGCCAACGCTGAATGACTTGTCGAGCCAGGGTTCGTATACAACAAGGCTGGCGGTGGATATGCAAAGTATCTTGAGTAATTTGTCCAGCGTACAGCATCAAGTTTATTACTTCTTCCAACCGACCCACGCCGGTTAGGATGCCCTGCATTATTGGTCGCACCTCTTCATTTGCTGTTGACTCAGCGATACTTAGCAGCACCTCGCAAAATCCCTTGATGAGAGTGATGGGCGTTCGTAATTCGTGCGAAGCTATGGCTATAAAGTCGGACTTGGCCGAGTCCAGTACTTTGGTCTTGTGATAAAGTTGCATCTGTCGCCAGGCGGCTGCCGTTTGCATGGCTAAAGTCTCCAGGGTACGTAACCGTCTATTTGAGATGGACCTCTGATCGGCTACAACACTGTCTACATAGAGAATAGCAATAATCTTGTCGTCGTCCATAATCGGAGCGCTAAAGACCATGCGCAGGCCCAAATCAACGATACTTTTTTTTGACCGAAGGTCATCATCGCCCCAGACATCCATCTTGAACAAAGCGGCCTTATTCACCATTACAGTTTCTAGAATCGTATGACTGATCTGAAAATTCTCTGGTGGAATTTGGTTGCCGTTGGTGTCGCGAGCGATCTTGATGGTGTAGTCCTGATTTTGCCGGACGACGATGAGGCAGCCCCGATCAGCGTTCGTTAGCTTGATAGCTTCTTCGACGACTACGGAAAACAATTGCCCAATATCGAGAGTCGAATAAATCCTGGGTAAGACCTTCTGTAAAGCCTCTAGGTCTTGGATGCTTTCGTGAGCTTCCTGAAGGAGAAGTTTAAATTTAGATGATTTACCATCGTGAATCTCTGTCATGTCCTCAGTCTTTCTAGGCTTTGTCGCATATTTTTTGTCCATTCTGTTCCCGGCAACACTTTCACCACTCACCGTCACGCGCTATGAAAATGGTTGTCGAGTTGGGCAGATTTGTAGCTGCCAATCCAACTTCCGCCGGCTATTTTCACGACCGCTCTCTCGCGACCGATCACATCCAGTAACCAAGTTGCTACCAGGCCGCTAACCGCAGTCATTGTGTTTCGAATTTAGAGACAGTAACGGATGCGGCTGCTGTAGCGCTAGCCTTAGGTTCACTTTTTCGCAAGACATCAAAATCAATCCCGCTCGACAATTAAGCCGGTACCGGTGTAAGCTTGGCCACTTTCATCCCTTTGACTCGTTGCGACGGGGTCAGTCTTTGGATTTGCGAGGCCGGCAAGTCAAGTCCGCTAATGACTCGCTGGGCCGCCGACCACTTATGCAGATCATCAACCCACACCCCTCCAATCTTTTTCAGCGCCGAGCGTAGGAAGTCTTCGCGGCTGGGCGCAAACTCTTGACCAAACATGCTTGCCTGGTGAGGCGATTGGGTGTTTCTGATCGCCTCATTTACATAAGCGTTGAGTAGCCCAGAAACGGCTTTGGCCGAGCGGCGGCGCTCATCGAGTTGGATTAAGAGTTGTTCCTGAAACGCGTTTAACTCTGGAAACATTTTGTACTGCCGAAGGTAGTCGTTCGTACTAAGACCCTGCTGGCGAATATCGCGCATCTTTTCGACAACCACAGCCAGATCATTCCCCAGGCTTAAGTACTGACTGCGCTGGCCAGCTTTGATCAGGTCTTCTAGCTGCCCAAGCTTGGGCAATAACTGTCGCAAGCCAGCGCCAACTCGATCAATAGCCTCTCCTTCGTCAAATACCAGGCGAGCCAGCCTCTCCCCCGATTCACCTGCTATGGCATAAGCAAATATGGCTCTTTCCAGTCTTCTAACCCCTTCAATACTGAGTTCACCTCGACTGTTCATCAAAGTAGGGCGTTCCGTCTCCGGCAGCAGATTAAAGAAACGGGCTACTACCGGCGCATTGATCTTTTTGATTAAAGCGTCTGCCAGACCATCATCGGACTCGCCGAGGTGCAGGTCAGCAAAAAAGCCCGCTGGTATCAGTTTTGCATCGGCTCTGGCCTGTTCACTTGCCCCCATGCGAGCTGCGCCACTGGCATTGGCTTCATTGACAAAGCGACCACGGGCTTCGCTGGTCATCTCGGTGAGTCGCTCGCGTACCAGGACGGGCCGATGAATTCTAGCTACCTCTACCGGATCAAGACCGAATTTATTCGCCTGTAGAACGAGTTGACGCCGATATGCTTCATAGCCCTGGGGATTGATTGCGACCGCCAGACGCAAACCTAGGAGCCGCCCATTGCCGCTTTCCACCATGCCGTCTGAGCCCACTACTGGGGGACCCTCAGACCAATTTGCCTCTGCCTTCAGCAGGGTGTCGCTATCCAACCTTTTGGCAATGTCTTCAATTTGCAGCCTCGAAGCAGTTCGGTCACGCTGGCGTGGCTGTAAGGATTGGTCGTAGGCTGGATTGACTTCGCCCGTCAGGGTATTAGACGTGATGGGTTCCGAGAGATCAACAACCCGGTAGCGCGTTCTGATTTTACGGGTTGGATTAACAGAGCTAGGTGAGTCTGTCTCGGCCCCAACCGGGCATTCCGGTAGCCACGTGACTGGAGCAGTACTTGGTCGAGTCTTGTTGTTAAGGCCGCGAACAGCATCAACTATTGCGGCCCGATATTGAGCATCGTTGATAACCTGCCTTAACCGTAGTAAGGCGATGGCATTATCCAATACAGCTATCCGCTCTACCCGCTCGGCGGCGCTGATTGATTTTGGAGGAAAAAGTAATAGAGCAGCCCGCTCCTCAGCCAGCTGACCAGCAACCCCGGCAGGGTGATTATTTTTTCGAATACGAGCGACTTGATCAGCCAGATCGCTGGCTAACTCAGCCCGCACCCTAGCCAGAGTGTAATCGTCGGCCTCTGAGCGCCAAGCTTGAAGTGCTGTTTTGACGCGCTGGCGATAGTCGCCCCAGAAACTCCTTCTTTGCCTGCCAGCCGGAGGCCAGGGTAAGGGTTGAGGCCCCTGTTCCCTATTTCGCCTGCTGGTGGGCAGGTAATAAGAAACCTCTCTCGTTTGACCTACTTCTGCACCAGCCAGACTGGACATTTTAGGGATTCCTCCTGTAACAGAGGCTGCCTTAGCTGCAACTTTGTAATTCTTGGCACAACTCATAAGGTACAACACGACCAAAAATACGAAATTATAAAATCAAAAATCCGATAAATAGCGTAACTTGACTGATTATAAGCGAAAGTCAACGATTTAAGGAGCTAACACGGGGTTAGATTAAACATCGCTTATTAAGGCTTGGAGGCATTACCATTCACGCGGTAGGGTCCAGATTGGTTTTTTATCCTTCAATACTGTCTTAATGACCTCGCTTGGATCAAAAGATTCTTCACTGACCTTCGTCCACAGCACCTTATCCATTCTCATCGAAAGGATAGTATTGTGCCGATTCGAGTACAGCCACAAATACTGATTTTTCTTTGTTCCCTCAGTTTTGCCCGAAGTGATGTCCAGGGGAGATAAGATGTAACGCCGGACCCCACCCGGTCCCCGGTAGAGCACGATTAGACTCTTCTTTTTCTTGATAGCATCATGAGCACGTTTGGTATTAGCGGCTATTCGGATATGGTCCCCCGGTTTTAGAGTCACCTTTTCATTAGCCGCACTGTTTTTGGCCGGGACAAGTATCTCCTGAATCCCATACCAATCATTGCCAGCATCAAAGATCACCCCAACAGCGTTTTTCCCAAGCGCGAGCCTGGCCATCTCCCCAAAGCGTTCTTTAATCGCTTTAGAGTCTACGAGCTGCTGCCCAAGCTTCATCCCAAACAACCTGGCTATTTCTTCACCCTGGACAGTTTCCTCCGTAGATTTGATCGCCACGAGGCGTCGCAGGTTTCCTTCGTCCGCAGTGATTTCTTCTTTGATGACTGCCGCTGAGTCGTTTTTCTTTAGTATGGGGACAAAAAGCTCCTGGATGTCGTAGCGTTCATTGCCGGCGTCAGAGACAATACCAAGCACATTTTTCCCGACCACGAGCTCAGTCTGTGCTCCAAAGTGGTCTTTGATTCCTGCAAGAGATTCGCTGATCGGCTGACCGACCTCTGCTTCAAACAATCCAGCCATATCCCCGACAGGAACAGGCTCCTTGGAATTTCTCAACTCTGCCAGACGCTGGATGTTTTTATCGTCGCCGGCGAGCAGCTCGGGTAATGTTACATTTTTGTTTTGAGCCTCTACTGCCCCCGATTTGCTCGACTGTTCGGAAATACCGTTCCGCTCAGCGCTTCGGGCCGCGGCTCGTTGATTTTTATCGCACGCCATGTGCCAACCGTTCTTTCGAAGGGGAAAGCCAATTAGAAGAGGATTTTGGGCTTATGTTGGCCAAAATCCTGGTTAACGCAGCATCGCAGCCCTGTCTGGGTACAACGAATTTAATTTGAGCCACCCTATCATCTAATCTGGCATAATAGATATGCCCGATAGGACTATTGAGAAGGAAGGTGCCGTTATCGTCCATCCTTATAATATGGCTGGGTTGGTTGAGTGATATAAGAGTCCCTTTTAGCGCCTTTTCACTTAACTGCGTTCCGCTAAATTTATCTGTCAGACTTTGAGCGGCGTCTAGGTTGAATTCTTGTCTGTTGTAGAAGGCAGTAAGCCGCCCCAGGGCGACTCTTTTGTAGTCATTAGCAGATTGCCCGCTTACTCTGCCCATCACGTCAGCCCAAAACTTTTTTGCCTTTTTATGTTCAAGCGATCTACTTTGATAGGCCTGTTTTTTATAGCGTAAATAGGCGGCGGCTATGGCGCTTGATAACATTACCATAGAGCTTCCAGTGCCAATCGCAGTTCGGATAGAGTGATTTTCTGGGGAAGGTGGTTCAATAGAGCCGGGATTTTTGGCTAGTTCATGGATAGAGCGAGCGGTAAGTGAGGTGTGTGTCTTATTTAGGATGTTGTTAGTTCTCGAAACCCTAATAAGAATCGGAACCAAACTCAAATATCTCTTCATGCGAGCAATGGAACCTTTGGATAAAGCTCCGTCTAGTTCATCAAGAGTATCATGGGCCTCAAAGTACTTTTCGGCAGTAAATTCGGCGAGTCCTTTGATATAACCCTCTGTCAAACCTTCAGTTGGACCTATAGCCAGCGCGCTAACAGCAAAAGCGTCCAACGCAGCGGCAACTTTTGTAGATACTTCCCTTATCAGGGGCAATTCTCTTTCATAAGTTTCTTTTCGCCGCTGGAAATGCGCCGTTGACAGGGCATAAGCCGAAATCGCCGCCATCGCTGTACTGCCTATTACCGATGTAGTTAATGCGGTCAGGCTGGGAATCCCAGTTTTAGCACTCGCACGGGCGCAAGATTTGCCGTTTTTCTCACAAGCCACAATTACTCTCTGCTCAGTTCTGTCTTACGTTTGCGTTGTTGAAGCACATATGGGGTTTCAGTGTTTCTATCGACACCGGAACACCGCCGTCTCACCCTTCGTAACCAATGACGACACTACCTGGCGGAAATACAACCTATGCCACATCATCATCAGTTGGTAAAATATAGCTAATCCACACCTAACAACGGCTGCCGCTCTGCCTGATTTTCGCCTCTGATTTGACCATCCGGCGTCAAAATTAACCAGGCCGGTGCCTTCAGGATATCCTCGGCCGCCATCAAATCCTCCCATAGGGCCAGATAATAAACCACCTGGTTCTTGCGGTGTTCGTTAATGGCGCTGGCCAGATTCAGCAGCCGCTGCTCGCCATGAGTGATCACCGTAACCAGCGGAAAGGCGGGGGTACCCAGCAACTGCGGGTGTGTTTTCCAGCGCTCGTCCGTACCGCGAAATTGATCATAACCGATGACTTTACGGCCCCAATCGGAACTGGGCCGGCCATGCGCCTCGCGCGAGGCATCCAGCTCGATAAAGAAGGGCAGGGAGGCCGCCTTCCCTCCCCGCCGCTGGCGGATGATCGCCAGGCCATCCGGCGCGATGACAGGGGAGGTATCATGTTCGTGGGCATAATAACTGGCCGACCGTTCATTGACCCAGGTTAAGCTCCAGGCCTCGCCCCGCCGATAGACGGCCTCGATCAGGTGGACACAGAACTCGGCGACGAGCAAATCGTGCAAGACCTGATCTCGTTTGAGGTAGCGGGCGACGTAGTCATTATTGACCTCGTCCTTCAGCCACAGCCGCCCGCCTGCGCCTAAACTGTAGACTTTGCCGACCGGCAGCCCCCAGTTCTTCATCCCGTTGCGCGGAATGCGGGCGCTGCCAAGCAGCATATTTTTGCCCAGACAAACCATCCGCTGGTAGGCGGTTCGCTCTTTGGCCTCTGGGAACATCAGGCGGTGGATCTGGTTCAGGCTGAGCACGTTTAATTCACGCAGGTATTCAAGCAGACGTTCATCGCGCTCGGTGATCCCACCTTTTTTGGATAACCTGGCCAACCTCTCCTTAAGCTCGTCCCGATCTATTTTCGCGTCAGGGTGAGTTGCGTAGATCTTTTCGGCTGAAATGGGTTGTTGTTGGGCTACAAGCGGCATTGTTAGTTCTCCTTCTGGAAATGAAGCTCATTTTGGTTATTGGGGTGATCCAAGAATGTTGTCGACCAGGGCTTGAGTCTCGTAGTGCGGGGTGCCGTACCCCAGCCTGACCAGCTCACGGACCCGGTCTAATTTGGTCGGTATTTTTTCCGGGTGTTCGATGAGTTGATTTCGGCGAACAGCGTCATCGTAACGTCGGGCCAGCAAGTAATCTTGCCAACCCTCATCCGGCATTTTACGGAGATATTCTTTTCTATTTTCATCAGACGGCATGGCCTGGATTTGCTTTAGTTTTTTGAGCGCTGCTTCGCCAGGATGGGGCGGCAGCGGATCGGGTTCGCCGCGCCGCTCGTGGCGCAACTCTTCTTCTGGATCCGGTACCGGCGGGTCCGCGTAGGTGTACAGCGTGCAGACCGGCTGCGGGCTACCGTTGACCATCGGGCGCACGTAACAGCGGAAGTTGGCCAGGGTGGTCAAGTCTTCAATCGTCTTGAGCTCCGGCAGCCATTTCAAAAATTGAGGCGCGTCGGCGGCTTCAGCCCGGTAGACGATTTTGGTCCCGGTGTTGTTGGCAACCGAGTTGAT
>CAZRYD010000081.1:0-21057 GCA_964604225.1 uncultured Caldilineaceae bacterium
ACGCTGGAACATTTGCTGACCATGACCTCCGGGTTAGAGAGCGACCGTGGTATGGCCTATAGCCAGGATTGGGTGCAGTTTATGCTGGACCAGCCGATGGTCGCCGAGCCGGGTATCAAATTTAACTACAATAGCGGCAACACCCACCTGCTGGCGGCTATTTTGCAAAAGACGACCGGGATGCAGCCTGAGGACTATGCCCAGGCCCATCTCTTTGCTCCCCTCGGTATAAAAAATGTGACCTGGGACACCGACCCGAGCGGCCTGAACATCGGCGGCTGGGGCCTCAGGATGACGCCGCGCGATATGGCCAAGTTCGGCTATCTCTACCTGCACGGCGGCGCGTGGAACGGGCAACGGGTCGTGCCCGCCGACTGGGTTAAAATGACCACCCCCAAATATATTGACACGGACGATGGCCGGGGCTATGGCTACGCCTGGTGGCAGTTATCCTTCGGCGGGTATGCCGCGCTGGGATATGGCGGCCAGCAAATCATCGTCCTCCCAGAGCAGGATATGCTGGTGGTGTTTACCAGCCAAAGCCACCCGCCCGAAGATGAAAAACAGCTTTGGCGGCTGGTCGAGGAGTTCATTATCCCGGCCCAGCTTGACTGAGAGAAGGTTTTTTTATGAATTGGACCCATGGGCGCCGAGTTCGCCAGGCTATTCAAATTCTGGCTGTTGCCCTGTACCTTTATCTGTTTCTTGCCGCGTTTCAGCGGTGGGACATCTTTCACCAGGCCAATTGGTTCTTCCGACTAGACCCGTTGACGGCGCTGGCAGCGATGCTGGCCGACCGCGCCTGGATCCCCCAACTGGGCTGGGCCTTGATCATCGTCGGCCTGACCGTGCTGCTTGGCCGGGTTTGGTGCGGCTGGTTGTGTCCGCTGGGCACGCTGCTGGAATGGGTGCGTTTTCCTATGGCACAGCGTCGTCGGGCTAAGGAACACCGACTTTTAGCCAAGCACCCCGAAGCGGAACAGAGTGGGTTAAAAACCGGCTTGCGAGCGATCAAAAACATCCTCTTGCTGCTCATCCTGGCGCTGGCCCTCTTCGGCAACCTGACCTTACTCATTCTCGATCCGATTGCCCTGTTGACACGGGCGCTGGCGACGGCCATTTTGCCCGGCCTCAACTATGCCATTTCTGCCGTCGAGCGCAGCTTTTATCTGGTCCCTTTCCTTAGTCCACTCGTAGATTGGATCGAGGCGGCCTTGCGCGGGACAGTCCTGCCGGTGGAGCAGCCGGTTTTTGCTCAAAATAGCCTGATTGCGGTCCTGTTTTTTGGCCTTCTGGCCTTGAACCTCCTGGCCGACCGTTTTTGGTGCCGCTATCTGTGTCCCCTGGGTGCGTTGTTGGGGCTGCTGTCAAAAGTGGCCTTGCTGCGGCCAGTGATCGGCTCGGCCTGCGTGAGCTGCGCCAAATGCGCCCGCGTGTGCCGGCTGGAAGCCATCGAAACTCAGCCAGGCTATGAGATCGCCCCGGCCGAGTGCACTGTTTGCCTGGATTGCCTGGCTGCTTGCCCCAAGGATGGCATGAGTTTCGCCTGGCACTGGCAGCCCGCGCCCTGGCGTGAAACCGACCCCACCCGCCGGCAAGTTTTAACCTCGCTGGCGGCCGGAGCAGCCAGCGTCGCCGTTTTGCAGACCGGGGTTCAGGCCAGGCAATCCGATCCTCGTCTGCTCCGACCTCCAGGGGTCGAAGATGAGGCCCAATTCCTGAGCCTGTGCTTGCGTTGTAGCCTGTGTCTGGCTGTCTGCCCCACCTCAGGCTTGCAGCCAGCATTGTTGGAAGCCGGGTTGGCCGGGTTTTGGACACCGCGTCTGACCCCGCGTTTGGGCTACTGCGACTATGGCTGCAATGCCTGTGGCCAAGTCTGCCCATCGCAGGCGATACCCCGGCTTGCGTTGGAGGACAAACGCCGGGCCGTGCTGGGCCTGGCCGCCGTTGACCGCAATCGCTGCCTGCCCTGGGCCTATAACACACCCTGCATCGTCTGCGAGGAGATGTGTCCGGTGCCGGATAAGGCGGTTAAATTAGAACGAGAGCAGGTGGGTGAAATTGAACTGCACAAACCTTATGTTGTGGCCGATCTGTGTATTGGCTGTGGTATCTGCGAGCAGCACTGTCCGCTGGCCGGAGAGGCAGGCATCCGGGTCTATCACCGCCAGTAGAGGCAGGACGGAGACCCACGAGCCTCCACATAGGCCCGTAGCCAAACTAACCCCGGCCGCCAACCCCAAAGCTGTCCCCACTAACAGACCAGTCAACCGATGACTAAAGGCGAGAGAAAATAAGCCTCAGGCCCCTGTCACCTGGGTGGAGTGCCCGGCCAATTTTGTCCCTGTCCGCAGTTTGACCGTCGCTTCCTGCATCACAACACTACTTCGAGTGATATAATCGAGGATGAAAGCAAGCTCCTGGTCGCTGTAAGCTGAGAGCAGCTCCGCATATCCTTGCAAGAGCGAGGTGAAGAGCTGGGTTATCTCTTGCTCGCGTTCCAGGCTCGGCTGGACAATCACCTTCCGCCGGTCGTGCGAGTCTCGCTCGCGCCGGGCAAAGCCAACCTGCTCTAGGCGGTCAATCACGCCGGTAATCGCCCCGGTGGTTAAGCCAGTCAGCTCGGCCAATTCCCCAGCCGTGATAGGTCCTGTACGAGTAAGCACCTCCGCACACTTCCAGTCAGTGGCATTTAATCCGAATTGCTCGGCCATAGCCGAGTGGAAAAGCACGGTTGTGGTGCTGAGTTCGCGCCCAGCTTGTTGCAGGGCCTGAAGTAATTCAGTTCGTTGGGGTAAAGGACTTGACAAATTTGTCATTTTCGTTTATAATCTCATTATCTTAGTTACTAAGATATTTATTATCTAAATTGCTTACTAAATTAGATAAATAAATTGTACCATAGCCAAAGGTAGATTACAACTTTAAGGTACGAATTAAAGCTCAATCATTCCCCTTCCGCTTTACCCAACCTGAAACGCCGCCAGCGTCAGTTGATGCAGCCAGCGAGCCATCTGTTCCGGTGAATGACTCATCCCCTCCTCCAACCACCAGACCAATGCTCCGTAACTGGCGTGTGCTAGATAGCTCAACAACATGGGTGGGGGCATCCGCGTGCGCCCTTCCACCGCCGGGGAGGCTTGCCAACGGGCGCGCAGCGTCGCTTCGGTCAGCCGGCGAATGCGCTCAGCAAAGCCGCTATAGCCGTGAGGGCCGAGCATGGCCCGGTAAAAAGGAGCATTGTCGCGGATGTGCTCAAACAGCTTGACCAGGCGCGGATTCGGTTCCTCCGGACTGGGGGGCGGTGCAGGCACGACGTTCAATTCGGTGTACAGCTCGTCCAGATAGCTTTCCACCAAATCATACTTGTCCTGATAGTGGCGATAGAAGGTAGCCCGGTTGACCATGGCTAGTTCGACGATGTCGTTCACCGTGATCGCCTTAAAACCCTTCTGAATGGCGAGCGCGATCATGGCATCGCGCAGCATTTTGCGGGTGCGCACAACGCGCAGGTCCTGGTTTACAGATTGATTTTGAGACATTTTTACCTAATATGTCGCATAAACATCATTTTATTTAATTTGATGATTGAAATTATTTATCAAAATATTTATAATATCGTTATAAAGGTCATTATATGCGACATATATCGCAAAATCAAGTAGGCGAGCGAAATTATGATCCAACTACCCGAACACTGCCCATTTTGCAGCACGGCCATCACCACGATCAAACAATACACCTGCACCGCCTGTGGCACCACGTTCGACGGCCACTTTGCCTTGCCTGAAGCTGCCCATCCGCTCACCCGGCTCAATTTAACTCAACTCGATTTTGTGCTGGCCTTTGTGCGCTGCGAGGGCAAACTCAATCGCTTGGAGGCAGAACTGGGCGTGTCATACCCCACCGTGCGCAACCGGCTCAATGAAGTGATTACGGCGCTGGGGGGCGTGCCAGAGGTCGAAGCCGAGTCCGTAGCGCAGCCAGCGCCCACCGAACCAACCCCGGTCCCACCGGCAGGCGAACAAGGTAATGCGCCGCGCACGCGCAAACAAGTCCTGGACGATTTGGCTGCCGGCAAGCTTTCGCCTGAAGAGGCGATGACGCTGCTGCGCAGCAGCATGTAATTTCTATAGAGGACACAATATGAGCAACTCAACCAATCCCCCCGACAACGCCGACGCCGCGGCGCTTACAGATAATGAAATGTTGGATATTCTGCGTCGGGTGCAGTCCGGCGAGCTGAGTGTGGCCCAGGCCGAGCAGTTGCTGGGCGCCGCTTCCGGCGAGCGCGAGGAACAAGAGTCAAGCGACCTAGCCCTCGATAGCCAGGATTTTTCCGCGCCATTGGGCAAAACCGCCAATGGCAAACTGGTCTTCGAACGAGGTGCAGCCGGCTTGACCTTGCATGGCGAACAACTATTTGGACAACTCTTTGTAGCATATTTTGAGCGCCACGTGCCCATCGTGCGGGTTAATGGCGGCACGGTCACGATCCGTTACCGGGATTTCAGTTTTGGCTGGTTGAACTGGCTGCGCTATGGCTTCAATCCACCCCGGAGCCGCATGACGTTAAACGCCGACATCCCCTGGCGGATTGTTATACGTGGTGGCATTGCCCAATCGCGCCTGGATTTGCGCCCGGTTAAGCTGCGTGGGGCTACCCTCAACAGCGGCGTCAGCGATGTCGAGCTGATGCTGGGCGAGCCCAATGGCGTTGTAAATCTTGACTTCGGCAGTGGCGTGCATAACGTCAGCATCTTACGCCCGGCTGACGTCGCCGTGCGTTTAACCGTACATGGCGGCGCGGCGAATCTGGCGCTGGACAGCCAGAAACTTGGCGCCGTTGGCGGCAGGGCGAGCTTGGAGACGCCAAATAGCCGCGAAGCGCCCAGCTATTACGCCATCATTGTTAACGGCGGCGCTAATAACTTCAGGGTCGCCGCTTTGTAGTCATTCAGGAAGGAGACAAATATGAACAATATAATGGATACAACCTCATCCGGCGGCCAGCCATTGAGCGACGAGGAACTGATGAACCTGTTGATCAGGGTGCGCCGCGGTGAACTCAGCCCGGAGGCAGCCGAGCGGCTGCTGAGCAGCATTTCCGGGTTTGAAACAGATGCTGACCCTGGTACCGGCGAGCAGGTTCAACAGACGACCGAACCCGGCGACACGGCTCGCCAGGGCGAAGGATACGAGGCGTCGGCCCCGTTGGGTCAGGCGAAGCGTGGAACCTTGATCGTGGATACGCTCGCGGCCTACTTCACTATTCGCAGCGCCGAACTGGGCGCCGACCTTTTCCGTGCCCGCTACGACCGCAGCTTTCCCAGCGTCTGGGTTGACGGGAACACCGTCACCGCCCGCTTCAACTATTTCTCGCTGGGGGCGCTGCGCGAATGGTTACGCCAGCAGCAGGGCGATCATCCCCGGGCTGAGTTTAGCCTCAATGCGGCCATACCCTGGCAGTTGGAGCTACGCAGTCATATGACTAACCTCGACGTCAACCTGCGTGGGCTTCAGCTCGCCGGGCTAGAGGGCAATGGCAGTATGAACCGTGTCACGCTCACCCTCGATCCGCCGGTGGGGCACGTGCCGATTCATTACGACGCCATTGCCAGCTCGCTTGAGCTTAACTGCCCGGTGCAGTGTCCCCTGCGGGTAGAGGTCCACGGCAACACCAACGCCGCCGATGTAGCCGGCCGCAAATTCGCCAGCAAATCCGCCTGGCAAACGCCCGACTTCGACGCTGCGCCGAATGGGTACACCATCGTCTTGACCGGCGAGGCCAGCTCGTTGAGCGTAACACCCAAATAATCCTCATTTCATCAACAACAGGAGAAACTATTATGGAATCCACAACAACTGTGGGGTTGGCGGAGCTTTCCCCAAATTCGGCCCTGCAAACCCCACGGCGCGCTCTGGCCTTTATCTTTGGTGTGGCCGTGCTCGATCTGCTCGGTCTGACCCTGCTGCTGCCGGTTACCCCCTTCCTGGTGCGCCAGTATGAGGCCGGGGCGATTTATGTGACCCTCATGACCGTGGTTTATGCCGCGGCTCAATTTCTGGCCGCGCCACTACTGGGGCGACTTTCCGATCACTACGGGCGCAAGCCGGTGCTGCTGCTCTGTCTGCTTGGCTCGGCGCTCGGTTACTTCCTCTTTGGTATCGGCGGCGCGTTGTGGGTGCTGCTGCTCTCACGCTTGATTGACGGCATCACCGGCGGCAACATGTCTATTGTCTCGGCCTACGTCGCTGATGTGACGCCGCCGGAGGAGCGCGCTAAAAACTTTGGGCTGATTGGCATGGCCTTCGGCATCGGCTTTGTCTTTGGCCCGGCGATAGGCGGTGCGCTCAGTCAAATTAGCCTGGCCGCGCCCGCCTTTGCCGCTGGGACCTTCTCACTGCTGGCCGTGCTGGCGGGCTTGATCGTACTACCAGAGTCACTGTCACTGGCGCGACGGGCCACGGGCCGCATCACCGCCGCCGAGATCAATCCCTTCGCCTCGATCTGGCGCATGCTGCGCCGTTCTACGCTGGGCGTACTGCTGCTGGTCCAATGCCTTTTCATCTTTGCCTTCGACGGCATCAACAACGTTGCTGGCCTCTTTGCTATGGACAAGTTCGCCATCACGCCCTTTGCCCTGAGTATGTTGTTTGTCCTGATCGGCGTGGCCCTGGGGGCGGCGCAGGGCATGATCGGCAAGCTGACGCCGCGTTTTGGTGAAAAGCGCCTAGCAATCATCGGCTTTGGCGCTATGTCCCTCGCCCAGTTGGCCACCTTCCTGGCCCCGGCTTATTGGCTGTGGTTCCCCCTACAAGCAGTAGCGAGTGTGGCAGCGGGCTTCATTTACCCGACGATGGGTGCTATGATTGCCAACTCGGTCTCCCTGGATGAGCAGGGCCAGGTCAACGGTGTGGGTACCTCGCTGAACGGGCTGATGACTGTGCTCGGCCCGCTGGCCGCCGGCGTGGCCTACGACCAAGTGATGCCTGGCGCACCGTACTGGCTGGGCGTCGCTTTGTTTGTGATCGCTGCGCTGATGCTGCTGAGGGTGAGGCCGGTAAAAGCCAACTTGTGCAACTTTTGGCAGGCAAAAACGTAAAGGCAAGAAGAGGGTAAAAATAACCAATACTCATCTCCTTAAGCGATTACCTCTGCAAAATCTTCATCGCCCCTTCACAACTGGTTCACAATTGGGCGCTATGCTGTGACAAAAATATTAAGAATGAGGTGTAATGGAGCTAACCAATGGACTCAATCCGAACTTTTATCAATGAGACAGGCCCATATCCTGAAGTTACTGCCGAACCCCTGAGCCAGCGCGAGCGGGAAGTATTGCAATGGCTTACCTCCGGCGCGTCAAACCGGGAAATTGGCCAGCATTTATACATCACCGAGAGTACGGTCAAGCGCCACGTCTACAATATCTTTGGCAAACTGAACGTGCGCAATCGGACTCAGGCCGCTCTGCAAGCGCGTAAGCTGGGCATCAATCCTCAACCCAACTTCCTGCAACTGTGGCAAGGGAGTTGGGCTAAATCCAACATCTAAAGGGAAAGTCTTATGAGTGTTGTCTGGCGTAAAGTTTGGTTTGATTTATGGCACAATAAAGTTCGCACCCTACTAGCAGTGCTGAGTATTGCCGTGGGCGTCTTTGCCATTGGCGCGATCTTCGGCATGGTGGATCAATTGCTCCCCGGTATGGATCGCGCCCACCAGGCCAGCCAGCCGTCGCACATTACCATGACCCTCAACCAGCGGATTGACCGAGATACTGCCGACCGTCTGAAAAGCATCAAAGGGGTCGAAGATATCCAGGTGACAAATGCCGTAGAGATCCGCTACAAACTCAAGCCGGCGGATGAGTGGCAGGCTGGCTTTTTACAGATGCGCGATGACTACGAAGAGCAAAAATACGATCTGCTGCGCCTGGAAGCAGGTTCGTGGCCGGAGCAAGATAATTTGTCCGTCGAGCGTCTCTCCAGCGAAGCTTTTGGCATTGACCTTGGCCATAAAGTCATTTTTGAGCTGGACAAAACCGACCGCGCTCTGCCGATTACCGGGAAAATCCGATCCGCTTTTGTCAACCCCCCTCAGTTTGGCGGGCCGGCCGTTTTCTATACCGATGCGCAGGGGTTGGAGCGCTTCAATATTCCGGCCGGGGAATTTAATGGCCTATCGGTACGAGTCACGCCCTACAGCGCCGAATTTGTCCGCGAGATCGCCTCGGAGATCAAAGACCGCCTGGGTAAAGCGGGAATAGGGGTGGGCTTCACTATTTATCAAGACCCTGAAGAACACTGGGGACGCATGTTTGTGGAGGGCCTCACTCTGGTCTTGCAGGTTTTGGCGGTGATCACCCTGTTGATGAGCGTTATCCTGGTCACCAACACCATGGCCGCACTCATCACCCAGCAGATCAACCAGATCGGCATGATGAAAGCCATCGGCGGCGGCACGGGCGTGATCCTCAAAATTTATCTGACGACGGTGCTAATTTACGGCCTGCTAGCCTTTGTGATTGCCCTGCCGCTGGGGGCGCTGGTCGCTTTTGGTCTGAGCCAGTGGTTTTTGAATGTCTTTAATATTGACTATGACGGGTTCCAGGTTTCGCTTCAGGCGCTCGGCTATCAAGCCCTGGCGGCAACCCTCATTCCCGCCCTGGCGGCGTTGTGGCCGGTGCTCACCGGCGCGGCCATGACCGTCCGGGCGGCCATTGCCACCTATGGCATCGGCGGCGACTTTGGCTCCAATTGGCTTGACCGGACGGTGGAACGGATCGGTGACCGGCTGCTTTCCTCCTCTTACGCCATCGCTCTGGGCAATATGTTCCGGCGCAAAGGCCGGTTGACCCTGACCCAGTTGGCCCTGGTCGGTGCGGGTACGATGTTCGTGATCGTGATGACCCTGTCGGCCTCGCTGACCTACACCCTGGACACCGACCTGAAGCGGCGCAGTTATGACGTCCGTCTCGGTTTTGATGAAGCCCAAGCCGAGAACCGCGTGCTGAGTATGCTGCGCTCCGTACCAGATGTGGCTGAGGCTGAACTGTGGTACACGGCACCCGCTGCCATTTTGAAAGAGGGTCAGCGCCTCAAAGAAGCCGGGATCGGGGCGCAAGTGATCGGCATCCCCGCCGCCAGCGACTATTACAAGCCGCTGCTGCTGGCCGGTCGCTGGCTTCAACCGGGCGACGGCCGGGTGATCGTCATCAGCAAAGATACGGCTGACGACAACAGCATCAAGGTGGGCGACACCGTGACCCTAAACCTGTTTGATCTGGGCGACGCCGAGTGGCAGGTGGTTGGCATCTTCCAGGTCATCTTTAACGACGGCTTTGACACCACGCCCATTTATGCCCCGCTGGAAGCCGTGGCTGCTGCCACCAAGCAATATAACCAGGGCACCCGGCTGCTGGTGCGGACCACCCGTAGCGATCCAGCCGCCATTGAAACGGTCTTCACCCGGCTCAAAAACCTTTACGAAGCGCGGGAAATGGATATAGGGATATATGAATCCAGCACGGCAGCGAAAGATCGGGAAGAGGCCCTCAGCGAGTTCGGCGTGACCACCACTATGCTACTGGCCCTGGCCGTCATTGTAGCCCTGGTAGGCGGCATCGGCTTGATGGGGTCGCTCTCGATCAGCGTGGTCGAGCGCACGCGCGAAATCGGGGTGATGCGAGCCATCGGGGCGCGCTCCCGCACGATTATGGGCATGTTCATGATGGAAGGGGTGTTGCAAGGGTTGTTGAGCTGGTTAATTGCCGCCGTACTGTCCTTCCTCTTATTCCGCCCACTAGCCAATGGGCTGGGGCAGGCGATGTTTGGGGCTAATCTGGATTATCAGTACAACTTCGGCGCTGTGCTAATCTGGCTGGTGATTATCTTAGCTATCTCGGTTCTGGCCTCGATCATACCAGCTCGGAGCGCCACCCAGGTCAGTGTACAAGCGAGTCTGGCCTACGGATGAGGCCGTAAAGTTAATCCAACTTAATCACCTCACATAGTAGGGCTTTATAGACGGGGAAGCCAGAAATGGGGTCGCGGTTATCGATATCGGTTAGCTCGTTGACGTTACACTCGCGCCAAGCTAGACTGGCGATGGGACTGCCGCCGCCAGCGTTGGCCTCTATCACCCCAGGGACAATATCGTCGCTGACCCAGGCCGTAAAACGCACCCGGCCTCGAGGCGACACCACCCAGACCTCGTCACCGCTCTGAATATTTCGGGCTGCCGCATCTTGCGGGTGGAGCGTCACCAGGGGGCGGGGCTGCATTTTCAACAGGCCGGGGATGTTATGGTGCTGCGAGCGAAAATCCGACTGGATTCTGGCCCCGGAGTTAAATACCAGGGGGAACTGTTTGGCCAACTCTGGCGTGGAAAGCGGTCCTTCCTGCGGCTCGGCGTACACCGGCAGCGGGTCATAGCCATACCGGGCCAATAAGCTCGAGGCAATCTCAAACTTACCGGTCGGCGTCTCAAAGCCGGGTTGTCCATCTCGGCGCAGCAGGCCCAACTCCCATTTGCGGTAGCGTTGTGCCTGAGCTGGCATTTCGATCCCATCGACCTGTTCACGTAATGCGGCTACATCTACCCCGCTGCCCTGCAGGGCATGGCGCAGCATCTCCTGGCTGGAGTGGGGGTAGAGCTGACCATAGCCCAGCCGCTCGGCCAGAGCTACGGCGATTTCCCAATCGCTGCGCGCCTCGCCTTGAGCTTCGATAATTTGCCGGCGCAATTGGATCGTTCGGCCATACACCATGTAGCTCTCGGTTTCAAACATGGTCGTCGCCGGCAGAACAATATCGGCGTACAAAGCGTCGGCGGTCAAGAAGCGATCAACCACCACCAGGCAATCCAGCGCGGCCAGGCTGCGTCGCCACAAGTCGGGATCAGGAAAAGCGGTAATAATCGATGAGCCGATAATCAGCATCCCCCGCAGCGGGTAGGGGTCGTTTTCCAAAATGGCCCGGGGCAACTCCATTGCGTGCGCTTCGCGGCGATACAGGTGATACAACGGGTATTTGTCCTGCCCAATTGGCTTGACGCCGCCGGGCGGCTCAAGGCGCATGCTCTGATTGATCGGAAATTCGGCGCCCGGCATATTGATGACCTTGCCGCCGGGCACATCCAGGTTGCCGGTCAGGGCCCATAAAATGAGGACGGCTCGAATATTCTGGGTGCCGCTGTTGGTGTATTCCAGGCCGGTGTAGCTGACCAGGGCCGCTCCCTTGGCTGCTGCCAGTGACCGGGCCAAACGACGAATCTCGGCAGCCGGAACAGAGGTGATCTGCTCGACCCGTTCTGGGGTAAACTGAGTAACATACGCCTGCAGCTCCTCAAAGCCAAGCGTCCACTTCTCGACAAATTCATGGTCATATAAGTCCTCTGCCAGCACCACTTGCAGCATGCCCAGAGCCAGTGCGCCGTCGGTGCCCGGCCGAATACCCAACCACCTGGCTTTGGTGGCGCGAGCGGTCTCGTTGCGGCGAGGATCAATGACAACTATCTCAGCGCCTCGCTTTTGCGCCTCTTTGATCCTGACCAGGTTGACCGGGGCCGAGTCGGTGGCCGGGTTATCGCCCCAGACCACAATCAAATCCGTCTGCTCGAGGTCGGCGTACATATCGGCCTCCCACACCCCAAAGGTGGTCGCGGGAGCAATAATGCCGTGGGCCACGTAACAAATCGCCCCAACGCCAGTCGTGTTGGGGGAACCGAAGGGAAACAACAAATTCCAGGCTGACGAGGTTCGCACCCCCGCCGGAGTCAACAAATCGCACAGGGAGCGTTCAAATGCGCCCCGCCCGGTATAGGTGCAAACGGCCTGCGGACCATATTGGGCGGCCACGCGCTGCAGCAGCTCGGCTACGGTGTCCAGCGCTTCAGGCCAACTCACGCGCTCAAATTGACCCGCGCCACGCGGTCCAATCCGTTTCAGGGGATAGCGCAGCCTATCGGGGGAATAAACAATTTCGGCAGCACGAACCCCTCGCGGACAACAAATTCCCTGCGGATGGCCGACCAGGCCCGTCGGGGTATCCCCTTTTTCGGAAATATTGTGGTCATTCGGCTGGGGTTTCAAAGGAGCCAAACGGCTGATCTGGCCATCCTCCAGATAAATGTTCACCCCACAGCCAGCCGGACAGATGCCGCACAGACCGGAGATGATTTCCTGCCGGGGCGAGGTGAGCGGGGCGGGGGTCGAGTCGATAAATACAGGAGCGGAAGTGGTAGTAGTCATAATGAGTCACTCTTTACAGTTTAGGCAGAATTTACAAGATTAACAGGATTAAATTTCAAAATCCTGTTAATCCTGTCTATAAACGTTTTTGGTTCCGGTTTGTCCGGGTTAGGAATAATAATGGTATAATGGTGGGGCGTTTAGCCGAATAGTGGCACGCTTCTTAACCTAAAGATAACATAAAACCCAAGTGCAGTCAACATCCTGGTGAAAAATTTACGTATTTTTTACATTTTGTTGAATTTATGCTTTAATGGATTGATCTTGGAAAGTGATGCATAACTTTCAGAACTCGCTCATCATAGCGAGCGAATCCCATAATGATAAGGAGAATCCAGCCGATGAGACGTCCTAACCGCAGCCGTCACACCCCGATGACCGCAGCTACTGCCCTGCCCGATCTACCTCATCTCCGCCCTAAATTGACCATGTTAGAGCGAGAAGACTGCTTGAAGATTCACCGAGCCTCGTGCGAGATCCTGCGCCAAACCGGGGTTAAGGTCTATAGTGAG
The DNA here is from genome assembly GCA_964604225.1 of uncultured Caldilineaceae bacterium. Classification (GTDB taxonomy): domain Bacteria; phylum Chloroflexota; class Anaerolineae; order 4572-78; family J111; genus DSQQ01. The sequence continues at coordinate 12,764 of CAZRYD010000081.1, forward strand.
GCTGGTCGCAACCTGTTGCGGCAGGCTGGGGCCATAGTGACGGATGAACTGGTCAAGCTGCCCCCCTCGCTGGTCGAGGCAGCCCTGGCCTCAGCGCCCAGCCACTTCAACCTGTATAAACGCGGCACCGACGAAGTGGCCGTGCGACTGGACGGCCAGGGGGTCTATTTTGGCCCCGGCTCGGACACCCTGCGCTATCTCGACCCGCGTTCGGGCACCCGGCGCGACTTTCACTTGCGGGACATCGCCGATTGTATGCGGCTCTGCGATGCCCTGCCCGAAATTGGCTTTGTTATGTCGGTCGGTATTCCGCGTGACGTGCCGACCGAACGTTACTTTTTGTATCAGTTTGCCACCATGCTGCGCCACACCACCAAGCCCATCGTCTTTGTTTGCGATGGCCCGGCCGACATCGCCGCCATTACGGCCATGGTCGCAGCCGTGGCCGGAGGTATGGACCGGTTGGCCCAATTTCCAAACCTCTTGCTTTATTCCGAACCGACCACCCCGCTCCAACATTCGCTCGAGGCCACCGACAAACTGCTCTTCTGTGCCGAACACGGTATCCCGGTCACCCACTCTCCGGCCCCGATGATGGGCGGTACCGCGCCGATTACCATTGCCGGCGCGGTGGCTCTGGGCAACGCCGAAATGCTCAGTGGACTGGTCATGCACCAGCTTAAGCGACCCGGCGCGCCCTTTCTCTACGGTCATGGAGTGCATCACCTTGACATGAAGGAGATGGTCAGCGTTTACGGCGCGCCTGAATTTCAACTGGCCCGGGTGCTGGCGGCAGAGATGGGCCATTTCTATGGCTTGCCAGTGTGGGGCTATACCGGCCACAGCGACAGCAAAGTGATCGATGGCCAGGCCGCCGCCGACGCCCAGCTTTCGGCGCTGGTGGCGCTGCTGGCCAAAACCAATCTCAACCACGACGTTGGCTATTTGGAAAGCGGCTTGACCGGCTCACCGGAGATGATCACCCTGACCAATGAGATCATCTCCATGACCCGCCGCTTTGTCGCCGGGGTGCGGCTTGACGACGAGGCTCTGGCCGTGAATGTCGTCCACGAAGTGGGCCCGGGGGGCGAATTTATGAGTCATGCGCACACCCTGGCTCATTGGCGCGAACTGTGGCTGCCCCAGATTTTTGATCGCCAACGCCTGGAGCCGTGGCAGGAGCGCGGCGCCAAAGATGTTAACGCTCGTGTCCGCGACCTGACCATAGCCTTGATGGAGGATCATCCGGTCGAGCCGCTGCCAGACTCGGTCGAACGCGAGCTTGAATTGATTTTACGTTCCCCAGCTTGAAGCCGTTGGGGGTCAGGGGACAAGTTTGAAACGCTGAGAACGCTGATTGCCACTGAAACCGCTGAATTTGATGCTTTCTCAGCGATATCTGTAAGGATCAATAGTATGTTGCAGTTTAAAAAACACCTTTTTGGACCACTTTAGCCTTGCGGACAGCCAAAACACGTGATTTTTGGCATTTTCTTGACTGCAACATTTCTCTGCCCCTTACACTTTCTCAGCGATATCAGTCTATTCAGCGGATTCAGCGATTCAATGAACTAAAGTCATCCCCATACTGAAATACACTCGTAAAATTGGCCTCAACGTTTGAGCCTGGGTAAAATGATTGTCTCGTATCAGTTTCTGCGGCGACAAGGGGGCAGCATGTACGCTATCGACGAGATTGCGGCTGACGCAGAGGCCTTCCGGGCAGCGGTGCTGCACGGCCAGGCTTACCAGCCGGTTTACGTCAAAATGAAAATCGTCTGGACCTGCAACTTGCGCTGCGGCATGTGCAATCACTGGCGCGAGGAGCGCGAGTCGCCGCTGGGGCTGCCCCGCCTCAAAACCATTGTCGATGAACTGGCCGAGGCGGGCTGCCGCAAAATTCACCTCAGCGGCGGCGAACCGACGCTGTATCGCGACTTGCCGGCCCTGATCGCCCACATGAGCGCCCGAAACCTGCGCGTGACGATGACTACCAATGCTACCCTGATCACCCGCGACCGGGCCGCAGCCTTGGCCGACGCCGGGCTGCGCGGGGTCAACGTTTCTATTGATAGCCCGGCTCCTCGCCTGCACGACCGCATCCGCGGCCGCAAAGGTTCCTGGAAACAGGCGGTCAAAGGTTTTCGCAATTTGCGCCGCGAGCTAAAAAAAGGCCGGGTGCGGCTCAATACGGTTGTCGGCCGGCTAAACTATGACAGCCTGAGCGGTCTGCCGCAATTGGCCGCCGATATGGGCGCCGACTTCATCAACCTCATTCCCATGGATGAACATACCGGAGATTTGCACCGCCTGAACAAGCGCCAGATCAAAGATTACAATGAACGCATTGCCCCGGTCATCGCCGAACAGGCGCTGGCTTTGGGCCTGATACAGCATCCCGGCCAGGCTTATCCCTTCGGCACCACCCACGCCGCAGTCGAACGGACCAAAATGGGCCTGTACGCCCGCGACTACTACGAACAACATCCCTGCTTTGCCCCGTGGACCCACGCCCTAATTGACCACTTGGGCCGGGTCAGCGTCTGCTGCATGCTGCGGGAAGGCCCCATTCTGGGCGACCTGCGCCAGCAATCTTTTGCCGAAATCTGGACCGGCCAGCCTTATACCGCCTTGCGGACCCAGACACACCTGCCGCTGTTCCCAACCTGCCGGCGCTGCGATGATTTTCTGGATGAGAACCGGCAGTTAGCCGTGCTGTTGCATAAATAACTTAAAACAGCCCTGCCGGACAAACTGCGGGTTTGTCCAACAGAATGACGGCTCTAACTCAAATCGGCAAACGTATCGTCGTCATCGTCAAACGAGCCAACGGATGAGAAGTAGACCAAGTCTGCCGCGTCAAAGGTGCGGGCCACTTCCGGCACGGCAATCGGCTGCTCCAACCCGCGCTGGCAGGCCAGGCAGATCAACCCGCCGGGCGTGAGGCCGACGTGCTCATCGCAGAACAGACGCCCACACTTGGCACAGGTGGTCAGCCCAATATTGGAGCAGCGATGCGGCGTCAAGAATCCGACAATCATTTCACACTGTTTGTTCAAAGTTGCCTCCTATTATGAACATCTGCCTCTTGGCTGACACCTATCCCCCCGATCCCGGCGGCCTGGCGATCTCGGCCCACCGGCTGGCCGGCGGCCTGGCCGCCCGTGGACACACCGTCCACGTTTGTGTGCTGGGCCAAAAACTCCTGCCGGGGCAGGTCGCGCAGACGCTCGAAGATGGCGTGAACTTGCACCGCCTCGGTCCCCACCGCCGCCCCGACGATACCCGCAGCGATTGGTTTCAATTGGTCACCACTCTGCACGCCGAAGCCCGTTTTGACGTGCTGCACGCCTACTATCTGGTCGGCGCCGGTTTTGTGGCGGCCTACGCCGGACGCTACCTCGGCCTCCCCACGGTGGTCAGCGCCCGGGGCAACGATTTGGACCGGATTGTGTTTGATCCGGGCCAGACCGGCTCGATTTTGTGGACGCTGGCCAACGCCCATGCCGTGACTGCCGTTTCATCCGATCTGGCCCGCAAAGCCCAGGCTTTGTCGCCGGGGCGAGAGGTGGGGGTCATTCCAAACGGTGTGAATACCTCCCTGTTTGCGCCCGGACCGCCTGACGACACGCTGGCCGAGCGGCTAGGGCTAGGCGCCGGGCCGCTGGTTGGTTTTGTGGGTGAAGCGCGGCTCAAAAAGGGTCTAACTATCCTGCTGCCAGCTTTTGCCCGTGCGGCCGCCGGATTTGAACCGCAGCCGCGCCTGGTTTTGATCGGCGGCGTGCGCTCAGAGGTCGCCGATATATTACGGGTCTTTCAGGCCCAGTCACCTGCTGTGCCGGTCTCGGTCATTCCTTACAGCCCTCATGCCGATTTGCCCGCCCTATACAACCTGCTTGATGTTCTGGTCCTGCCCTCATTGCGGGATGGGCTGCCCAACGCCCTGCTGGAAGGAATGGCCTGCGGCCGGGCGGTGGTAGCCACGAACGTGGGCGGCATGCCCGAGGTGATCCAGCATCACCAAAATGGTTTACTCATCCCCCCCGGCAATGTCGAGGCCCTGGCTGAAGCGATTATCAGCTTATTACGCCAGCCTGAAATCCGGGCCAATTTGGGTCGGGCCGCCCGCGAAACAGTGAACCGTGACTTTACCCCGGACCGTGAATTGGCAGCGAATCTGGCCCTATATGCTCACTTGACGAGTACAGCAACGCTTGATACACTGTAAGCAGTCGCTTTTGGGCCGCCTTCCAGGTGAACTTCTGGTGGGCCCGCACGACGGCATTGTGAGCCAATCGCGCGGCCAGCTCTGGGTCGGCCAGCAGCGCCAGGATGGAACGTGCCAGGTCAAGCGGGTCGTCCGGGCTGAATAGCAGCGCCTCCTGGTCGGACCGGGCCAGTTCGCGCACCACCGGCAGGTTGGCCGCGACCATCGGCGCGCCGCCGGCCATGTACTCTAGCACTTTGAGCGGACAACAGCCCTGGGTGACATTCCGGTCGTTGTAGCCCAGGGGGGCCACGCAGATGCTGGCCTGGGCGATAAGCGCCGGCACGTCATGATGAGACACCGCTGGCTCAATGGTGACGTGTTCCTCCAACCCCAGCTTGCGCAGGTATTTGGTCAACATCTTGCGGTGACGGCTGCGTCCCCGTCCGATAAGGCGCAGGTGGGCTGGTCGCTCGGCCAGCACGTGAGGCAGCGCGGCGATGAGCGTTTCCAGGCCCTGCCAGTCGGCCAGAGTGCCCAGGTAGAGCAGGCTGGCCGGGCCGGTTGGGTCTGGAGCCGGGCGGGGCTGCGGTTGAAACAGATCAGGGTCAATACCGTTGGGAATCACGCTGATTTTTTGACGGGGCACGCTCAGGCTGGCCAGATAATCACGGGTGACCCGCGAGGGGCAAATCACCGCGTCGGACAGGTGCAGCGTAGCTAATTCCTGCTCTTTAATCTTGGTTAGAAGCGGGGCATCGCGCAAGGCCGGGTAATGGTACTTCATTTCGATGCTGGGCAGGCCGTTGACTTCAAACAGTAACTTATAGCCAAAGCGGCGGCGGGCCTCGGCTAGAGGAAAGCCGCTCCAAACCGAGCGAAAATGGACCAGGTCATACGGCTCGGCTACGGCCACGTGAGCCATGACATATTGCCCAAACTCAAGGGCGCGTTTGAGAAAATTGAGGTCGTCGCCGGGGGGAACCCGCAGCACGGTGGCGCCCAGATAGGTATCACATTCAGGTAAGGCTGGGTCGCCGGCGGTGATCAGGGTGACCTGAAAACCCGCTTCAACGAGACCGCGTACAAAGTAGGTGATATGGGTGCTGGCCCCCTTGGGGCTGGGCACCACGTCAAAAGCGGTGTAGAGAACTCTGGCGTTCATGGCGGTCTATTCTAATGGAACTACTGGCTTTTCGCCAACCAAGAGGGATACAACTAAAAACTGAACTTTGCAAGCTGACCGGCGCTTTTTACCCCATATCCGGTCTATCTAAGTGCCAGCCACCTTTATTCGCTCTATTGACTTGAGTTCGACGCTTCATACAAAATAGACAAGATTTACAGGATTAACAAGATTTTTGAGCTTTTTCATCCTGTAAATCTTGTTAATCCTGTCGAGAAAGTAAAAACCTCGAACTGAGGTTATTAATCCTTTTGCCTGAGAGAAACCACTATGGAATGTCAATCTTGCCACACCCCACTCGCAGCGGGCGCCACGATCTGCCCTACTTGTGGCCGTCCCGTTGCGCTTGAGCCTGATGCTACACTAATTTCAAGCGCGCGTCCAGCCAAGCCGCCCCCGGCCGCCCCACCTAAAGGGCTAACCTCTGACCAACCTGCCACAGCAGGGCCACCGCGGGCAGTGGCGGCTCCCTTAGCCCAACGCCCAACGCCCACGCCAAAACGCGGCGCTCGAACCCTGTTTATGGATTTCAACCAATCACCCCGCGAGATTGTGCGGGTGATGGCGGAGACGCAACAAAAAGTTACGGAATATGAGGCCCGCCGCCGCTGGCACGTGCGCCTGCTTTGGTTGCTCTTTCCACTGGGACTGCCGTTTATTTGCGCCGATGTAGCCTTAGGCTACAACATCTGCACCTTCAGCCTGGTCGCCCTGACCCTGTGGGCGGGGGCTATCTTGGGCCTGATTATGATCGGACGCCGCGGCAAGATGCCGCCCTTTGGCCCCAAGTTCGACCTGGTCCGGACCGTTTTTGACACCGTGCGGGATGACGTGTCGCCCAAGCGCACCCTGGTAGGCTGGCTGGATCTGACCGGGCCAGAGCAGGAAAGCAAAAAGACCCGGGAGAAAACCAGCGCCTCCGGCCAGCCGATTCACTACTATCGCGACGAGTGGTTAAGGTTGAAAACCAGCCTGTATGATGGCAACGTCCTGCGCGTCTCAGTAATTGACCGAGTCAAGGCGCGCCAGGGCTTTTGGAAACGAGGGCGCAGCGGCAAACGCAAGTACCGTTCCGGCTCCAGCCAGAGCGAAGTTCAGCTTGAATTTTCGATCAGTGTGGATACCAGCCGCTACAGCGTGGTGCCTTTTGACCAGCAAGTGACCACGATCCCCAACAGCCGCTTTGTCATCCAGCAAGCCGATGCTCGTGAGGGGCGGATCACTTTGAGCGCGGCGGCGAGCAGCGCTCAGTTTGATGCCTGGGATATTCTCAATGCCTTGCGCTATGGTTACGATCACGTTCAGTCGATGACAGCTTAGGAGATTTTATGCAATCTAATCGAACCTTGGTGACAATTATTCTGGCAGTTGTATTAATGGTTTTGGTGATGGCAGCCGCGGCGTTTATCACCTTCGCCGGAATTGCCAACCGTGAGAAGTACGAAGCGACCCTGCTCTGGCGCGCGCCGGCCCAGAGCGCCCTCAGCATGAATATTACCGATCTGACCGGGGATAAACAGCGCGACATCTTTGTCCAGGATGCAGCCGGGGTGAAACTGCTGGACGAGCAGGGCCAGGTGGTGCTGGATAAACCCCTGTCCAGCCCGCTGGCGACCAGCCAGGGTGACGTCAACGGCGATGGCGTGCCCGACATCATTGTGGCCTATTGGGCGGGAGCGCAGACAACGGTGCAGGCGTTTACCGGCCAGAACCAACTGCTGTGGCAAGTCGATCTGGCCGAATTGGGTCAGCCGAGCCGGGTCACGGCCATCGATTTTAACAGCGACCGCCTCAGCGAGGTGGTGGTGGGTGATAATGAGGGCCACTTGACGGCGCTGTCGGCGCAGGGCGAGCCGATGTGGTCATATAGCCTGCCGGCGGCCTCGCCCCTGCGCGGGCTGGACGATGTGGCCATGAGCGAAGGCCGGGCGATTGTGGCCGGAATTGAGAGCGGTGAGGTGGTGGTGCTCAACCGGCAGGGAACCCAGATGTGGCAGACCTCGGCTTACGGCGGGTTGCGCCGGCTGCGCTCGTTTCCCCTGGGCGGCCCACAAAATGGCCGGGTATTGGTGGGCAGCCAGTACGGCGATTTAACGGTTCACAATGGCACGAATGGCGAGGCTCTGTGGAACGCCAGCCTGGGCCAGGCCATCAACGAAATCCGGCCGGCTGAACTCGATGGCGACCCAGCTACCACCGAGGTGGTTGTGGGGGGCAAAGATGGCGGAGTCTGGGCATTTAGTCAAAGCGGGCAGCAGGTGTGGTCCGCCAGCGTGGATGAAAAAGTCGCCGAAATTGTCGGGGTAGACAGCAGCGGCGCCGGACGAGATGAAATCATTATCGGCGATGAAGGCGGTGGGGTCAATATCTTTGACGCCGGTGGGAGTCGTCTAACCGATTTTACCGTCCAGGGTCCGGTTGGGCGGTTGGACTCGGGCAAACTGGCCGGCGCCCGCGAATTTCTGGTGGCCGACAGCAGCGAGGTTAAGGCTTACCAACTGACCAAGACCACGGCGCCCTTCTGGTATAGCCCGCTTTTGGCCGGACTGCTGGTCTGTGGCCTGATTGCCGGGGCGGCCTACTTTGTGGCCACCATGAAACCGGCGCCCACAGTGCAGGTCAGCGCCGACCAGATGACCGTGGAAGCCCAGCGGGCCCGCCGGCGCATGCTGCACGAGAGCATCCAGGATTTGAAGCAGATGCAAGGCCGCAGTGAAGTATCGGGCGAAGCCTACCTGGCCCGGCTCAAGGAGCTGCGGCAGCAATTAGCCGAGGTGAATGCCGCCCTGATCAAACTGGGCGAACCGATCAAGGTTGAAACTTTTAGCTGTCCCCACTGCGGCGGCTCGCTGGAGTTGGGCAGCGATCGCTGTGAGTTTTGTGGGCAGGTGGTGATTGTCT
>CAZRYD010000082.1:0-20951 GCA_964604225.1 uncultured Caldilineaceae bacterium
CATAAACCTCTATCTCACCGTACAGTCCTGGGACGAGGCGGCTTTGCTGCTTGAAGCACAGGGACGATTTTTTTACGATACTGGCCGGGCTTTAACCTTAAATCACTGGTTGGTGCAGATGCCCGAGTTGGAGTTAGTTCACCATCCTCGACTTCTCTTGCTGCGGGGACAAATATTAAACAACGACCTTGGTGAACCCAACCTGGCTATGAATTGTTTCCAACAGGCAGAGACGCAACTTGTCAAACAAGGCGATTTAATTGGCGCCGCTGAAGCCCAGGTTTGGCGGTCAGTTGGTCTCAGAATGATAGGTCAGGTTAAGGAAAGTCTAGCCCTTGTTGCAGAGGGTCTCGATCAGCTAGAAACTTTAAGAGCTGATGACCGACTGGTTGCATGGGCAATTAAAAACCGCGGCTTGGCTTACTTAGCGACGGGCAAACTATTAGAATCATTGTCGGATTTGCGGCGGGCTTTGGGCTTGTTTGAAATGCTGGTTGATACATACAGTGTAGGTGTGTGTCATCACGATATAGGTCTAATCTTAGATCGACAGGGAAACATAAGTGGCGCTAACTATCATTTTAGGCAGGCTCTTCGAATTTGGGAAACTTTGGGTAATGCCAATGACCTGGCTAACACTCTGAACAGTCTGGGGGTGTCCCTCTATGCCATTGGCCGCTACGACGAGGCGCTTAAACAATTCAACTACAGCCTTGAGATTGCTCTCCAAATTGGGGCCATCCGCCGAGCTGCTTTTGCCCAGGCTGGCATGGGTGATGCTTATTTGGGGCGTCAAGAATATGACCGTGCGCTCGAAACTTATGAGATATCAACTAAATTAGCTCGGGAAGCGGGGGTGCGGTCGTTGGAAGTTTATAACTTAGTCAAGGTAGGCGAGTGTTTTTATCAGCAAAACGATTTGGTTCAAGCCCTTAACTTGGCCAACCAGGCCCGAGCCATTGCGGCTGAAACTGGCCTCGTTTTTGAACAAGGTTTGGCCTGTGCCCTCCAGGCCAAAATATACGTGCGTCGGGCAGAGTATGAAGCCAGTTTTGATCTTTTCGTGGCGGCTGTGGCTTGTTTGACCGGTAATGATGTGGTTGAGGAGGCCAAGGTCAGATTATGGTGGGGCTATAGCTTGTTGCTCGATTTGAGAGCCGCTGCTGCTTCAGAGCAATTACAAGAGGCGATCCGATTAGCTCTAGTTATGAGTGAGTTGAGACAAGGACTGGGGCCAACCGTGGCGGAGACGCAACAATTATTACTTCATTTCCTGCACCGCGAAGATACTCCTGCCAGTATGCGTGACGGGATTCATCTATTGTTAACCCAATGTCAAGAGCAGATAGACTCCTCAATGCCTAGCTTACAGGTCTTTGCCTTTGGTCCCCCTTTGCTCATTGTCAACGGCAGTCGGCGGCGGTTTACCCAGCGGGGTGGTCTGCCAAAAGCGCCGGAATTCTTGCTTTATCTACTAATACAGGGACAAGAGGGAGGCTGCCGGTGGAGTGATGTGAGCGCCGCTATCTGGCCTGATCTGGAACCGGAGAGAGCCTCAAGGTTCTTTCATCAAACCTTAAAAAGATTGCGCGATGTTATTTTCGAAGTGTCTGATTATATCGTTCGCCGAGACGATTATTACCAGGTCAATAGCGATTATCTGGAGTGGTCTGATGTCTTGGCTTTTGAAAGTTTGTTTGAACGGGCAACCAAGGCTGCCCTTGAGACAGCCTTACCTTTGCAACTTGAGTTGATCGCTTTATACCGGGGCGAATTTTTGGCCGGCTTTGAACTAGGCGAGTGGGGTGCTACCTATCGAGCTTCGTGCGAGGCCAGGTTTTTGCAGGTCGTCAAACTGGCCAGTGAGCAACTACTCAAAATTGGCTCCCCTCAGGAAGCCCTGGCTATCATTAACAAGGGGTTAGTGGTGGATTATTTTCAAGAGGAATTACACCGCGCTGCCTTGAGTGCTTATGCTCAATTGGGCCTTTACGATCATCTGGCCGGACATTACACTGAATTGTGTACCACATTTGTCGCCGAGGTTGGTGCGCCGCCCGAACCGGAAACCGAACAGCTTTACCAGCGCCTGGTTGTTACCAGACAAAACAGTCTGATGACCCCGGTCTGACAATTTTGGAGATGGGATAAAACTGGCTTATACTGATAAAATCGCTCATTAAATTTCTTAGCCAGTAAAGGAGGGTCAACCGTGTTCCCAAAATTCAAACTTGACATAGGTAAATTACTGAGCAATCCCAACATGCGGACTATTGTTGCTTTAAATATACTTCTCATAGCTGCTTTGGTTGGTGGTGCTCCCCACGACGGTGGTGGCTCATAACTGAGCAATAAAACCGAATCGGATAAGACCCAAAAACCCTGGATTGAGAGTAGCTTTTTTAAAAGGCTGCCAATGCAGGGTTTTTGGTTTTCGTATAGTTCTGCTGAAAACTGTAAGAGTCGATGTGGTATAGTGGTGACATCCTAACCAAATTTTAGTGAAAGGGTGTCAATCATGTTACAAAGATATAAACTGACGGTGGGACAATTTTTTGGTAACTCCAACAATGTGCGAGCCATTTTGATTTTGAGTTCTCTGCTAATTGCCGCTGTGGTTGGCGGTGCTCCTCACGATTCGAGCGGTGGCTAATATATTAACTCCGATGGACTCCTGAGCATAACTATGAGGTCTGCGACGATGAAACCAGTTCCTAATCGACCTGCTATCTCTAATGTGTTAATCAAGGCTAGCGCCAACATTGCCTTTCGGGCCAAGCTGTTGACCGCTCCTAAAGATGCTCTGTCAGAATTGAATCTGCCGCCTGAGGATGCGGAAATTTTGGCCAGTGTTCAGGCATTGACTCTGCCAGAGTATGCACGTCAGGTTAAACTGAGATTAATGGCTCATCAACTTTAAGCGTTATTTTTTTGAATTCCAGGTTAAAATAGGCCAACAAAGCGAACAATAGATATAAGGAGTGTTGTTCCTTACCAGAAACTGGCCAAAATAGTGATGAGGCGATACGGGAATTTGAGACAAAATGATGGTAAGTAAGGAAGGCCGAAAAATAACTTTAGAACTGAGCGAGCATGATGCTTTACAAATCCTTGCCCTGGTGCGCAGAGAACTGAATCGGGCCGATAAAATCTGGCAGCCTTACTGGGAGCTGCAAATCCGAAAAATACAGCAATTTATCGAGCAGGCCAGCTTAGCTCAACGCTCTGTCTGGCCTGAAGATATTTTTAGCGGCGAAGAGAATGACAGTGACGCTAATGGAGCCTTAAAACTTCAGGGGTCGCATCAGGCATAGTTTTGTGAAAATCTTAAGCTATTCAAGGGGACGCTGGTGGTTCTAGCTTATGCAATAATTGTTCTGATCATCCTGGCGATGTTACTTCGGCGCGACTTAAGCGCCTTGGGACAGATTTCATACCGGGGTGGCTGGATAGTTACCATCGGGGTCATCGGCCTATTTATTTTGCAAGCTGTATTGGTTTTATACGTCCCCGGGCAAACTATGTGGCAAATGATCGTACTAAATTTGTCGCAAATTGCCTTGATTGCCCTATTTCTCCTTAACCATCATGTAGCGGGTGCAAAGTTATTTGCCCTTGGAATTGCGCTGAACGTCCTGGTTATGCTTGCCAACGGCGGTTGGATGCCGGTAACCCCAGAAACAGCCAATTTTGTTCACCCTGACCGTCCCATTGTTGAGCAGACCCGGCCAAGCAGCAGCAAAAATATCATCTTACCCCGCTCCGAGACCAACTTGTGGATTCTGTCCGATATAATTCGCGTCACCCTACCCTGGCGGCGTACAGCCGTCAGTATAGGAGATATCGTGTTAATTGTTGGTGTGGCTCAATTTATTTTTCAAACTACAGCTAAAAAGAAGGATAAATTGTTGGTTAGCCAAATCTAGAGGATAGATTATTCTCAGAAAGGAGGGGGCCAGGAGATTATTAATTGAAAAAGATTTTAATTGTAGATGACCAACCTCAAATCCGCGAATTAGTAGCTGTTACCCTACAGGTCGGGGATTACCAAATTTTCTTGGCTGAAACCGGACAACAGGCCATCGAGATAGCTCAAATAGAACATCCTCATCTCATTTTGCTAGATGTGATGTTATACGGGAGTGATTTGGACGGCCTGGAGGTGTGTCGCCACCTTAAAAATGACCCCACTACCGAAGACATTCCGATAGTCCTGCTAACTGCTAGTGGTCAAAAAAGTGATGTTGAAGCTGGTAAGTCTGCCGGTGCTGATGATTACTTTATCAAACCTTTTAGCCCAATTGCTTTGATGAAAAAGATCGAAGCAATGATAAGTTAGCGAAAGCCAAAATTGGGTTGAAGCAGAATAATCCGCTAACGCAAAACTAATCCTTTGCGTTAAAATGATTCATCGCATAATCAAGGCCAGCGCTGAGCAAAGTCTTGACAGCCTCTACGCCCCGCTCATAAATGGCCAGCATAGCTTCCCACTCATCTTGCTTAAATTTTTGTAGCACATAAGCCTCCACCGGCATTTGGCCGGGAGGGCGGCCGATGCCTAACCTTAGCCGGGGGAACTCCTCCGTACCGAGATGTTGAATGAGGCTGCGCATCCCTTTGTGCCCTCCGGCGCCGCCTTTCGGTCGCAGTCTGAGGGTGGCGGTAGGCAAATCCACATCGTCAAAAGCCACCAGGATACGTTCAGGGGATACTTTGTAGAAACGAGCCAGGGGACCAACCGCCTCACCGCTCAGATTCATAAAGGTTTGCGGTTTAACCAAGGCCACATTGACTCCGGCCAACTGCCCTCGCGCAATTAAGGCCTTGTTGCGATTCTCATTAAAGCGAAAATTGGGATTATCTCGGACAATGGTATCCAAAAGATGCCAACCGGCGTTATGGCGGGTCTCAACATATTTCTGGCCTGGATTTCCCAACCCGATGATGAACCACTCCACCGGGCCAGTTGTTTTTTCTCTTAGGGTACGGCCAAACATAGGAAATGAAACAGGCATAACTTACAAAATCGTTGAACAGGTGACCGTGTAGATCACTTCTTACGCTTCATCCTATGGATAAAGCCCATAATAAAGATACGCAGCGCTGCCAGGAAGCCAAAAAGCAAAAAAACGCTGAGCATAATGCCGGCTCCGTACAAACATGCATCTCTCAAGGGGGCAAACGAAAAGCCGGTGACTGTTGGAACGAGGGAAGTCACTTCGTCCGGGTTTTCCAGGGGAGCACTGGTTTCGACAGGCCGAGGTGTAGGTGTCTCAACAATGGGTTGTTCAATAGAAACAGTCGGTGTTGGAGGTAGAGGGGTTGGTGTTTCGGTCGGGATGCTAGGGACTACCTGCTCAGTAGTTGGAGGTGGCGTATCGGTAGGGATGGGTTGGGTGTTGGCCACCACAACCTGTTGAGAAAAGGTCTCACTGTAGTTGCCATCCAAGCGCACCGTGCGTAGACGCAAAGTATAACTGCCATCTGGCACCAGGGTGGTATCCCAGGTTTCCAAAACCCCGTTGATTACCGGTGTTTCATGAGTAGTGCCGATAATTTGCCACTGGTCGCCCGTGACCGGCTCCGGCGCAACTTCGACGATGTAAAATTGAAACGAAGGATGATCGGAACTCCCAATAATTTGCACCGCCCCCCGGACAACCGCATTACTGGCCGGTGCATTGATGATGGCTAAATCCTCCGTTTGCTGGTGAGGAGCAGCTATAACAGTGCTGGCAAGCTGAATCAGCCACAAAATCAGCAGAGCCGTTAAGCTTAACAAAATAGGGTAATTGAATAATCGAGTTCGCTGTTTTTTCATTATGCGTAATTTCGACGCCTAAATTTAGTGATAGTATATCCAAGCGCAACAGTTTAACATGAGTGAGGGGGAATGACAAAAGAAGATGAAAGGACGAACCAGCCTGGAAACTGGGGACGAAAACAGCGGAGGATCAGTACTGACCTTCCCTTATTGACCTTTCCTCTATTTTTCAGCTATAATTCTGCCATCTTTCCCTATTTTTCGTAACCTAAATAACAAGGTAGGTTGGGATGTCCGACACCTTAGAGCAAGCCATCATCGCTATCAAAACCGGCGATAAGGCTGGCGCGGGTCAATTGTTGATTCAGGTTCTACAAGCCGACCCCCGCAATACCAGCGCCTGGGTCTGGCTGGCCAGTCTGGCCAGCACCGACGAGCGCCGCCGCGCCTGTCTGGATCGAGCTTTGGCTATTGACCCGGATCATCCCGAAGTGCGCCAGGCCCTGTTCGACTGGATATTGGGCGAAGCGCAAGCGCCCGTTGCCGCTGCTGAGGGAGAGCTGCCCCAGCCTGGACTGACTCCTCCGACAAATTTTCCCACCCCGCCTCCGCTTCAGCCGACCGTCTCTGGCGGACCGATTGCGGCCACGAGTCCACAGCAGTTTATGCTCGAACTTAGCGAAAATCTTGAAACGCTCAAACAACGACGGGCCAAATATGGCGATATTGCCGCCCCCTTTTATTTGCTGCAACAAATTGAAGATTATGAACAGGCTATGACGCTGGTCCGGGAGGCTATTGACGGCGATGTACCTTTGGCAGAATTACAAGCCGAGCTGAGCACTCTGAATCTGGAAATCAGCGGCGTGGTGATTATGTCCGACGAGCCGCCACGCCAACCCTTCACCGGCGAAAATCCTTACCCTGGCTTGCAAAAATTTACCGAAATCAAAGCTGAATTCTTTTTTGGTCGCACGGCGGCCATTCAAAGTCTGCTCAATATTGTCCAGTACCTGGTTGAAAAAGAAACGAGCGCCCAAACCCCCGACCTTATCGCCGTGCTGGGCGCATCGGGCAGCGGCAAATCCTCGCTGGTCCAGGCCGGGCTGATTCCAGCCCTGCGCAATGGCCGGATTCCCGGCAGCCAGCACTGGCCCATCAAAGTGATTTTACCCGGCGCACACCCACTCGACGCCCTGGCCGAAATTTTCGCCCCGGAGCTAAAGCGGAGTGCGGCCGACCTCCATACCGGGTTGACCGGCGGCGAACGGTCTCTGCATTACCTCATCAAAGAAACCCTGACCGGCAAACCGGAAGATGCCATCTTTGTGTTGGTGGTAGATCAGTTTGAAGAACTGTTCACCCTGACCGAGTCGGAGGCCGAACGGCAGGCTTTTTTGGCTCAACTTTTATACGCCTGTCAGGTGCCGCACAACCGCAGTTTTGTTGTTTTGACCATGCGGGCCGATTTCTACGCCAAAGCCAGCGCTTACAAACGCCTGGCCGAAGCCATCACCCGACACCAGATACTGGTCAGCCCCATGACCGAACGGGAGCTGCGAGAAGCCATCTTACTGCCAGCCGAGAAGGTGGGCCTGGAATTGAAGCAGGACCTGCTCGTCGCCCTGCTCAAAGATACTGCCGGCGCTCCCGGCGTGCTGCCCTTGCTGCAGCAATGCCTGGTAGAACTGTTCCACCGCCGGAATAGTGACAACCAGTTGACTCTGGAAACCTATGAAGCCATAAACGGCGTCAAAGGGGCCTTGGCCCATCACGCCGACACTGTCGTTAATGCGTTGCCTCCAGAGCAGCAGGCGCTGGCCCGGCGCATCTTTCTGCGCCTCGTTCAACTTGGAGAGGGTACCGCCGACACCCGACGGCGGGCGTCCTTTGACGAACTCTTGACCCGGGACGACGACCGCCAACAAGTCGAAGCGGTGGTGCAAAAACTGGCCGATGAAAGCTTGATTGTCACCGACACCACCGATAGCGACCAGCAGGTGCTGGATGTGGCCCATGAAGCCCTGATTCAGGCCTGGCCGCGCTTGGGCCGCTGGCTCAACGAAGATCGCGAATCGCTGCGCATCCGGCAACAGATTCACGAAGATGCCCAAGAATGGCAAGCCCGGCATAAGGATGACGAGAGCCTGTATCAAGAGAAACGCCTGGGTGGACTCGAAGACTGGCTCAAGATGCATCGCCGGGAGCTCAACGCTGAAGAGCTGGCTTTTGTTGAAGCCAGCGAGCGGGCGGTAGAAAATAAACGGACCCAGGCGGAGGCTGAGCGCCAGCAAGAGTTGGAGCAAGCTAAGGCGCGCGCTCGCGCCAGAGAAAAGGCCGCTCTGCGCCAGCGTAAACTAACTTTTATTGCCACCGGCGTTGGGTTTCTGGCCATTACTGCGGCCATTGTGGCGACTGTTTTGGGCTATCAATCCAATCTCAATGCCGAGTTGGCCGCCACCAAAGCCGCCGAAGCCAAAGCCAATGCCGACCAGGCGGCCACCCGCGAAGCCGAAGCCAAACAGGCCCAAAATGACGCCCTCTCGCTGGCCCGTCTCTCCCACCTGGATTCTTTAGGGGCCCAGATTCGCGCCAACCTGGATACCAAACTTGACCAGGCCCTGTTATTGGGCCTGGAAGTGGGCCATCTTCAGGAAATCTACCAGATGAGCGATCCGGTTCAGGCTGAAGGCAGTATCCTGGCCGGTTTGACTCATCATCCTCAACTCAAAAAATTCCTTTTCGGTCACGATAATTACTGGGTCTATAGCCTGGCCGCCAGCCCCGATGGCAAAATCCTGGCCTCAGGCGACACGAACGGCACGATTGTACTGTGGGATGCCGCCACCGGTCAGCAGCTCGGCCAGTTGATCAGCGATCCCCCCTTTGAGGTTCACAGCCTGGCCTTCAGCCCCGATGGCAAGCTGCTGGCCTCCGGCAGCCCGAACAATGCCATCATCCTCTGGGATGTGGCCAAAAGGCAGCACCAGGGCGAGCCGCTTATCGGCCATGAAAATGTGATCTGGAGCCTGGCCTTTAGCCCCGACGGCCGGACCCTGGCTTCCGGCGACGAGGATGGGCTCATCCGGCTGTGGGATGTGGCCCAGAGAAAGCAGCAGGCTAACCCGCTTAAAGGTCACGAAGACCGTGTGAATAGCCTGGCTTTCAACCGCGATGGCGAACTTTTGGCTTCCGGTAGTTCTGATTACTCGGTCATCCTGTGGGACATAGCGGGAGAGCAGTCACCACGCCAGCGCGTCCAGTTCACCGATCACCAAGATTGGGTCAACAGCGTGGCTTTCAGTCCTGATGGTAAAATTTTGGCCTCCGGTAGTGAGGATGACACCATTATTTTGTGGGATGTAGCCAAAGAGCAGCCGCGTGGTGAGCCACTCACCGGCCACCAGGGCGGCGTGACCAGTGTCACCTTTAGCCCCGATGGCCAGACTCTGGCATCGGGTAGTGTTGACACCACGATCATGCTCTGGGATGTCGCCAGCGGGCGGCAGCGCGGCGCCCCCTTGGCCGGCCACGGCAATGTGGTGAATGCGGTGGCCTTTAGCCGTGACCAGATGCTGGCCTCGGCCGACAACGATGCCCTCCTCATTTTATGGGATTTAACGACTGTTTCGCCGCTGGGCGTCTCACTGACCGGGCACGAAGGACTGGTGTTTGGCGTTGACTTCCGCGACGACCAGACTTTGATCTCCGGCGCCGGAGATGGGATCCTCCGCTTGTGGCAAAGGGCCACAGGACAGCCAGAGGGTCAGCCGCTCGCGGGGCACAATGGCAGCATCTACACCATCGCCCTCAGTGCCGACAAAAAGACTCTGGCCGCTGGTTATGACGATGGCGTTATTGTTCTGTGGGATCTGTCCCAGGAACCCAGGCAGGGACAAACTCTCAACGGCCATAAAAATGGGGTGAACGGCCTGGCTTTCAGTCCCGACGGAAAAACGCTGGCCTCCGGCAGCGGGGATGGCTCTATCATCCTGTGGGATTTGGCCAAAGACCAGCCCAGGGATAAGCCACTCGCCAATGAGAGCGGTGTAATCAGCCTGGCCTTCAGCCCCGACGGTCGAACCCTGGCCGCTGGCGGTTTTGATACTGTGGTCACCCTCTGGGATGTGAGCAACGAGCAGTTACCTGATGTGCGTTCCCGCCTGAGCGGTCACGGTGCCGGCGTCTACAGTGTCGCCTTCAGCCCCGACCCGGACTTGCCCCTTCTGGCTTCGGCCAGTGAGGATGGCTCCATAATCCTGTGGGATGTCTCTAACCCACCCGACGCCAAAAGTCCGGAAGCAGCCAGCGAACCGTTGTTAGCCGTTCTTATCGGTCACAAAGGGATCGTCTACAGTGTGGCCTTCAGCCCCGATGGCTCAACCCTGGCTTCCGGGGGATTGGACAATTCGGTCATCTTGTGGGATGTGGCGACCGCTTTACAGGGCGGTGATGCGCTCATCGGTGCTCCGCTCACGGGCCACCACGCCGAAGTGTGGACCCTGGCCTTTAGCCCCGATGGCAAGACTTTGGCCTCCGGCAGCGCCGATAATTCTATCATCCTCTGGAACCTCGATATTGACTCGTGGCCAACCCTGGCCTGCCAGCGAGCCAATCGCAACTTGAACCAGGCTGAGTGGGACGCGTTTATCGGCTCGGATACGCCCTACCAACCCACCTGCCCCAACCTGCCGCCGGGCGCAGGTGTGGCCGAGGTGACGACAAGCCATTGAGCCTGTCAGTCATATAACTTAAGTTAAAGGCTGCCTCCTCTCTGTTTTGTCAGGGTGCGTCCCAGATTTTTGGTAGCAGACCCTAAAGGTTTTTAAAACCTTTAGGGTCTTCCTAAAAATTGGACACGCTTTGTCAGTTTGATTACCCCCCAACCCCAATTTTTATGTTATACTATCCATGTGCATACTAATACCCGACACAACGACGTGAAAGGATACCCAATGTTCAACATTTCCCTTGGACGCGCCGATTGCGGTCACTTTGATTGCGCTATGCAAAAGGAGTGGCTGGTAACAAATGGGCTGGGCGGCTATGCTTTCGGGACCGTGGGCGGGGCCAATACCCGCCGCTACCACGGGCTGCTGGTGGCGGCCCTGCGCCCGCCCCTGGAACGGACGCTGATGGTGGCCAAAATTGATGTGATGGCCCACTATGATGGCGACGGCAAAGTTTATCCGCTGTCGACCAATGAGTATTCCAGCGGGGCCGTCGATCCTCGTGGCTACCGCCATATTGAATCGTTTCACCTGGAAGGGCTAATTCCGGTGTGGGTCTATGCTCTGGCCGATGCTCGCCTGGAACAGCGCATCTGGATGGCCCACGGCCACAATACCACCTACATTACCTATACCTTGACCCGTGCCAGCGACACTGTCTGGTTGAAATTGAGCCCTTTTTGTACCTATCGAGATTATCACAGCCACCGGCGCGGTGGCTGGCAGTCTGAAATCAGCCCGCTCCAGGGCGGTTTTGAGGTTAGGGCCTCTACCAACGCTCAGCCCTATCGAGTTGTGGCCGACCGGGGGCGCTTTAGTCTGGGCGGCGAGTGGTATTGGAATTTTCGGCATCGCGAAGAGAGGCAACGCGGTCTCGACGATATCGAAGACCTGTATGTACCCGGCTACTTTAACGCGACCCTTCATCCCGGCGAGACTTTGACTCTGGTGTGCTCAACCGAGCCGGTCGAGCCGCATGCCGGCGCTGCTGCGCTGGAACAAGAACGTCAGCGGGAGGCAGCTTTAGACCAAAACAGTCCCGCCGATGAACCGCCCTGGCTTAGCCAGCTCGCCCTGGCCGCCGACCAGTTTATCGTGCAGCGCTGGCCGAACTCTTCCAGTGCAACGCCCTCGGCTAACTCAGCCGAGCCGGGCACAACGATCATTGCCGGCTATCCCTGGTTTGGCGATTGGGGGCGCGATACTATGATTGCCCTGCCGGGACTGACTCTGGTCACCGGGCGGCCCGCGGTGGCGGCCAGTATTTTGCGCACCTTCGCCCGTTATATAAGTCTGGGAATGTTGCCTAATCGTTTTCCTGATACTACGCTTTCACCCGATTATAATGCCGTCGACGCCACGCTCTGGTATTTTTACGCCCTTCAGCAGTACCTGCGCTGCACCAACGATCTGAACCTGGCTCAAGAACTTTATCCCCTGCTGGTTGAAATCATTGACCGGCACCGGCAGGGAACGCGTTACAACATTTATGTGGACCCGTTGGATGGACTGCTTTACGCCGGTGAACCGGGACTGCAACTTACCTGGATGGATGCCAAAGTTGGCAGTTGGGTGGTCACACCCCGTGTGGGCAAGCCGGTTGAAGTGAATGCCCTGTGGCATAATGCACTGCGGGTCATGGTCGACCTGGCCCGCCGTTTGGACCAGGCCAAAGCAGCCCAGGCATACCAACAACAAGCTGATTATGTCGCCACAAATTTTCGGCGGCGCTATTGGTTTGAGGCCGGAGAATATCTCTTTGACGTGATTGATGGACCCGCAGGGGAAGTCGGCCCGGATGGCAAACGTTACGACGATAGTTTGCGGCCCAATCAAATTCTGGCTGTCTCACTGCCCTTCCCCTTATTAAGCGAGGTCCAGGCCAAAGCAGTGGTTGATATTTGTGCTATGCAGCTTGTCACCTCCTATGGCCTGCGCACCCTGGCCACGGAAGACCCAGCCTATACTCACCGCTGTCGAGGTGATGCTCTCCAACGCGACAGCGCGGCCCACCAGGGCACGGTCTGGACCTGGCTGCTGGGTCACTTTGTGACCGCCCACTACCGTGTTTATGGTCAGCCCGCTCTGGCTCGCTCTTTTTTGACCCCTATGGAACACCATCTCAGAGATGCCGGGCTTGGCTCCATTAGTGAATCTTTTGATGGCGCTCCGCCTCATACCCCACGCGGCTGTTTGGCTCGGGCCTGGAGTGTGGCGGAGGTGTTGCGAGCTTGGCGCGAGATACCATGAGGCAGCTAGAGATATACTTTTCTGTTTGGGGTGAGGATGCTATAATTTGTCTATCTTCCTCCAGGTGAAAGTTGATGAGCAGCGAATGGAGCAAACCAACTAAATATATTGTGGGTGTGGGTCTGGTTTTGTTTGGGCTGTACGTGCTTTATCTCAGTCAAACTACATTGACCTTATTGATTGTAGCGGCGCTCATCGCCTTTTTGCTGACACCCATCATCAATTTTCTACATCTGCGGCTCAAACTGCCGCGCGGTCTGGCCGTTCTGTTATCATACCTTTTGCTCGTTTTATTTGTCTTGCTCACACCGCTTATCTTATTACCTCCCATTATCGACGGCTTCCAGGTGCTGGCGGCCATTGATTATCAGATTTTACTCGATCAGACCTTAAACTGGCTCAAAGAGACCCTGTTATATCTCAGTACCGCCAACGTTCATATCTTCGGCATACCCATTAACCTGTCGGACCTGGTTGAGCCGGCCCTGGAAACGCTCCAAGAGTCAGGCCCGGCGACGCTTACCTTACCCTCACTGCAATCCCTTATTGAGCCTTTACAATCGGCAGCAACTATTACCTATGGTGTAGCCACCAGCGTGGCTGGAACAGTCGTTTCTGGAGCGGTGTCGATTATTTTTACCCTCTTTTTCGCCATTTACATGAGCCTGGATTCCTCCAAATTCCGCCCCTGGTTTTTGAGTACCATCCCTGAACCTTATCGCCCGGAGATAGCTCATCTGCTCGACCGGCTGCGCCGGATCTGGCGCGCCTATTTTAGAGGCCAGTTGATCCTGATGCTGACCATCGGGATTATCACCTGGGTCGGCAACACGGCGCTGGGTTTGCCGGGTGCTTTTGCCCTGGCCTTTATCGCCGGAGTGATGGAGTTGATTCCCAGTTTAGGGCCATTTCTGGCCGCCGTGCCAGCAGTACTCGTGGCTATAATTCAAGGCTCAACCTATCTGGATATCAGCAATTTCTATTTTGTCTTAATTATTATCGGTTTTTACTGGATGGTGCAGGTTACCGAAAATAACTTGATTGTGCCTCGGGTGCTGGGCGAAGCGGTTGAATTACCGCCCTTGGTGGTGATGGTGGGCGTATTTATTGGGGCCAGCGTGGCGGGTATTTTAGGGGCGCTGCTGGCCGCGCCGGTGATGGCTTCGGCCCGCGAAATATTGAGTTATCTATACGCCAAAATGTGGGGTCAGGAACCTTTTACGTTTAAGGCCGAAGAGCCTCCGTCAACCGCGCCGTCGCTGCTCACCCAGTTTAAGACCTTGCTGGCTAAAGGGCGACAGGCTTTGGGCGCCTCACCCAAATTGCCGACACCTGAAAAAAGTCAACCCGAAGCCCCCGAAAACCAGGGATAGATTGCAAAACAGTTCTACCGAAAATTTGGCGAAGGCGAGCCTCTTTTGAGTGCTTGACTGTAAGCTCTGGATAAGCTATATTACCCACTACTTTGACCACAATGACAAAGGAGATGCATGGCCAAAAACTCTGACAACGGTTCAAAAAAAAGCAAGAAGAACGAACAACAATCCACCACCGTTTTATTTATTCGCCACGGCGAAAATGAATGGACCGAGAGTCACAAATTGGCCGGCAGAACGCCAGGGGTTCATTTGAATGAGTATGGTCGGCAGCAAGTCGAAGCGCTGGGGAAACGTCTGGCTGAGGCCAAGTTGAACGCTATTTACGCCAGCCCGTTAGAAAGAACCATGGAGACCGCCCAGGCCATTGCCCAACATTATGAGCAGCTAGAGGTTAAAGCGTATCCGGGCCTGGTAGAAGTAGATTATGGTGAGTGGACCGGCGAACCGATCAAAAAACTGGCCAAGACTAAAGCCTGGCCGGTGATTCAGAGTTATCCCACCGGGGCTAGTTTTCCGGGCGGGGAGACGATGTTTGAAATGCAAGCGCGCTGCGTGCACGAAATCAATCGGTTGGTAGCCTGTCATGCCGGCGAAACCATTGCCGTGGTAGGGCATGCCGATTTAATCAAAGCTGCCGTTGCTCATTATCTGGGCGCTCACTTTGATTTGTTTCAACGCATTATGATTAGTACGGCTTCTATTACGGCTATCAGCTTTAGTGCCCTGGGACCACGAGTTTTAGGGGTCAATGATACCAGTCATAACCCGCCCCGTCCCGAACCGAAAAGCAAAAAGGCCCATAAACAAAAAGGGAAATAATAAATTATGGCAGGTGAGCTTGTGGATTTTAATCCGGTTTCACGTATTACGATTGAGAGCGTTGGCCCGCCCGGACAGCGGACATTTTTGTTACAGGCTAGCCAGGGCACAACGATGATTACCCTGAAGTTAGAAAAAGAACAAGCCATGGTTTTAGCTTCGAGCGTGATTGAATTGCTTGAAGAGTTGGACGAAAAATATCCTCGCCAACAATCCAAATTTGATAAACCACTGAGCTCCGATTTGATGTTGCGCGAGCCAATGGAGCCAACCTTTGCCATCGGCCAGATTGGCCTGGGCTATGACCAGGAGCAAGACCTGGTCGTGCTGGTGGTGCAGGAGGTTGAGTTTGAAGGGCTGGAAAAGCCGGCCACGGCTCGCTTCTGGGCTACCCGAGCTCAAATTCAGGCCCTCAGCGATCATACCTTGGAGGTAGCCAGCCGGGGGCGTCCCATTTGCCCCCTGTGTGACTCGCCGATGGACCCTGAAGGTCACTTCTGTCCCAGAAGCAACGGGCACGAAAAACCGCTATGGTCGTAAGGAAGGTTATCGGGCCAGAAGATATCCTGGCCCAGATAAAAACGGTCCGGCTCTTAAACTGTGCTGAAGCACCTCTGCGCGGTTCGGCGCAGGAGAGCGAGCAAATTTTAGCCGGATTGCTGGAAGGTACGATGGAACTGCAAGGTCTAATGCCCTGGAGTTCCAACTATACCTTTCTGGCGAGCCTGACGCGGGCTAAAGATGACGCCCAACTGCTAGGCATCTATAAACCCTGCCAGGGAGAGCGGCCCCTATGGGATTTTCCTGAAGGCACGCTCTGCCAGCGCGAATTTGCCAGCTACCTGGTTAGCCAGGTCTTGGGCTGGCCCAACATTCCCCCCACTGTGCTGCGAGAGGGTCCTCACGGACCGGGGTCGGTGCAGCTTTTTATTGAGGCCGAATATGAAGCCCATTATTTTAATATGCGGGACAACTCGACCTTAACCGACGATTTTCGGCGGGTGGCGCTGTTTGATTTTATTGTCAATAATGCGGACCGCAAGGGAGGGCACTGCCTTAAAGCCAAGGATGGGCGGCTGTGGGTGATTGACCATGGCCTGACCTTTCACACCGATTTTAAGCTCCGCACGGTGATTTGGGAATATTGCGAGGAAATGATCCCGGCTCCTCTGCTGCAAGATTTGGAAAGGCTCAGGAGTCACCTGGACGAGTCGGCGGAACTGGGCCGGATTCTGGCCCAGTTTATGAGCTTGCGCGAACTTCAAGCTTTTAAAAAGCGTCTTGACCGCTTGATTGCCGCCGGCCGGCTGCCTGAGCTGCACCCCGGACGGAATATTCCTTTTCCACCCGTGTAGCCGCAACTCACCAATGATCAGCTTGAGATTCAAGAGTCCGGAGGTACCTCCGGACTCTTTTTTATCGAATAGGGATAGAAATACCAACCGTCAGGGCTTGCAGAGGCTGGATTAACACTGCCGGGAAAAGCCCTAGCAAAATCGTAGCGGCAGAGAGCAGCATAATCAGCACCAACAACAACGGCGGTTCCTGAAAAGTAAAAACAACAGTGGACTTGATGCTTGGTTTGATGGAGTTTTTGTTAAACCGGCGCGGCAATAAGGTAGACCTGAACCCACGCAGATAACCCAGGGCCACCCCCAGCCCGCCCAGAGCCAATAAGACCGACCAGCGCGGGTCTACCTCGGCCATAGCCCGCAGCAGTTGCCAGTGCGGGGCAAAACCGGCAGTAAAGGGAATTCCCGCCAGGGTCAACCCACCCAAGATAAGGCCCGCTGTGGCTATGGGCATCTGTTGAGCAATTTCTCTCAATTCAGCAAAGCCATCACTCCCGGCTCGCAAGCGAATAACCGAGGCGCTGGCGGCGATCAAAGTCAGCGCCAAAACCCGCACGGCTAAACTTACCAAAATGGTCAGGACTCCCGCAGCACCGCCCAAGCCTACTACAACCATGGTACAACCAAGATCATAAAGCGCCGCGTAGCCCATGAGTTCGCTGAAGCCGCGCTGCACGGCGGCTAAAATTCCGCCCAAAATGGCGGTGGCCACGCCGGCGGCGATAATCGCTCCAACGAATTGGGGCGAGCCGACTAACCACGGAAAATCGGCCAGCAGATGAATCAGTGTGGAAAAGGCAATAATCGGGAAAGCAATTAAGATGAACGCGGCTGTGGCCGGCGCTGACTCGGCGGAAGTGGTGGTCAACCAACTGTGAAAGGGTACGACCGCCAGCCACAAAGCAAAACCAAAACCAACCAGCAGAGTGGTTTGCTCTGAATTGCTGCTGGTCTGTACCCCCCCACTGAGCTGGTAAAAATCAATCCGCCAGGCGGCTAATAAGAATAAGGGCGTTGCCAGCGACATGAGCACTAAAAAACGCAAAGCGGCCCGGGTTGAGTCGACCCGCCCGCCCTGGATCACAAAGACGGCTAAAATTACGGCCACTTCAATCAGGATAGCCACAATCCCCAAATGACGGGAGAGACTGGCCGCCCCAAAAAGTCCCAATATCGCCAGGCCCACCGGGTAAAAGGTACGATTATCACTCCATTTAACACTGGCTGCGGCAACTTTAGTTTTGAGCTTTGCTCTTTCCCTGGGTAATAGAACCGGTATCAAAAAAAGAAGGGCTGTGGCGGCAAATAGCAAGGACAGCGTTATTTGAGAGAGACGATCTAACTCAATACTGCGCCCCAATAGATTTAAGATGACCCCGGTGGGTAGCCAGGTGACCAACCAGGCCAAGAGCAAAGCAACCGCCGCAGCCACAATTGCCCCCACACCCACCCGCCGCAGCAAGTAGACCAAAGGGACTGCACCGATGGGTAAGGCAATCAGCCAGAGTGCCTGAGGCATTACAATTCCTCCCCCGGCCCGGCCCCTTTAGCAATTGTCAGGTAACCAATTGCCAACGCCATCAGCAAATTAACCGCACCCCATAACCCGGTCATCAACAAGCTTTTTTCCAGGGTGGTGTAATACAGGTCAAAACCGGTTAAGGCCGTAAAAAGACCGTGCCCTACCCGCATGGGGTCTTCGGTGAGAATAAGGGTGACCAGGCCAGCCAAAACAAGCCAATAGACCGCAGTTGTCACATCCAGGGAAAAATCAGGCAGCATAAAGGTATTACTCAGCGTGGTCGCCACAATAATCATCAACACTACCACCAAGACTCTAAAGATGAAACCGGTAGCGGCTGGACTGCGACGGCGGCCTCGTCCCATTAAAAACGACATGAAAGAGAAATTTTGCCACCAAAGCAGGAGTCTGGCCCGCCCCGCACCTGGGCCTTTATTCGTGAACGGGGCCAAGAGAGAGAGACGCGTCGAAACCTGCCGGGCCGACAAAAAAAGAATGGGGCAGATAAAAGCTCCAATCATGACCTTCAAGACGGCAATGTCGGGCCGGACCAGCCGTGACAGAATCAAACCGGCCAGAATATATTGGGCCAACAGAGCCAGAATCAACGTTCGCCAATCCCGCACAATCAAAATAATTCCCGCGGTGACAAACAAGCCTAACAGCGCCGACTCCTGGGTAAAAAATTGTAATTTAGCTAAAATCTCCGGTAAGGTTAGCATAAAGACTGTTATGTTCTCAAAAGAAAAATTAAGACCCCAACCAGGGCGGTAAAAAGCGCCCAACCCACATAATGCTGACCTTCTAAAATGACCCGTACCCGCAAGACAAATTTGCCCACCCAGTCGAGCAATGCCGCCCACCAGGGTAGTAACCAGCCCAACCCGGCAAAGCCACCCAGACTCGTGGGGGATATTTTGAGCCGGGCGATAAGTTGCGGCCTGAAATAGCCCAGGCCCAGCCCACCCAGAATTGTTACGGCCAAAGCGATAAAGATGCCCGAGGCGTGTTCAAAATTGGCAGAGGACAGGTCGATCCTGGCCAGAGTCGAGAGGATCAGCGGGGCTAGGCCAGGGATCAAAAAAGGCACCATAGCTATGATCCCCACCATCGAACGCCGCTCGCTCCGCTCATCCCCCTGCCACAGGCTGAACCAATAGCGCACCAACCCGCTCAAGGCCAGGCTTTCGGTCAAAATGACCAGGATCAGCAGGACCGTATTATCCGTCAATAGAAGTTTGGTATAAATCGTCGTGCGCGCCAGCCAGCCTAGCGAGAAAGGTAAACCGGCTAAGGTCAGGGTCGCCGCCACCGCCGGCAGGTAAGGCCAGGACCAGGCCCCTTCGTTGAGACGAGGCTGCCCCAGGCGGGGGGTAATCCACAAAACCACCACGCTCAGAATCAGCCCCACCGTGTAGGCCGTGCTCGCCCCCTGGTCCAGGGGCGCGACTAGCAACACCAGGGCTATCTCGACCAACATCAGGTGGGCCAACAGCGCTTGCCGCTCGTCCGACAGCCAGGCTAGCAGCCCATTGAGCAGCATGAAGATCACCACCAGCGCCGACCCCCATCCGGTCAAGGGTTCCGCCATAGCCCGGATAACCAGATAGACGCCGACCAGCAGTGACAGGCTCAAATAAACCAGAACCCCGTTATCCTGCCAGCGGGCATGCACGTTGGTCTCGATGAAAGGGTACAGGCCCAATCTTAACCACAGTGCTAAGCCCAACCACAGATGCCCCATTCCTGGCTCTGTGGCGGCAGTAAGGCTGGCCAGAGTCAAACCGACGGCGGTAAACATCCCCAAAAATATCCGGGCAATGCTCAACTCACGATGTCCCCGCTGCAGCCAGTAAAACATGGTCAATACATCGAAGCCAAGCACCGCATAGACCAAGGTCAGGCCGTTGGCCGAGACAAACAGAAGGCAGACCCCGGCTCCCAAAACTAGCCAGATGGCCAGGTCGCTGACATTTTCGTCTCGATGCGAGGGGGTGGGAATGACCAACGGGGTCGCCAGGGTGATGGCCAGCAAAATCAGAATGGTCAACAGCAAAAAGGGCAGGCTGAGGGTGTCGGCGCGGATGGTCAGCGCGGCCACGGTTTCGGCGGCGGAAAAATTCCAGCCGGAGAGCAGTTCCAGCCCCTCACCGGAGGCATCCGCGCCAACGGTGAGCCGGACGCCCAGCAAGGCCACCGCCGCCAGACCCACCAAGACCGGCGCGCTCAAGTAGCGCAGCCACGGCTGCGTCCACCAACGCCTGGCCAGTTGCAAAGCCACCAGCGGCAAAATGAAAGCGCCCAACAGCAAAACCACTGCCGGCGCCAGAGGTGAAAAGAAAGCTCCTAGCATTAGAGCATGGATTTTAGCACAAGGACAGAGGTTTGAAAAATAAGCCTAGTCTCCCCCACCGGCCAAGCTGCCGCGACCGCTGACCATAGACCGCCGACCGCCGAAATTACTCTCCTCCACCAGCTAGGCTTTCGCCCAGACCTTTAGCAAAGGCCTCGACCAGGGTAGTCGCTCCCTGGCCCAAGACCTGCACCGCCCCGCGCACGACTTGCCCTAACTGTTCTCGCTCTTTATGGGTCAGCAGATGGTCTAGCTCTTGCGCCCGCAACCAGGCCTCAAAAGGCGTGTCGGCGCGGACGGCCCGCACCAATTCATCGGCCAACCACCACAGCATCGCCTGCGGCGCAACGCGCCAGCCGCCGCGGACTTGCTCGTCACGAGTGATCAGTCCGGCTGCATCCAGGTCATCTAATTCCGGTCCAAAATCACGCAAACCGGCAATAAATGCGTCGGTCAAAAACTCTCGCTGGGGGAGCAACCGGGCCGTGTAGGCCAGGGCGACGGTAGTAAAGGCTTTCCGGAGAGCCGGCGTCCAGACCCGCCAGGTATCGGCAAAAAGCATCTTGTTCTCCCGATAGAGACGCTGTCCCATTATCCGGCGGCGATCCGTCACGTCTGTTAGCCCATCCTCGTGCGTATCCCACATGGCCGCAGCCGCCGTTTGCAGCAGAAAGGGGTGGCCCCCGGCCACAGCCCGGATGGCTCGCTTGTCCCACGGGCTAAAGCAGTCGCCCGCCCGGCTGAGCAGTTCGGCCACATCCTTCTCCGGGAAAGGCCCCAGG
>CAZRYD010000083.1:0-20899 GCA_964604225.1 uncultured Caldilineaceae bacterium
TAGTTTATACCAGGAAAGTTTGGAAAGTGCTTCAGACATTTTCTTTTATTCAGTATCTTCGGGTTTAGGTTGAAAGGCGATAAATTGGGGCACCCTTTTGAGGATAAAAAAGAGGATCAGGGCCACGAGAGCCACGACCACTAATATTTCATACTGCTTAACAAAGATTAGCAACTCTGCCCAATTTTCACCTAATATTACTCCAATATAACTCATCAGGCCATTCCAAAGCCCGGAACCGAGGGTGGTAAAGAGCAGAAATCGGCCCAGGGGCATGCGGGTCAAACCAGCAGGTAGAGAGATGAGGCTGCGGATGAGGGGAATAAACCGGCCAAAGAAAACGACGGCCTCGCTGTACCGCTCGAAAAAATCGAGTGAGCGGTTGAGGTCGCGTTCGGTGAGCAGCAGGTACGGCCCATAGCGGCGGATTACGCTGCGGATGAGGGGCTCGCCGACGTACTGCCCCAGGTAATAAAGGGTCAGCGCCCCTAACAACGAGCCGGCAGTTCCGGCCAGGAGAACTCCGCTAAAGCTAAAGTGACCCTGGTTGACCATTAAACCGGCAAACGGCATCAGCAACTCGGTGGGGATTGGTGGAAAGAGACTTTCCAGGAACATCACGATCACAATGCCGGTGTAGCCGAGCGTGATGATCACCTGTTCCAGCCAGAGGTGGATTTGGTCCAGTATCTTGACCATATTTTAAATTCCAAGTTCAGCCCGGGTGCGGATGTAGTGCAGCACTTGCTCGCGGCTGAGTAAGCCCACCAGGTTGTCACCTTCGATGACCGGTACCTGGGCCACATCAGCCTTGTCCATAATTTGCAGGGCGGCCAGCAATTCCAGGTTGGGTTGGACGTGGGTTAAGCGTTTGAGTGGAACCATCACCTGCTCGACTGTGGTAAAACGCCACTTGGCTTGAGGGATGGCAGTTACGTCGCGTAAGGTCAGCATACCGCGGGGATGCCCGTTGTCGCTGACAAAAAAGGTGCGCTGGCCGCCGGCCAAGACCTTCTCCTCGACCAACTGGTTGAGAGAAAAGAGGCTCGGCACGGCTTGGTAGTCGTGGTTCATCACCTGGCTGACCTTGACGCCGCGCAAGGTTTCTTCCAGGTTAACTTGAGCATAACTGGCTGCGGCGGCATTCTGCAAGAACCAGCCGATGAAGGTCAGCCAGATGCCGTTGAAAAAACTGCCGGTGAAGATGGTGTAAAGGCCCCAACCAATGAAACCAAAGGCGACCAATTGGCCGATAAAGGCCGCGGCCTGAGTGGCCCGGTGCAGGCTGCCGCTGAGTTGCCAGATGATAGCCCGCAGGATGCGCCCGCCGTCGAGAGGGAAGCCAGGAATTAGATTGAACAGGGCTAACAGCAGATTGATCCGGGCCAGCCACAAACTCGGCGCGGCCAGGTAGGGAATATGCTGGTCGAGCAGATACAGCCCGCCGAATAATCCGGCCAGCGCCAGGCTGACCAACGGCCCGGCTGCGGCGATGCGGAACTCGGCGCCAGGGTGGCGCGTCTCCTGCTCCAGTTGGGCCACCCCGCCAAAGATGAATAGGGTAATCTGCCGGACCGGGATGTGGTTACGCAGAGCCACCAGGGCATGGCCCAGTTCGTGCAGCAGAACCGAGCCAAAAAACAGTACACTGGTCAAAACGGCCAGAAACCAATGAGCCGAGCCTGGCAGGGAGGGGTATTCTTCGGGAAAATAGCCGCGGGCCAGCGACCAGGTAAGCAGGCCAAAGACCAGCAGCAGGCTCCAGTGCAGACCGATAGGAATGTTTTTGATGCGTCCGAGGTTGATGCTTGCTTCCATTGATAGTTTGAATGAAATTCCTTTTCTTGGGTTAAATCAGGGTTGAAGACCTTTCTACATAAAGATGTAGCTGAGGTCTGCGATTAACATTGAGACAATGACCAGTAAAATTATGACCACCAAGAACCAGTGTTTTATCTGATCGGCCCGACGGGTGCGCTGGCGTTTTTTTGTTGTCATCCGTGCCTCCTTTTTGTACATTTGGAGGGGCAGGTCCAAGACCTGCCCCTCACTGGTTTTGATTAGCTGTAAGCCTGGGCTAACTCATGCATCTTCATCGCTCGCAGCCGTGCGACTCGTTCAGCGGTAGCCGGGTGGGTGCGGAATAAGTTAATCAGTCCCCCGCCGCGCAGCGGGTTGACAATATAGAGCGGCGAGGCCGCCGGATTAACCTCCAGCGGGTGACGGTCTGCTCCCCGTTCGAGTTTTTCCAGGGCGCTGGCCAGCGGCAGTGAGTCGCCCAGGATGCGGGCGCCCGTGGCGTCGGCGCTGAACTCGCGGGAGCGGGAGATCGCCAACTGGATCAACATGGCGGCCAGCGGCGCGACGATGATAAAAACCAGGCTGCCGGCCAGCTCTCCCAGGCCGCCTTCTTCCTCCTCCTCGGAACCGCCGAAACCGCCAAAGATCATGGCCCAGGTAGCCATATCGGCCAGCATGGTGATGGCCCCGGCGACTGTGGCAGCCACACTGGAAATGAGGGTGTCGCGGTTTTTGATGTGCGCCAGCTCATGGGCAATGACTCCGGCCAGCTCATCGTGATTGAGCAGGCGCATAATCCCGCTGGTAACGGCCACCGCGCCCTTGCTGGGACTGCGCCCGGTCGCAAACGCGTTAGGCGCGTCGCTGTCAATAATGTAGACCGCTGGCTTGGGCAATTTGGCCCGCTCGGCCAGTTGTTCGACCAGCCGGTGCAGCTCCGGGGCTTCAGCCGGGCTGACTTCATGCGCGCCGCTCATTTTGAGGGCGAGTTTATCGGAAAACCACCAGGCGCCCATATTCATCAGCACGGCCAGTCCAAAGGCAATGAGCATACCCGTTTGTCCGCCTAGCATCGAACCGATAAAGATGAATAAACCGGTCAGGGCGGCTAGAAGTAAAGTTACTTTAAAAGTGTTCCAGATTTGCATAGTTTTAACTCCTGTTCCTATTCAATCCATTTGAAGTCAATAAAAAAGCCGATACCTATCCCAGGGAGATTTAGTATCGGCCTACTTGGCAACCAGTCATCTCCGTAAGTTTGGGAGAATACTCTTTGCTCGGTCCACCGAGAAAAATATTTGTATTTAATTTTCGGAGCAATTATATCATATTATTTTTGATTTGTCAATATTTTTATTAGTTTTTGTCGATATTTTGTTTGGCAAAATTGAGGATAATGAAATCAATTTACCCGTAAGTGCCGCTGAGCGAAGGCAGTGTGAAGGAGGTTGGTTTGACTTGTTTAAGCAGTTCCTGCCGGGTTAAAGGGTGCTCGAAAGCGCGAGCCAAATGCTGAAGCAGTGACCTGATTTCCGGTTCATCCGTCAATTTATAATGGTCGTCCATGCGATCAATCAGACCCGCCTGGTACAAGTCGGCCAGAATGGTTTCAATTAACAAAATATCGCCCAGATGGAGGTGATGGGCCAATTCTTGGCTGGTGCTTTTTACATGGGGATGCCGGTGCAGAAAAAGGAGGAGACGCAGCTTTTGAAAAGAATTAATATTTTTGACGCGGATATAATTTTTGACTACTTCGTTCATGAGAGTGCTCCTATACTCCAAAAAAAAACCGACATTTCTCTGTTCTTGTCCAGGAGAAATGCCGGCCTACTTGACAACCGGTCTTTTCCACTAAGGGATGCGACCCTTTGCCTCGTCCGCCGAGGTAGATTATTTAGGGCAGATTATAACACGATAGCCGGGTGGTGTCAAGGTTTGTTAAAATTTGACGCTTTGTTTAGCCTGTATTTTTTAAACCAGCGGCGATGCCGACAATACTCAAGCGTAGGGCATCCAGAATGGTTTTTCGTTCGGCGCTATCCACTTGGGGCAGCGCTCGCAAGCGGCGCAGCAAGCCCACCTGAATCAAGCTGAGCGGGTCAACATAAGGATTGCGCAGTTGGATGGCCCGTTGCAGTACTTTTTCGTTATCCAGTAATCTTTTCTGTTGGCTCACCGCCAACAGGGCTTGTTGAGTTTGGGTGTGTTCAGCCGCAATCCGGTTAAATATTTGCTCACCTAATTTACGGTCGGCGACCAGTTGGGCATAGCGGGCGGCGATGGACATATCGGCTTTGAGCAGGGCCATTTGAGCATTATCGAGGACTGCCTTAAAGAAGGCCCACTCTTGATAAAGAATCTGCAACGTGGCCAGGCCGTCGGGCCTTTCCCACATATAGTGAGTCAGGGCGCTGCCCAGGCCATACCAACCGGGCAGGGTGTGCCGGCTCTGCATCCAGGCAAAGACCCAGGGGATAGCCCGCAGGTCTTCAATTCGGGCCGAGGTCGTGCGCCGGGCCGGCCGGGAGCCGATGGTCAACTCGGTGATGACATCAATCGGGGTGGCCTGATGGAAATAATCCAGAAAACCGGGTGTTTCAAAAATGAGCTGACGATAAGCCTGGTAGGCGGCGGCCGATAAAGTCTCCATAGTGGCTTCCCATGCCGGTGGCGTGGTATTGCTTTGGATGGCGCTCACTTGCAGAACTGCTCCGATGACCTGCTCCAAGTAGCGCCGGGCGATGGCCGGGTGGCCAAAACGGTCAAAGATAACTTCACCTTGTTCGGTAATGCGGATCCGCCCAGTCATAGTTTCTGGCGGTAGGCCCTTGATAACCCGATGGGTGGGACCACCCCCGCGGCCAATCGCTCCGCCCCGACCATGGAAAAACGTAAGCTGCACGTTATAACGGCGAGCCAGGTCGGCCAGGGTACGCTGAGCCACATAAAGAGCCCAGTTGGCGGTGAGATAACCGCCATCCTTAGTGCTGTCGGAGTAGCCAAGCTGGATCAACTGGGATTGCCCGCGTATTTTCAGGTGAGCCTGGTAAGCAGGCGTTTGGAACAGGATTTCCAGCACGGTTGAAGCCTGTTCAAGATCGCCAATGGTTTCAAATAGGGGCGCAATATCCAGGGCACTCACGTTAGTCTCAGGTTGATAGAGGCCAACCAGGCGAGCCAGCCAGAGCACTTCCAAAATGTCGCTGGGCTGATGGGCCATGCTGATGAGATAGCAGCCCAGGGTTGCCGGATCTTTGGTGTGGACACTTTTCAGCAGCCTGAATAAGTCTAAGGTTTCACGGGCCAGTGGTGAGAGGGCGGCTGGGTTAAGCTCTGGGAAGGCGGCGGTTTCTAGCAATTGGTTGAGCAGGGCGATCTTGTCGCCTTCAGGCAGGGTGGCATAATTTGGGCTTAAACCGGCCTGCTGCAATAACTCGGTGACAACGCTTTGATGCTCATTACTGTGCTGGCGAATGTCTAGCGCGGCGGTGTGTAAACCAAACGTTTCAACCTGCCGGAGCAGGGGCTTGAGTTGTGAGGCGAGTAGTTTGGTTTCATTGGCGCTTTTTAGACTGTCGGCTATTTGGCTGATATCGGCCAGGAATTCAGCCCCCGAATTGTAAATCAAGCGGGCTGAGATGTGATCTGGTTCATCAGGCTCCAGGAATCTCTCCGGCAGCGTCGGCTGGCCCAATTGGTGGGCGATAAAGCTGAAGGCCTGGCGGTAAGGCTCGTTGGCATGGCGTTGAGCCAGCGCCTGAGCCAAATTGGGATAACGCGCTTCTTGTTTGGCCAGAAAATCTGTCAGTGCCGGGGTCAAGCCGGTGTATCGCTCGGACATGCTGAATTGACCAAAGAGATGATTCAGAATCTGACCAAAGTAATGCTGAGTTGTTTCTTGGTGCAGGGGAAAAGTTTCGGTGGTGACGGTGGCGGTGACATTGGGGTTGCCATCCCGGTCTCCGCCAATCCATGAACCAAAGCGTAGAAAAGTTGGCACTTGAAAATTATAACCGGGGTAAGTCCGAGCCAGGGCTTGCTCCAGGGAAGTGTAGATATCAGGGATCACCTCAAACAGGGTTTCTGAAAAATACCATAAGCCATGTCTCACTTCATCAAGGACGGTGGGCCGGTGGATGCGGACGGCGTTGGTTAGCCAGAGCAGGGTAATGTGGTTGCGTAGATGATTTTGCAACTGCTCGTATTCGCGAGGCAGAAGTTTGTAGGTATCGAGTTGGCCCAGGGCCTGGCTAATGGCCCGCAATTTACCGAGCACGGAGCGTCGTTTGGATTCGGTGGGGTGGGCGGTGAAAATAATTTCAATCGAGAGCCGCTGCAGCAGCACTTGCACGTCCTGCGGCGTCAGCCCTTGCAGGCGCAAAATATTGATGGCCTCGGCGATTGAGTCGGCTAGCGGGCGGGTCCTATCTAGACTTTCTCTGACCCGCAAGACGCGCACTTGTTCGTATTCTTCAGCCAGGTTGACCAGATGAAAATAAGTGGTAAAGGCCTTCAGGGTCGGCATAGCCAAGTCAAACTCGATATTTTCGCAGACCTGGGCCAAGGCAGCCACCCCGCTGACCGAATCGGCCCCGCGCCACTCCCTGGCCAGGGCGCGGATTTGTTCAACCTGATCAAAAACTCGATCTCCCTGCTGCTCACGAATGGTTTGTCCCAGCAGGTCGCCTAAAAGATGGATGTTGTAGCTGAGTGGGTCGTGAGGTTTAGATTTAATTGATTTGGACTTGTTCCGTTCGGCTCTCAACTTCATGGATAGGTTCCTGGTTGAAAAAAATTGCCGGGATGAGTGGCTGAGGGGACCGGCATAGTCCCTTCAACACACAATCCCGGCTCAATGATAGCGCAAAAATTTAGATTGTCTACTGACTTGAAAGAGATAAAGTTTAAGCGGTCTACAAAGGGCAGACCGGCCAACCTACGGGGTTGGAGGATTCGATTTAGCGACGTGTTTTGTTAGTCTGGCGAAATTGCTCGTCCAAATTGGCGTCTACTGTCAGAACAATAATTCGTTCGCCGGTTTTGGTGCTCATATCAGTATGCAAGCTGATGAGCTTACAGCCGATGATTTCTTCGACAATCGCTTCAAGGAGGGGGCGAGAAACTTCAAACAACTGGCGGCGCGCCTCCTTAACCAGGGCCTGACCCTCGCGGCTTTCGGCTAATTTGGCTTCGGCAGGGGTCAAAACACCGCGCAGCCGCACGACAATCATGTCGTTGAGGAAAAAGGTGCGGGTGTCCACCGGGCCACGCCCGAGGTGTTCTTTCTCAAACTTGATGATGGCTTTGCTGAATTCGGCTTCGAGTTCCCCGCGTGTTTTCTCGGTCATTGGCCAGCACTGGCGTCCTTTAGAAATCAGGGTCGGCATAAATAGGTAGGGCCACCGTAAAGATACTACCCTCGCCAAAAACACTTTCCAGCCAAATCCGGCCCTGGTGCTTTTCGACAATACTTTTGACCAGAGCCAGCCCCAAGCCCGTACCCTTGATATTGGCCATGTGATCGCCCCGGACCCGGTAGAATTTCTCAAAAATATGGGGTTGATCGGCAGCGGGGATGCCTACGCCAGTATCAATTATATGCACGCGGATTTCGTCGTCTTGCCGGGCGGCTTTGATAGTTACCTGGCCATTGTCTGGCGTATATTTTATGGCATTACCCACCAAATTATTCATAATCTGGCGCAAACGGGAGGTGTTGGCCATAATCAGGGGCAGATCTTTTTCCAGTTGGCTGGTTAAGCGTATTGACTTGTCGTTGGCCTGGGGTAGAAAAGAATGGATGGTTTCGTGAATTATCGGCGTAAGTGGAGTTGGCTCCATCTCAATATCAATCCCGGCCTCAATCTTGCCGACATCCAACAGGTCGTCA
Organism: uncultured Caldilineaceae bacterium; assembly: GCA_964604225.1. GTDB lineage: Bacteria > Chloroflexota > Anaerolineae > 4572-78 > J111 > DSQQ01. Next base: position 7,694 of record CAZRYD010000083.1, read on the forward strand.
ATGAGCGCGCCCATGCTCCTCACCCGATCTTCGACCGTGTTTAATAACTCTTGCTGCTGATCGTTAGTAGGACCAAGTTGGGGTAGAAGGTGGGCCGCAATCATTATGCCCGAAAGCGGAGAGCGTAAATCGTGTGAAACAGCGTTGACAAAATCATTTTTGAGTTCGTTTAACTCTTTGAAGTGGCTGACATCCTGCATGGTGGCCACCCAACCGACCACCTCAGCTTCACCCACAGAAACGGGGGAGAGGTTGGCATAAAACGTCCGGCCATCCATCAGGCGGATTTCACCGGTCGGCCGCTCGCCCTGCATGGCGCTTTCAAAAAGATTGATGAGGGTCTCATTTTGGGTGCTTTCCTTGAGGAGTCTATTGCTTTGCGAGGTTTCTACGTCCATCACTTCGCAGGCGGCCGGGTTATCCAAAACGATACGTCCGTGGCGATTGACCACTAGGACGGCATCGGTGCTGCTGGCCAGGATGGCCGCCAAACGGGCCCGTTCTTGTTCAACCTGGTGGAAGAGCAGGGCATTTTCTACGGCTGCCGAAATTTGCGAAACAATCAACGAGAAAATGCGCAACAAATCGTCGCTCAGATTCTCTTCTCTGCCGGAGGCCATATAAATCAGGCCCAACAGCCCTCGCCGGGTAATAATGGGTAGGGAAAAAACCGAGGCTGATTTCCAGTTGGCCGGTACGGGCATATTTCCGGCAATACTCTTCGATGAAATCAGTTCCCCGAGCGGTTGATCCTCATTCATTTCGACAAAAGTCTCAAAGATGTCTCGGATCGTTTCGTCTGTTTTGGTGAAACCAAACGGTACGGCTACCCCCAGATAACAGCCGTCTTCTCCGGTCACAATGACTCCCTGCACGTCACCCGGCAACAGACGGGGCAGCATGCTGAGGGTCGTATCCAAAATTAGCTTGAGATCCGTAGTTGAGGCCAGCATCTCTCCCAGGTGGTTCAACATTTGGAGTTCAGTGGTCCGCTGTTCCAACACGTCAATTAAGCGCGCCTTTTCGATAGCCACAGCTACCTGCGAAATAAGCTGTTCTAACAGATCCAAATCGCGGGGTGTATAAGCATCAACTGCCCGGCGGCCCAGATTGAGACTGCCATACGGGCCTTTTTGTGTGGTTAAAGGAATGGATAGTTTTGATTTGATAGCATCTTCTAGCAGGATTACGTCATCTGGAAAGGTTGCTTTATCGGCGCGCCTGGAGATGTCCGGGTAAATGCTGCCCTGATTTTTGGTTATAATCTCGGCCAGAGCTGATCCTTTGAGGGGAATGGCCGTTTTGGAAGGTTCAATCGACCCGTACTCCCCAAAAATCCACTGGCGCAGATGTTCCTTAGAATTATCCAATAGCGAAACGCTCATGTGGTCAAAGGTCAGGAGTCGCCGGAATTGTTCAAAAATGATTTTGGCTGTGTCGGATAAACCGTGACCGGCGTTGACCGCAGCAATGATCTGATTAATCAACTCTTTGCGGTAAGCTCGTTCCTGGACATCATCGTATAGGCTGGCATTTTCCAGGGCAATGCCCAGGGAAGCGGCCATTGATACCAGCAATTCCATGTCGTCGTTATCAAAGAGGCCGGTCTTTTTGTTGATGACTTCCAGAGCGCCAATGGGTTTGCCATGCACTACCAGGGGGACACATAAAACGGTGCTCGTTTTAAAACCAATCGCTTCGTCAATGACATGGCAAAAACGTTTATCGGTTTGGGCATTGTTGGCAATGGTCGGCTGGTTGTTGACAACCACCCAGCCGGCAATGCCCTCATCGCGTTTTAAACGGAAGGAGGTAACCTGCTTATTTTCACCGCGCAAGGTGATTTTGAAGTAAAGCTCATTAACCTGCTCATCCACTAAAAGAATTGAACCGGCCTCAACTTCTAAAATCTCGTTGATACCGGCCATGGTGCGGCGGAGAACCTCATCCAGGTCCATGCTGGAGGTGATGGCGTGGGCAATCTGGTTCAAGGTCATCAGGGCATTGGCGTGTCGCCGGGAGCGTTCAAGCAGATAGGCGTTCTGCAGATGAGCGCCCAGGTGCTCGCCCAGATAAACCAGCAGGTTTTGGGCTTCCTCTGGGAGGGGAACTTTAGCCAGGTCGTGGCTGCCGACAATCAAAGCACCCACCGGTTTGTCGGCAGCGACCAGGGGAATAATGGCGGTGGGGATGGCATTGAACGCACCAAAAAACACGTCACCCAGGTCGGAGTCGGTTTGTCCGTTTTCGTGGACCTCTTTGCTGCGGATATGCGGCTGGATAAAATGAGGCTTTTTACTGGCAATAACCCGGCCCAATAAACTGTTGTGACCAGACCAGTCATCGACCACCGGCGGGGCTTTATCCACCAGGCAAACTTGGGCATTGGGAGCAACAGATAGGGGTGTACTCATCACCCCACAAGCTGTCGGCGGCAAAGGTTTGATGGTTAAAAGCCACAGGGCATCAACCTCTAAAGTTTCTAGCAAAATATTTTCAATTTCTTCCAGGCGTTTGGACCAAAACAAAGGCCGGCCTAGCAGATTATCAATCTTATGCAGAGATTGCCAAACGGAGGTCGGTAATTTGAGGTTGCTTAACTGAGTCTTCATGTATTTTTTTTGCGTCTTTCAAGTAGCCGCTATCAGGGTAGCAGTTGCCGATTGGTCAAACGCAACCTGCTCCCCGAAGTTATGACAGGCTATAACTGATAGGCAACCAGGCCCGTTACAGCCTGAACGATATCTTTAACCGAGGGCAAAACGTACTCTTCCAACACTGGGCTATACGGCAATGGAACATTTTTGGCCGCAACCCGCACGATCGGGCTATCCAACCATTGGACGCCTTCTTCCGCAATGATCGCCGCAATCTCAGCGCCAGCGCCTCCCCGCCGATGGGCTTCATGAGCAATCACCACCCGCCCGGTTTTTTGCACCGACTGCAAAATTGTAGCCTTATCAAACGGAACCAGGGTGCGGGGGTCAATCACCTCGGCCGAAATATCAGCCGCAGCTAACTGCTCGGCGGCAGTGAGCGCCGGCTGAACCATCCCGCCCAGGGCAATGATGGTCACATCACTGCCGGCCCGGCGAACGAGCGCCTGGCCAAAGGGGATGACGTAATCTTCCTCTAATTCGGGTACTTCACCTTTGGCGGCATAGAGCATTTTGTGCTCAAAAAAGAGCACCGGGTCTTCGCCCCGGATGGCCGTTTTGAGTAACCCTTTGGCGTCGTAGGGGGTGGCCGGAATGACAATTTTAAGCCCCGGCACATTAAGAAACCAGCCTTCAACCGATTGGCTGTGCTGGGCGGCGGCGCTACCCGGCGCACCCGAGGCCACCCGGATGGTCAGCGGTACTTTGGCTTTGCCGCCGCTCATATAACGGGCTTTGGCCGCCTGGTTGACCAATTGATCCATCGCCACCGTGACGAAATCGCCAAACATGATTTCGGCCACCGGGCGCATGCCCACCAGGGCGGCCCCCAAGGCGGCCCCTACAATGGCGGCTTCGGAAATAGGGGTGTCACGGACCCGCTCCGGGCCAAACTCTTCAAACAGACCCTGAGTTACGCCAAATACACCGCCGAAGGCCCCCACATCTTCACCCAAAATAAAAACATCTGGGTCTCGGCTCATCTCTTCGGCCAGAGCTTCCCGGATAGCTTCACTGTAACTGATCGTACGCACGTCTCGCCACCCCGCAATTAATTCGAATACTTATTGCAAGTATACCAGTTATAAGCCCGGCTGACAATCCCCAATTTGGCATATTTTGCGGGTCACCTCGATTATTGAGTTGCCTTGGCTTGAACGCTACCTGTAGACAAGTTGTCTTTAATGTTGACTCGCCCTCCTGATCGATCTCAGTTATAATTAAGCCCTTAACCTTCAAGTGTAGGGAAACGGGAGATATGGAGATAAAAAACAAAGTTGCACTGATAACCGGCGGCGCTCATCGAGTGGGCAAAGCTATTACGCTCATGCTGGCCAAGGCGGGCGCAAATGTGGTGATTAATTATCATACTTCGGCGGCCCAGGCCGAAGCCACAGCGGATGAGGTCCGCGCTTTAGGCGCCAAGGCCCTGGTTGTCCAGGCCGATATTTCTAATTATGACCAGGTTAAAGCCATGGCCGGTCAAGTAAAAATATGGTTTGGCGGGATTGATATTTTAATCAACAGCGCCGACCGCTGGGAAAAAAGCCCTTTTCCCAGTGAAGATATTGGCCCGTGGGAACGCATTATCAGCACCGGAGTCAACGGCCCTTATTATGTCACCAATGCTTTTGCTCCCCTGATGCTGGAGCGGGGCGGCGCCATTGTAAATATTGTAGACCTGTCAGCCTGGGAAGCTTGGCCTCAGTTTACGGCGCATGCGGTCAGCAAAGCGGCGCTCTTAACCATGACCCGTCAGTTTGCCGTAGAATTGGCCCCCACCATCCGGGTCAATGCCGTGGTGCCGGGGCCAGTCCTGCCGCCCCCGGATTACAGCCCGGAGATGATTGCCAAAACCGCCGCCCGAACCTTGCTCAATCGCTGGGGTGGGCCAGAGGATGTGGCCGAGGCGGTTAAATTCCTCGTCCAGGCCGACTATATCACCGGCGATACCATTACCGTTGACGGCGGCGAGCGACATGGCCGCCGCAAAAATCAGCCGGGATAAACAGACTCTGAATGACCAACCCTACCCATCTTGCCTACTTCATCTCGCCTCATGGTTACGGCCACGCCGCTCGATCCGTAGCCGTTATGAACGCGTTCCAGCGGCTTGAGCCAGGCGTACACTTTGAGATTTTTACCCAGGTTCCAGTCTGGTTCTTTAAGGATTCCCTGGAGAGTTCTTTTACCTATCATCCTCTGCTGACCGATATCGGTCTGGCGCAAAAAAACTCACTGGTGGAGGATATGCCGGAAACGCTGCGGCGGCTGGCCAAATTTTTGCCCTTTGCCTCAAGCGAGCTAGAACTTTTGGCGCAAGGACTGAGCCAACTTCAGTGCCGGATGGTGCTGTGCGACATTTCGCCCCTGGGGATTGCGGTGGCTAAAGCGGCCGGTCTGCCGGTCGTGCTCATTGAAAATTTTACCTGGGATTGGATTTACGAGGGTTATCTTGCCTCTACACCTGCCCTGAGACAATATATTGATCTCTTGCACCAGCTATTCACAGCCGCCAATTACCACCTTCAAACCGAGCCGGTCTGCTATCCCAACTCACCTGATTTGACTACCGGACCGGTCAGCCGCCCAAGCCGTACTCCGGCTGATCAAACTCGCCAAAAATTGGACTTGCCGGCTCAGGCTAAAGTGGTGCTGCTCACTATGGGCGGGATTTCCTGGGATTATGAAACCTTTTTGGAACGGCTGGCCGGTCAACCTGAGGTCTTTTTTATTATCCCTGGTGGGAGCAAGCGCCTAGAGCGGCGCGATAATCTGGTGTTGTTACCTCATCATTCAGACTTTTACCACCCTGATCTGGTCAACGCTGCTGATGCGGTCATTGGTAAACTGGGGTATAGCACCCTGGCCGAAGTTTATCATGCCGGTCTTCCTTTTGGCTACATCCCCCGGCCCGGCTTCCGCGAGTCAGAAGTGATGAAAACTTTTGTTGACCAGCAGATGCCGAGTCAACCTATTACGCCCGCCCAATTTGAAAGCGGGGAATGCTTGTCTCTGGTACCCCAACTTTTGGACCTGCCGCGGCTTAATCACCAGACGCCCAACGGGGCGGATCAAGCGGCCCAATTTATTGTTAATTTGATGAAGTGAAGGGATTATGCCAAATGCACGCTTATGTTGAAAAGATGGCTGAGGTGATTATCAACTACTCGACCGCCGTTCAGCCCGGTGAGCGAGTGCTGCTGCGCGGTACCAGTCCTGCCGCCGAGCCGCTGATCCAGGCGCTTTATCAGGCGGCTTTGCGCGCCGGCGGTCGAGCCTTTACCTATATTCACCTGCGCGACGAGGATAGCCTGGCGATTGAGGCGACCGATGATCTGGAACTGTTGGGAGCGGTTAACCCGATGCTCAAATTGATGTACGAAACCTGCGAGGTGATTGTGCGGGTTGAAGCTTCGGAGAATCCGCGGGCGCTGTCGGATTATCCGCCGGAGCAGCAAAAAGCTCGAATGCAATCCCTGGCGGGGGTGATGAGTATTCAAATGGAGCGGGAAGGCCAGGGGACGCTGCGCCGCTGCACCACCCAATTTCCGACGCAGGGTTACGCCCAGGCCGCCGGCATGTCGCTGCGCCAATATGAGAAATTTGTTTTTGAGGCCTGCAAAGTTCATTTGGCCGACCCGGTGGCGGCCTGGCAGGAGGTTGAGCAGCGCCAGCAGCGCCTGGTTGAGTACCTGGCCGGCAAAAAACACCTGCATGTGCGGGGCCAAAACATCGATTTAGAAATGTCCATCGCCGGCCGGAATTTTCTCAATGCCAGTGGCAAAGTTAATTTCCCCGATGGTGAAATCTTTACCGGGCCGGTGGAGGATAGCGTCAATGGTTGGGTGCAATTTACCTATCCGGCCTATTACCATGGTAATGAGGTGGTGGGAGCGCGCTTGACCTTTGAGAATGGCCTGGTGACTCAGGCCACCGCCGCCAAGAACGAAGCCTTTTTACTTCAAACCCTTGATACCGACCCCGGCACGCGCCGCCTGGGCGAGTTTGCCATCGGTACAAATAACGATATTCAACGCTTTAGCGGGTCAATACTTTTTGACGAGAAAATCGGCGGGACGGTGCATCTGGCCGTGGGGCAAGGCTATCCGCAAACGGGCAGTGTCAACACGTCGGCGGTGCATTGGGATATGATTTGCGATATGCGCGACGGCGGCGAAATTTGGATAGATGGTGAACTGTTCTATCGTAATGGCGAATTTTTGAAAGGATAAACCCATTTCCACAAATAGGGTAGCGGCCTGCCCCAAGCAATAGATTCTAACTATTGTGTAAAGATAGCCTGTGTGTTATATTTATTCGTATTCCCTTAAGCTCATTACGATGTTCTATTTATGGTAGAGGTTTCGTTACAATGACGAATGGTCAACCGGTCAGACTCCAACCTATGCGTTTAACGGCCAGGGAGAGAGGCAATACCCAACCTTTGGCATTTCCTATGCCCGATCTGCCGTTTGACGGTTTTGGGGGGATGCTGCGGCAATTATTGGAAGAGCCTCGGACCATCGAAGCTACGCAAATTCCTCAGCCGTTTCTCACCAGCCTGGCCTTGAAGATTCTCTATTTCGGCGGTTCGATGAAGGGCTGGCAGATTGCGCAGAGCATGCGCTTGCATTTCAGCGGCGTGGTCGAGCCACTTTTACAAGCCTTAAAGGCTCATCATTTGGTGCAAGTGACCGGCGGCAGCAACCTCAACCGGGCTTCGTACCAGTATGCCATCACCGACAACGGTAGTAAGCGGGCCAGAGAATTGCTTGAGCGCAATCGTTATGTGGGCCCCTGTCCTGTCACCTTGAGCCACTATGTCAATGTGGTTAAGCTCCAGGCGCAAAACCGGCCTTTGGTGCGCGAGGTAGATGTGCAGCAGGCCATGCGGGCGCTGGTTCTGTCGCAAGAGATCATTGACCGGATTGGGCCGGCGGTTAACTCTTTCAAATCTATGTTCCTATATGGACCGCCGGGAAATGGCAAGACCAGCATTGCCAAAATTATTGGGCGGGGACTGCTGCCGGGCAATGTGATGATTCCCTATGCGATTTTCGAGGATGGTCAGGTAATTAAGGTATACGACGCGGAGACCCACCGGGCTATGGGCAGTGAGGAAGCCCAACTGGCCGAGTCGAACCAATTGGACAAACGCTGGCTGCGCTGTATGCCGCCGGTGGTGATTACCGGTGGTGAATTGACCCTTCAGGATTTGGACCTGGCCTGGAGCGACACCAATCGCTACTACGAAGCCCCGCTGCAACTCAAAGCCAATGGCGGTATGCTGTTGGTTGATGATTTTGGCCGCCAGCAGATGGAGCCAAAAGATTTACTCAACCGCTGGATTGTGCCTTTGGAAGAGCGTTTGGATTTTTTGACCTTTCAAACGGGCAAAAAATTTGCCGTACCTTTTGAAACCTTAATCGTTTTTTCGACCAACTTAGACCCTGAATCATTGGTAGATGATGCCTTTCTACGGCGTATCCGCCATAAACTGGGGATTGACAACCCCAACGAAAAGCAGTTTTACGAAATTTTTTTGATCGCCTGTGAAGAACGGGGCATTAAATTTGATAAAAATGCCTTTATTCACTTACTGCGTGAATATTATTTCAGTATGGGGCGCCCACTCAAAGCCTGTCACCCCCGCGATTTGCTGGATCAACTCACCGATTTTGCCACCTATCGGGGCGAACGGCCGGTCATGTCTCAGGAGTTGATTGATCGGGCCGCTCGCTCCTACTTTGCCGAACTGTTCTAAAAAATCCGCAATCTGTTGGGTCATGCGCTCCTGCAGCTGCAAGCGCCGGGCAAACATGTCCACAATTCGCGGGATTTTACTCAAGCCCAACACTTTACTTTTAGGCAGGTAGGCTACGTGCGCCTTGCCGAAAAAAGGCAGCAGGTGATGCTCGCACAGGCTATAAAAATCAATGTCTTTGACGATGACCATTTCGCTGTAATCCACATCAAATAGGGCATCGTTGATTAGCTTAAGCGGGTCAACGTGATAGCCGGCCGTCAATTCATCGTACATGCGAGCCACCCGGGCCGGGGTGCGTTGGAGACCTTCGCGGTCCGGGTCCTCGTCGATGCTGGTCAAAGTTTTGCGGACAGCCTTTTCAATGACCTTATGCCGCTTGAATGTCTTTTTGGATTTGCCGTTGGGGCTGATTTGGAATGTCTCTTCCAGTTGCTCCAGGGTGACTTGATGTATAGTTTCCTCCTTATGCTGATCTCTCTAAAGTAGGGAATCTAGCTTCTAAAGCTTTTATCTCAAGCCGCATTTATTCAATCAATCACGCCAATTCTGTACAAGCTGCTGCAAAACTTGGGAGACGTCTTGACGCAGGTTCATCCCCGCCTCGTTGCTTTTGAAACCTCCAGCAATCTGAGCCAGGGTTTGGTTTAACTCTGGATGCTCATACTCTGGCGCAATTTCCGCCAGGGGGATAGCCACAAAGGCTCGCTCGACGATTTCTGGGTCGGGGATGTGCCGCTGCCCCAGGTTAAAAATTTGCCGGTTGAAGAGCATAAGGTCAATATCAATAGGCCGGGGGGCATTTTTATCAGCCTGGCGAACCCGGCCCAGGCTCTGCTCGATGGGGGCAATGACCTCTTGTTTCAATTGCGCGGCGGTCAGGTCAGTTTCGACCACCGCCGCAGCATTTAAAAAGTTGGGTTGCGCGGTTAACCCAAGCGGCTGGGTTTCCCAAACGGAGGAGACGGCGACCAGCTTCGTTTTGGTGGCCAGCAGTTCAAGCGCCGCACGTAAATTGGCAGCCGGCTCAAGGTTGGAGCCAAGCGAAAGATAGGCGGTATTGGTCATCAGCGCTGCCTCTATGAGCCGAGGTCGGCCCGCGTTCGGTCGACGGTGACCCCCACAGAGCGGGCAAAACGCACCGCGCCGGGTTTTTCAACGGTCACCACGGCTCGCTCCACCCGCGGGTCGGCCAGGCAGAACTTGGAAATTTCCAGCGCCATCTTTTCCACCAAATAAAACTGCGACTCTTCGACCAGTTTGATGGTTTGCTTGGCAATGGTTTTATAATTGATGGTATCGGCAATATCATCTGAAGCCGCGGCGGTGTGGTCGGTGTAGAGGGTAATGTTGATGATTACATCCTGTTTGTTGTGCCGTTCCTCCTCATTAACGCCGATAATGGTACGCAACAATAAATCTCTAACATGAATTTGATCGGTAGCCATAATTCCCCCCGCTTTCTTGATTTAAGTGAACTTATAGGACTTACACATGTCATTCTGAACGCAGCGTAGCGGAGTGAAGAATCCCTCAAAAATCCGTTTGCAAGCATATGTTTCAGGGATTTTTCGCTCCTTCGTCGCTCAAAATGACATGATTGGTAAGTCCTGTAAAAAGGATGCTAAAGGCAATTGAGAGAGTGCAGCATCCGGTATTGAGCCTTTTGAAACGGTTTTAAGATAACAGCAAAGTCTTACAAAACTATTGCAGCCAACACTCAGCGCAGTCTCAAGCTTGTGGTTGGGAGAATGTTTTGAAGGGGGGTATGAATTAGGGGTTGATGGTGGGCTCGACCGGAGCCAGGGGCAGCGTAAAACTAAAGATGCTGCCATGATCCGGCATACCTTCACTTTCTACATCGACCTGGCCCCCCAATCGTTCGATGATCCGCCGCACAATAGACAAGCCCAGGCCATACCCATCCACCCGATCCGGCTCAAGTTGGGTAAACTCGGTAAATAATTTGGCTTGGGCCTCCAGAGATAGACCAGGTCCGTTATCTTTAACCCAAAAGCGGACCAGGCCATTTTCTTGAACCCTGGCCCCCAATTCCAGGCGAGGCGGCTGACCGCCATATTTGAGACCATTGCTCAGGTAATTGATCCAAACTTCCTCAACCCAGGGAGCATAACCCATAACTGTCGGCCAGGTGGTTGGGGTAATAATCTCGGCTTGATATTGACTTATCATCGGAGCCAGGCGTTGCAGGGTTTCGCTGACAATGGTGGCCATATCCAGTGGTTGCAAATCGACATTCTTTTGGCGCGCTCCGGCCAGCAAAAGCAAAGCTTCGACAATCTGACTGGCCCGGTTGCCACTTCGGGCAATTGACTGCAAATATTCGCCCAACTTCTCCGGCGGCATGTGGCGATAATCTTCCAGCAGGATTTCGGCGATGGTAGTTAAGACACCCAGCGGATTTTTGAGATCATGAGCCACGGTGCGGGCAAAGGCGTCTAATTCGCGATTGCGGGCCTGCAATTGCTCATTTTGGGTTCGCAGGGCTTCTTCGGCTTGCTTGCGTTCGGTAGTATCCAGGTGAGTTCCGGAAAGTCGAATCGGGTTGCCGGACTCGTCCCTTTGAACTACTTGACCCCGATCTAAAATCCATTTCCATTCGCCTGATTTGGTCTGCAGCCGATACTCACATTCATAGAAAGGAGTCTTGCTGGCCAAATGGGCCTCCCAGGCTATATGGACGCGGGCTAGATCTTCGGGGTGAGTGTGCTTGTCCCACCAATCAAGATTTTGCTCAATCTCAGCCAAACTGTACCCCAGCATTTCTGCTGCCCGTTGGTTGGTAATATCTTCACCGGTGCGAAGATTCAAGTCCCACAATCCGAGATTTGCGCCCTTTAAGGCCAGCTCTAATCGTTGCTCACTCTGCCGCAGAGCTGCTTCCGCCTGCCTTTGCTCGGTGATGTCAATACCGGTGGCGATGAAATATTCAACCGCGCCAGTTCGGTCGAATAGGGTTGCATTTGACCAGGCAACCAAACGCTGCTGGCCGGTTTTGGTGACTAAATGCGATTCCAATTTGGGCAATAATTGGCTTGTCTCTTCAGCCGCATGGCGGGTTGAAAGCCCTGTAAAGTAGATTTGGGCTGAGGCGGCGGCTTCCGGGGGTAGCAAGTCCCACAAATACCGACCCTTGACTTCGGCAAAAGTGTAGCCGCTGGTGCGCTCGCAGGCTCGATTGAAATGAACAATCTGCCCTGCCTGATTCAAGGCCATCACCAGGGCATCGGCCGTATCCAGCACGGCTGAGATGAAGTTACGCTCTTTCTTGAGAGCCTTCAACCGTTTGATGATTTCGCTGCGCGTCCGGTTGTGCAGGCCCACATTCTCCAGGGCGATAGCCGCCTGATCGGCAAAAGCTTGCAGCGGCTCGGCGTCGGCCGGTTCAAAAAAACCGGGAGTTTCGCTGTCAACCGCTAAAAAACCGATTACCCTCCCCCGGCTGCGAATGGGCGCACAAGCGTAAGAATTAACCCAAACCGTACCAAACTTGCGGACCCAGGCTTCATTCTGGGCAGGGTAGGGCACAGCCAGGGTACGGCTGGTCTCACGAACGGTACGCAAGGCGGGGATCTGGTCAATTCTCAAAGCAACGGAAACAATCTCTTCTGGGGTAGTTCGCCCCGAACGAACATAACCACGCCAGCGATACACCCGGGCTAAATTCTCCGCCTCGATGAGCAGCAGGCAGGCGGCATCACAAGCCACCACCCGGCTCATCTCTTCCAAAATCCGGTCGAGGACCTCTTCGCCGCGCAGGGTGCTGCTAATGGCCGCGCCGGTTTGGGTGAGCGCTTCGGCCAGCGCCCAATTTTCCCGTTCAGCCGCCAGCCAGGGTTCCAACTCAGCCTCTCGTTGTTGTTGTTCGGTTTCTAATTCGGTTATCCGCTGTTGCAGAGCGGCCAGTTCGGCCAGAAGTTGAGCCTTGGTTTTTGCGGTCATTGAGACCTCCTCGAGTCGGGAGGGGAATCGGTTTGAAATCCTGGAAATTGAAGATGAGATAATTGTCCCGCCCTCTTGCTTTCGGACTTCGCGCCAGTTTTAAAGCGAGAGGGTGGTAGGCATTTAACCCATAATCCTTAAATTTTCATAAGTTAGTATATCATGAGCCGAAAAGGGTTACAATGCGCATCGGACAATTTCGTGTTGACGCTCAGACGGTAATCTTTTATACTAAAGTGAAGCTTGAGGGAGACCGAGGCCGATGAACCCAACTCAACCTACCTATCATACCGCCGCTATCCGCTGCCTGCTGCTGGCCGCCTTCAGCGATGAGGAATTTACTTTCTTTTGCTATGACCATTTTCGCGAGGTCTATCAGAGATTTGCAGCGGGGATGACTTTCACCGCCAAAACTCAACTTCTGATCGAACATTGCGAACTTCGCAGCGAATTCGGGAAATTATTACCCTTGCTCGAAGACGCCAACCCCGCCCGATACGCCAAATTTGCTTCCTCCCTCCAAAAACCTGCCTCTCAACCTTCCCAGCCCCCGACGCCTGACCCCCGGCCCCTCTCCCACCAGCCCTTCGAGCCGGAGATGATCCTCACTCCCGCCGGGGAGTTTTTGATGGGGAGTGATCCAAAGCAAGACCTTCTTGCCCGAAATGAGGAGCAACCACAACATCTACTGTTCTTATCTGATTATTATATAGCCAAAACCTTCAATCACTAACCTCCAATACCTTGCTTTTGCGCGAGCAACTAGTTACCAAACAGCGGTAGAAAAACAACTGTGGTATAGGCATTGGAAACGGGCCG
>CAZRYD010000084.1:0-20612 GCA_964604225.1 uncultured Caldilineaceae bacterium
ATTGTGCCGCTGGGCGGTGTGGGCGAAGTTGGCCGCAATATGACCCTGATTGAATATGGTGATGACGCCATCGCTATTGACTGTGGGTTAATGTTCCCCGAAAATGACATGCTGGGCATTGACCTGGTCATCCCCGATGTGACCTATTTATTGGATAACCCCGAATTGCTCAAGGCCATTTTTTTAACCCACGGCCACGAAGACCACATCGGGGCGCTGCCTTATATTCTACCGCAAGTGTCCGCCCCCCTTTATGCCACCCCACTCACCCGAGGCTTGATCGAAGTTAAACTAAAAGAGGCCAAACTGCTGGCCAAAACAGAGATTCACACCATTACGACTAATAGTGTCATCGAGATTGGTCCCTTCACCATCGAGCCTTTCCACGTTTGCCATTCCATTCCTGATGCCGTAGGCTACGCCATTTATACGCCGGCCGGGCTGGTGATTCACACGGGTGAATACAAATTTGACCAAAATCCGGCCGACGGTAAGCTGCCGGATTTTGACCGACTGCGCCGCTACGGCGATGAGGGTGTACTTGCCCTCTTGTCTGATAGCACTAACGCCGAGCGGTCTGGCCACACGCCTTCGGAGCAAATTGTCAGTGAAACCTTTGACAAAATTTTTGATCAGGCCAAAGGACGGGTGATTGTTTCTACCTTTGCCTCGAACATCTCTCGTGTTCAACAGGTCATTAACACGGCCATGAAACACAATCGCAAGTTGGCGGTGGTAGGCCGCAGCATGGTCGATAACGTGAAGATGGCCCTCAATTTGGGCTATCTGACTGCCCCAGAGGATATGATTGTCCACGTGGATGACCTGGAGGATTATCCTGACTCCCAAATTGCGGTTGTTTGCACCGGCACCCAAGGCGAGCCGACCAGCGCCCTGGTACGCATGGCCAATCAAGAGCATCGCCAGGTCAGTTTGAAAAAGGGCGACACGGTTATTCTCTCGGCCACAGCCATTCCCGGCAACGAAGAGTTGGTGCACCGCACCCTCAACAACCTCTTCCGCCTGGGAGTTGACGTTATCTACCAGAGCCTGATGCCGGTTCATGTCTCCGGCCACGCCTCCCAGGAAGAGCAAAAGATGATGCTGGATCTGGTCCGGCCCATCTATTTTATCCCCATCCAGGGCGAGTATCGCATGCTGGTCTTGCATGGCCGGTTGGGTGAAACGGTGGGCATCCCGCCGGAGAACATCTTTGTCATCGAAAATGGGCAGGTGGTTGAATTTGAGGAAGAGCTGGCCTATTTGACCGAGCGCATTCCCAGCGGCCAGGTTTTGGTTGACGGCCTGGGCGTCGGCGATGTGGGCAGTGTGGTTTTGCGGGATCGGCACCTGCTCTCACGAGATGGTTTTGTGGTGGTGGTGGTGGCCATTGACGAGAAAACCGGCCAGTTGGTTGATGGACCCGACATTGTCTCGCGCGGCTTTGTGTACGTGCGCGATTCTGAAGATTTAATCGAAGAGGCCAAAGAACGAGTCATCGAACTGCTGGAAAGCGGTAAGGTTCATCGCGACACCGCCGCCACCGTCATCCGTGACAACTTGAGCGAATTTCTCTACCAGCGCACTCGCCGCGCCCCCATGATATTCCCTATGGTGCTGGAAGTTTAAAATCCGGCAGATAGAAATTAGAGGATGGAAGATGGACGATCCTCTTCTATCCTCAATCCTCTGTCCTTAATCCTCCCTTGCTCCCCCGCTGCTCCGCTCCCCTGCTGCTCTCTGGCGCGTAGCCACAATACCCCACCCGGCAGGCTACCCCCGTAAACTACAGCTTGTTTGACCAATGACAGGGCAAAGGCCAGCGTTTCCGGTACACCCACCAAGCCGTAAAAATAAACATACAACACCGAGCCGGTGCCCAGGCCGCCGATACTGATCGGCGCAATTAAAGCGACCGCGATAATAGGATTCAAAAGAAAAATATAGATAGGGGCGATCTCTCCGTGCAGCCCGGCGACGATAGCCAGATCCACCAGTCCGGTCAAGAGCACAGTGACCACCCCAACCGCAAACGCGCCCAACAAAGCCCCGTACTGATAACGATAAGCCCCAAACGCGCCGGAAATGCGAAAGTAAAGCGGAGCCAGCGGACTTAAGAGTTTGACCGAAAAAATCCGGCCAAATAGCAGCCGCAGCCGGTGACTCAGCATTACGACAAATCCGCCGGTAATAACAACCAACCCCAGCAGAGCGATAACCTCCACTTGCGCCAGGTTTTCGGCCAGCTTGTCGCCGCCCGTTGGGTTCGCCGGCACGATATTCACTGTCAGTAACGCCGCCACCATGGCTGTGAACATAAAAGCCATCAAGCCGATAATCCGATCCACAATAACCGACACCGCCGCTTCGGCGCTGCGAGCCGTGTAACGAGCCAGGCCAAAACCGCGCATCAGATCGCCGCCAACGTTGGCCGGCAAAAAATTATTAAAAAAGAAGCCGACAAAAGTATAATTGGTCAATGCGCTAAGCGGCACAGGAATCCCTTGCGCCTGCAGCAAAATGTACCATTTGACCGCGTTGGTGACCACGGCCAGCACAAACAACGCCAGCGCCAGCAACAGGTAGCCGTAGTTGGCTGTGGTTAAGGTCGTCAGCAGGATGTTACGATCATGCGGATTAGACAAAAAGCGATAAAACAGATAGGCCATCAGCCCCAAGCTAATCATCACCTTGAGGGCAGTTACTAATTTACCTTTCAAAAATCTGTCCTTTCCGTCCCCTTTCCCTCCTTGGGGGAGGGCCAGGGAGGGGATGAGCCTATTATGCGGCAAAAGCAGGCCAGGCGCAAAAAGCGCAGACATCGCCTGTCTGCGCTTTTTGTGGAACCATAAGAAGTCTTTATGGAAGGGGCCAGCGGCAGTTGCTAAGGACTGAACCCCGCTTGGCCACAGGTGTAGCCTTATTTACCAATTTTTAGCAGTTCTCTGGGTGATAACTAAAAAAGACCTCCGAGAATTCCAAACCTCGGAGGTCTCTTGCCTGAAGCGGTTACTTCGTCGCTGTGCCGACTTTCAAGTCGTCAAAGGTAAAGTTGGCCGGCGCGGTCTCGTCGTAGTTGTCCACCATAAAACCAAAGACGCCTCCGCTGTAAGTAGCATCGGTAAAGGTGTTGACCTGCTGACCGTTGAGGTACAGCCGGTAGGTGTCGCCCTGACCTTCGACGGTCAACGCATTGGCCTCACCCTCACTCTGGTCAATCAGATTTGAGGCCGTCCAGTCAAAAATCGGAACCATTTTGTTGCCCTCCGTCTTTTCAACGGTGTAAAAACCATCCCCGCTGATGCGGAAGGCATAAAAGTTGTCACCCTCGTCACTCGTCTGCACCTGAAAGATGACGCCATAAGCGTTATCTACTGCGCCGGTATAGCTGGCTGTGGTTTGCAGCAGAAAGTCGGCGGGTAAGGTTTGCTCGGGGTAATAATCGTAGATAGCTCCAGGAGCCGGTTTCATTTCAAAGACATACTGGCCGTCAGCGGTGTAGTAGCCCCGGCCCCACTCTTGCTCCGCCTCATCGTTGATCAGACCACTGGCCGGGTCGCTGAAATCATCCACAAACGCTTCGCTGGCAAAAGCCGGCGGGGGTGGACCGGCCTGCTCTTTGCTCACCCCGGAGATGAGGATATCAAAGCTGTAGAGCATATCGTTAAACTCGTCGGCCAGGTCGTCAAATTTCGAGTCCAGAGCCGTAACCAGGACCACGTAAGTTGTGCCGTCCACCGGCGTCGAGGCCACCGCATAGCCGTAGTAGGGCTGGCCGTCCAAATCATAGGCAAAATCAATCGTCTGCCCATCATATGCGCCCAGCACGAAATCCTGGGTATCACCCAGAAATTGCAGATTTTCCAACTCACCGGTCTGGTTCAGGGCGTCAATTACATCTTGAATGGCCTGGCTATCAGCCTGGGCCGGCGAGGGGGCATCGGGATAGCTGTTGCGGAAAATTGTGACCAGAGCCGAACTGGACTCATCGGCAAAGTCAACCGACGCGTCGGCCGGGCTGGTCTCAACCTGCCACTTCTCCGGATAAAGCAGGGCAAAACCCAAATCCTCGCTCACATACGGCGTAAAGCCATCCACCGCCGAGGCTTGCTCGTTGACCACAAACAGCCCTTCGTACTGCTCATACTTCTGGCCATCCAGGTCTTCGGCAATGACCCCGACCACATAGTTGCCACTGGGCGCGGGCGTCGTCTCTATTTTGAACGGTGTGTCGCCAAAAGTCAGCGAGCCGCCTTCGCGGACATATTTTTCGCGGCCGGCCTCGCCCTCCTGGTTCAAATCGTCGCCCCGCTCCAGCACGGTGAACTGGTCGCCCGGCTGGGGAATGATCTGGCGCGGCGAACCGATAGCCTGGGTGATGCCGCTGGTAAACCCAAACACCTCGGTCATCGCGCCATCGCGGAAATACATCTTGGCAAAGCGGGGGGCACCGCCGCTGGCAAAGCGATAGGTCCCGCCCACAGCATAGGTCGGTGTTTCGGCGTCATAAACCACCGGCTCAAACAGGGCCTTAACCGAGGTTGTCCCATCGCTGATGGCGTAAACTGTCGGCTCCCAATCGAACTCAATCTTAACGCCCTCTTTGGGCCAGACCGGATAGGTGACTCCGCCAATGGTCTGGCTCTCGTCGGCCACCAGATAATCCACATCTTCGATCAGCAGGGCATTTTCACGAGGTAAAAAGCGGCCGATGAAGCTGTACACATAGGCCAGCCGGTCACCACTCAGCTCGGTCTGGATCGTCACCGGCGCGGTGATGGTGGCTATTTCTGCCGAGAGGGTCAGCGGGGCCAGTTGGATGGGCTTGAAACCGGCGGCGGACAAGGAGCGGCTGGCGCTAGCGCCGGGGGTGCGAAAGACGTTGTTATCAACCAGGTACTGCACCAGGTCCAGCGGATAGCCATACTGCAAGGCCAGCAGCAGCGGAATCTCTTGCGGTCCATAGCCGGCGCTCTCCAGCGTAGCAATATCATTTTGAATGGTTTCCCAATCTGCCGGACTAATACCGGGAGGAGCCTGGTTGGCCTGGGCGGTGACTGGCTCAGGTTCGGGCCGGGGCCGGTTGTAATTATCCGGGGCAGCTTTGCCCGTGTGGAAGAAGTATAAAAACTCATCCCACTTAGAAGCCGCCGCAAAGCGGTCGGCCACGGTGGTATAACCAAAATTATCCGCCGTGCCGTAGATTTGGCCGGTGGGGAAATAAATGGTCAGGCCGGTGGAGCCGGGCCGATTGGAGCCGTGTCTTTCGGCCAGAATGGTCTGTTTGAGGGCAGTAAAAACTTGTTCCGCCGCGTCTGCCACCTGCGAGTCCCGACTCAATTCAACGGCCAGTTGGGCAAAATGGCCCAAGTCAATGTAGGGCGAAGGCGTATCTTCGCCAAAAATGCTCTGAAAAGCTTGAGCGTAAGCCCGTGCTTGGGAGGTCGCTTTTGGGTTAATTTTAGCCAGGGTTGTGGCCAGATTATCCACGGCCGTGTTCACCTGAGGCATAGCCGCCAGGTCAACCGCGGTCAGGGTGACATCACGGCCTTTAACTTCGGCCACTTCATCGGGGGTAGTGTTGCCGGTAAAACCGAATTCTTGCGCCACCAACTCGCGCCGTGACTGATCGTCGAGGATGCGTAAATCATAATTGATGTAGCTGTCGACCACCAGTTTGGCCAGTTCAGCCCCATCCATGTTGGGTTTGTTGATCAATTCGGCCAGAAAACCGCCGTAAGCCCAACCCAGCGCCGGTTCGACCTCCTGCGAAGCCACGGCGTAGCGAGCGTGCGGCTCCAGAGCAGTGAATACCTCAAGCTGGCCCATTAGACAGGCGTCAAAACCAATCAGGTCAAATTTATCAAGGCCAGTCTGCTGACGGGCCTGTTCCAAGGCCCGATCCAGCTCCATCAGCCAAATGCCGTCAACCCCAAAGAGTTGAGCCACCACCACCTGGTCCCGTCCCAGCCCGCCGGGGGCGGGATCGTTCCAGCCGCCAGGCCAGCCCGCTCCGTGGTCCGACATAATCAGGGCGTATTTGCGAGCCGGATAATTTTCTACCGCCCAGGTGATAAAATCAACCAGGGTTTGGCCATCGGCCATATTCAACTCGCCCAGGTCGGCTATCTCTGGCGAGCCAATCTGGGTCAGGTTTCTGTCCCGGGTGATGTAGAAGCGTTTGGTGGAAGTCCAATTGCCCATGCCTTTGTACGCGCCCCGATAGCGGTCTACCTGTGATACGATATTAACCTGAGCGGTGGAACCGACCACTTCCGCCTCGTTGAAATCAAACATGATATCCTGTTCCAGGATTTCGTCGTCGGCGTCCTGGTAGAGCATAATAGTCCATTCGGCTTCAGCCTGGGCGGCGGGCTGGTTGCTGGATTGTTCCTCTGTACTCGTCCCGGCTTCGGGTTGAGTGGCTGACCCACCAGCCTCAGCCGAAGTAGCAGGTTCTTCGCTCTGGGTGACAGCAGCGGGTTGCGGCTGAACTTGGGCCACGGTAGGGGCAGCTTGCTGCGGAGCAGCCGGAGTTGTCACTGCCACTTCAACCCCCCCACAAGCAATCCAGGTTATCACCAGCAGGCAACCAACCAGCAAAATCCAGATCCGACGAGGAGTTTGGGTAAAAAATTTAGCCATTTTTACACTCTCTTTATTGTTGGGCATAATTGAGAACCGATAAAATTTTACCTCTTTATTCAATTTAAACAAAACCAGTCATAGCTTCAACAAGACCGAGATGTTCTCCGCTAAACATAGTAGGGGCAGGTCTCAGACCTGCCCCTACTGAAAGTCTGGCGGATTCTTTTACTCGGTGGTCGCTGTACCGACCTTCAAGTCGTCAAAGATAAAGTTGGCCGGTGCTGCTTCATCATAATTATCGACCATAAAACCAAAGGCGCCGTCGCTGTAAGTAGCATCGGTAAAGGTATCGACCTGCTGACCGTTGATGTACAGCCGATAGGTGTCAGCCTGACCCTCTACGGTCAATACGTTAGCCGCACCTTCGCTCTGATCAATCAGACTGGACGAGGTCCAGTCAATGATTGGGGTCAACTTATCCCCCTCCGTCTTTTCGACCGTATAAAAACCGTCGCCGCTGATACTGAAGACATAGAACTCATCACTTTCTTCGCCTACCTGCACCTGGAAGATCAGGCCGTAGCTGTTGTTGGCTGCGCCATTATAGTTGGCTGTAGCTTGTAGCAGAAAGTCGGCGGGTAAGGTTTGCTCGGCGTAGTAATCATAGATGGCCCCGGGAGCCGGTTTCAGTTCAAATATGTATTGGCCGCTGGGGGTATAGTAGCTTCGACCCCATTCCTGCTCCGCCTCATCGCTGATCAGGCCGCTGGCCGGATCGCTGAAATCATCTACAAACGCCTCGCTGGCAAAGTTGGGCGGAGGTGGCCCAGCTTGCTCTTTGCTCACCCCGGAGATAAGGATGTCGAAACTATAAAGCATATCGTCGAGCTCATCCGCCACATCGTCAAACTTGGCATCCAGGGCGGAGGCGAGGACGATGTAAGTAGTGCCGTCTACCGGGGTGGCAGCCACGGCGTAGCCATAGTAGGGCTGACCATCTAAATCAAACGAAAAATCAATCACCTGCCCGTCATAAGCACCCAGTATATAATTCTGGGCATCACCCAAAAATTGCAAGTTTTCCAACCCACCCGCCTGGTTCAACGTGTCAATCACGTCTTGAATCGCCTGACTATCAGCCTGGGCTGACGACGATGCATCAGGATAGCTGTTACGAAAAATTGTCACCTGCGCCGAACTGACTTCATCCGAGAAATCCACTGAGCCATCCGCCGGGCTGGCCTCAACCTGCCATTTTTCGGGGTACAGCAGGGCAAAACCCAACTCCTCGCTCACATACGGCCCAAAACCATCCACTGACGAGGCTTCGTCGTTAACCACAAACAGCCCCTCGTACTGCTCGTACTTTTTGCCATCCAGATCTTCGGCAATGACGCCGACCACGTAGTTGCCACTGGGCGCGGGCGTTGTTTCGATAGTAAAAGGTACGCCGCCAAAGGTCAACGTGCCGCCTTCGCGGACATATTGCTCTCGCCCGGCCTCGCCCTCCTGGCTCAAATCGTCGCCGCGCTCCAGCACGGTGAACTGGTCGCCGGGCTGCGGCACAATCTCACGCGGCGCGCCGACAGACTGCGTAATGCTGCCGGAAAAGCCAAAAATTTCGGTCATAGTGCCATCGCGGAAGTACATTTTGGCAAAGCGGGGGTCGCCGCCGCTGGCAAAACGATACGTTCCGCCCACAGCATAGGTCGGCGACTCGGCGTCGTATGTTTCTGGGTTGAACAAAGCCTTGACCGAGGTGGTACCGTCGCTGATGGCGTAAACCGTTGGCTCCCAATCAAACTCGATGCTGACTCCCTCTTGGGGCCAGACCGGATAAGTAACCCCACCGACGGTCTGACTTTCGTCGGCAAAAAGATAATCCACATCCTCGATCAGCAGGGCATCCTCGCGGGGTAAAAAGCGGCCAATAAAACTGTAGGCATAGGCCAGGCGGTCGCCGCTGAGTTCGGTCTGGATCGTCACCGGTGTGCTGCTGGTAGCAATTTCCGCCGAGAGGGTCAGCGGGGCCAGTTGGACAGGCTTAGCGCCGGCCGTTTTGTCCGCCCGCGACCCGCCCTGGCTCGGAATTGAGGTGAAGAAGCCGCTATCCACCAGGGTCTGCACCAAATCGGGCGAATAGCCAAACTCATCAACCATGGCCTGAGGTATCTCTTCCAGCAGATAGCCGGCCTCTGCCAGAGCCAGCGTATCGGCTTGAAGCAGGACCAGATCATCCTGGGTTAGCCCCGCCGGCAGCTCTGTCTGCTCCGGTTGCGGTTCTGGGGCAGCCTCAGGGCGGCTGAAGGTGGCGGTTCCGCCGGAGTGGAAAGCAGCCAGAAAATCGTCCCAGTGAGATTGCTCGGCAAAGCGGGCGGCCACGGTGGTGTAGCCGACATTATCGGCCACATTATAAATCTCGCTGGTGGGGAAATGAATGGTCACTCCCGTAGCGCCGGGCCGGTCTGAGCCGTGCTTTTCGGCAATGATGGCCTGGCCGAGTGCACTTTGCACTTTGTCTGCCGCCGCAGCGACTTGGGTATCCCCGCTCAATTCGACCGCAAGCTGCAAAAAATGGCCCAGGTCAATGTAAGGGGAGGGTGTTTCTTCACCAAAAACACTTTCAAAAGCCTGGGCATAGGCCCGAGCCTGAGCCACGTTATCCGAGTTTACATTGAGCAGAGCTACAGCCAGACTGTCCACGGCAGCATTTACATCGGGTATCGCTGCTAAATCCACAGCCGTCAGGGTGATATCCTTGCCCTTGATTTCAGCCACTTCAGCCGGAGTTGTTTCGCCTTCAAAGCCAAATTCCTCAGCCACCATCTGGGCGCGAGCTGCATCGTCAATAATGCGCTCATCCTGGTCAATATAACTATCCACAATCAGTTGCCCCAACTCGGCTCCATCCATACCGGGTTGATCGGCCAATTGTCTCAGAAAACTGGCGTAGGCCCAGCCCAGAGCAGGCTCGACTTCTTGTGAAGCCACAGCGTAGCGGGCATGGGCGGCGACGGTGGTAAAAACTTCGAGTTGGCCCATCAAGCAGGCGTCAAAACCAAGCAGTTCAAATTGATCAATGCCGGTTTGAGTACGAGCTTCTTCCAACGCCCGGTCCATCTCCATCAACCACAGCCCATCCGCCCCAAAGAGTTGGACCGTAGCAACCTCGTCAGGTCCCAGACCGCCGGGAGCAGGGTCGAACCAACCGCCGGGCCAACCGGCTCCGTGATCCGACATAATCAAGGCGTATTTGCGGGCCGGATAATTTTCCACCGTCCAGGTAATAAAATCTACCAGGGTTTGGCCGTCGGCCATGTTGGTTTCGCCTAAATCGGCCAGCTCTGCTGAGCCAATCTCGTCAAGGTTGTCGTCCTGAGTGAGGTAAAAGCGCTTGGTGGAAGTCCAGTCGTCCATGCCGTCAAAAGCACCGTCATAACGGTCCACCTGAGCCACAATATTCACCTCAGCCGTGGAACCGACGCGCTCGGCTTCGTTAAAATCGGTCATTATGTCTTGTTCCAGAGTTTCGTCGTCGGCATCCTGGTAGAGCATAATGGTCCATTCGGCTTCAGCCTGGGCGACGGGTTGCGCTGGCGGCGTCGCTGCCGAGGCCTCAGAACCATCATACGTTAGCCAGACCAATAAGGTTAGGCTGAGGGCCAACAATGTCCATAGGCGGGGTGAAAATCGAGGTGAGGGATTAAACATGTTCATTCTCCTTGGGGTATCTTTTGATCGTGCTGGATCAGGCAATAGATTCATCCACCGACCCTATCACCGGCTAGAGGCTTAATTGCTGTTGCTTTTGGGTAGCTGTGGAATAAGCCAGGACAGGAAGGCATCTGTAGAACGGGTTTGCATTAAAATACGTCCTGGGCCAGTCAGATCAACCACCAATCCTTCACCGCTAAGGAGGGTCGATTTCATACCTCCAACCTTGCGTACCTGAAAACCCATACTTTCACTAAAGGCAACAATATGGCCGGTATCTATGGTATATTTCTGATTGGCAGCCAGGTTAATTTCGTGGATGGCGCCATAGCTGGATAAAACCAGTGGGCCGGACCCACTAGCCTTGAGCAAAATTAGGCCACCTGAACCGAAAAAACCTTTGGCCCCGCCCCAACTGGTATTGAGTTCGACTGTTAGAGGCGCAGCCACAAAAGCCCCCGATTGCACCAGCATGGTGTCATTAGATAATTCGAGTACAAACATATCGCCAGGCAGAGCCGGAGCCAAATTAATTTCACCTCCTTGGGCCGGCGCTTTATAGGTGTTGACAAAGAATGACTCACCCCCCAACACCGAACGAGCCAGCGATTTTAAGAAGCCTCCCTGCATTTTTGTTTCAATGGTTACGCCAGCCGACATGCTGACCATCGAGCCAGCTTCCACACGAATCTCTTCACCTGCTTGGAGTTGCACTCGTGTCATAGAAAAAGCGGGGCGATAAAGAATCTCTGTTTGCATTTGTCATCCTTTCTTTGGTTAGGGAACGATTGTAAAATTACTTTATGACAAACTCAACCGAAGCGTGACCGTTTTTTGGGGGTCGGTTTGAGCGCCGGTTCGAATTCAAGCACCCAGACTTCGGGATTGTCTTCCCAACGAGTCCCCGGCTTGGAATTGGAGATGTTCCAGGTGCCCATAAAGGTTTTCAAAGCCAATTGAGCATCGCTCACGCCTTCTTCGAGGGAAGTGAGGGGCAGTTCTTTTAAGGCTTCAGCCTCGGTAAGGTCTTGCAGACGCTCCCGCCGGATAGCGGTGACTTTGATATTGCCGACCGTCCTTTTGGCCAGGCCGGGCTGTACCGAGTAAGTTTTGCCGACTTCGTAAAGAACTTTGGGAACCCCGGCGTCGGCGGTGCGGATCACTTTGCTGATGGGCTGGTGAGGGTCGGTTTCATCCACTGTGGCATAATCGCCCTCTTGCACCAGCTTGCGTGTTTGGGTTTTTTGACCGCTAACAACGTATTTCCAGGTATTTACAAAAAGCATGATTTTATCTCTCTTTCCTTAGGATACAGGTTGTAGTAACAAGTGATAGGTAACGGGTCACACGACAATTTAATCTGAGGCGCTTGGTTCGTCCACATCAATATTAAAGTAGCCGCGCTGGGCCAGGTGGGAGTCCACGTATATTTCAACCAGGTACTCCCCGGAGGCCAGAGTATAAACATTGCTGTAAGCGTAGCTTAACGGAAATTCCGCCGAACCCGCCGGGCCGAGTGACCACTCCTCGACTGTTCGCCACGAGACATCTTCTTCACCGTTGTAGTAAACTTTCCAGACTACTTGCTGGCCGTCTTGCATGCCTTCATAGTCGAAGCCGGCAAACACTTCATCGGTACCGGCGGGAAAGATGTCGGTAACCGTATATTCAACCACATTACCTTCTTCATCATACTCCGCCTGGGTAAACTCAAATGGGGTAATTTTGGCGGCTGGAGTACCGCTAGGAGGCTGGTCGGTGTATTCCAGAGCCACGCTGCTGCTGCGAATCTGGCTGTTTAATTCCTCAGCCGCCACCCGCACAGCCTCCGGATTGACAATTTTATCTAGCGGCGGCGTCTCAGACCACCAGCTACCCTCAAAACCGTCGAGCCGGTCCATCAACCCGTCCAGGCTGGCGGCGGCTTCATCCATCGACCACCACAGCGAGGCCGGGGGTTGTTGATTGGCAGCTTTGGCCTGGGCAATTTGGGCGGCGGCCAGAGCCAGCGTTTGAGTATACTCGGCTTTGGCAGCGTCGATTTGGCCGGAGGTTAAAAGAGACAAAGCCAGGTCAAAGCGCGCTCCCAACAAAGCCGGGTCAAGCTCGAGAGTGCGGCGGTTCGTTTGAATTGACTCGTCAAAGCGGCCTTGCAAGTAATACAACCAGGCCAGATTCCAGGCCACGCTGGCGTCGTCGCGACCGGCTGCCCGGGCCGCTTCAAAATCGCTGCTGGCGGCTTCGTAATTGCCCAAACCAGCCTTGGCGCTACCGCGCTCAAAAAAAGCGTTGGCGTAGTCAGGGGCCTGAGCCAGGGCAGCATCAAAAGCCGCCACCGCTTTTTCAGACTCGTTCTGATAGGCTAGACCCACCCCGCGGGCGTAGGCGTCAATCGCCTCATCGGGGATGCGCGATACAGGAGTCAGGAAGACGATCAAAGCCCAGGTTGTGGCGATGAAGGTAATGAGCAGGCCGGCCCCTACAAAAATCCAACGTACCCGGCCGGAAATGGTCGTGGCCAGGCCCAACAAAAAGAGGGATACGGCCAGGATGGTGATATGAACCACATAGGTATTGGCTTTCTCATCCCAGGCTTGCTTCACCGCAAACCAGGCCGCCGAGCGTTCGGCCAGGGCGGTTACATTGACCAAATAAACATCGGCTTCATATTTAGCCAGGTTTGGCGTACCAACGGCGGGGTCAAAGTAATCCGGACCGAGCAGTTGGCTCAATTTAGCCAGGCGGTCGGCTACCGTCTGGTAGCGGCGAGCGGCAGCAGCATCGTCGTTGTTTTCGGCGGCCAGAGCCAGGGTATTCAATTCACTCCAATTGCGATAAGCGTCGCCTCGTTCAAAGCCGGCCCGAGCCACGCCGCCGATGCGTTGGCCCACGGCTTGCAGCCCATAATCCTGGGCCAGGCGATTGGCCCGGTCGTCGCGGGAGGAGGCATCGTTTTGGGCCAACCCGACCAGGGCGGTCAATACGGTTACAGTCGCAATCAGAATACCAATCAGTTGTTTAAAGCGGTCGTCATCGTGCCAAAAAGAAGCAGGTTGAGTCGTCGTTTCAGTCATGGGGTCACTTCCTGGGAGACAATCAAATATAGATGAAATATTCAATAGCAATGGTGGCAGCCACCCCACCAATGGTAATGATAACGCCGAGCGTGATCAAAGCGTACTTAAGCGCCGGGCGAGTGACACTCTCGACCAGCGTGAAACATAACAGGGCCACCGTCAAAACAGTTATCACCACGATCAGCCAGTTTGATTTGGCTTGCATTTTATCGGCTTCTTCATAGTGGGGCTGCGGATTGAGGTCTTGCTGCCGGGCGGCCTCGGCCAAGGCTTCACCCAATTCGCGCTGGCTGTCGTAAGAACCGTCGCGCTTGAGATACTCCCGCGGAAAGTAGAAGGACTCTGCGGCATCCCAGGCATCGCGCATCTGGCGGTCTAATACTTCGGCTTCGGCGGCTGGGACGCTGGCTAAATCAGCCTCAAGTTGGTCCCCCAGTTCATTGTAGCGGGTGTAGGCCAGATAGGCCCGGTAATTCTCATACAATTGGGTATTGTTGAGGGCCAGGGTTTCCTGGGCGTTGCGGGTGGCAAATAGCCCATCTAGACTGGCATCGCCGGCATTGTCGCTGGCCACAGAGGCACGCCAAGCCACAAAGGCGCCAATCAAGGTGACCAGGGCAATAAGGAGAGCATTGATTATTTCTAATCGGTCGTTTGGCTCAGAGGTTTCCATAAATGCTTCTCTCCAAGAACTTTTTAGTTTTTAGGATAAGTGGTGCGTAGGGTAAGCATACAGCAATAATAGGGTAGAAAACAGGGTCAAATGGTACCAATTCTAAAGGTAGAAAGGTACCTTTTGCATTTCCCTAAAGTCATGAGGGACAGATTTAGAACTCAGCCAGGACGATAATCCGATCCTCGGCGGAAAAGGCAACCGTTTTCGATTTAGGCGGGTTGACTCGGACCCCATAACCCTGAGCCGCATCATTAGCCAGGCCCCGCAGGCGATAGCCAATGGCGGTTTCACCCCGCCGCCGGGCCGCCTCAACGACGGTATAGAAATTGAGGGGCCGGTCTAGCTCGACGTAATCCCCGGCAGGCTTCAAATACAACTCGCACCCTTCTGGATCGAACAAATCTTCAAAAACGGCAGCGAGTTTTTTGTTCTCAGAGATTTGGGCCAGCAGCAGGCTGACCAGCTTATCGCTGACAATAAAATCATCAGCATGAGTCACTTCGGCCAGCTCGCGGTTACGCACATCCAACATCTCGCTGACGATGGAAAAGCTATGACCGCTTTGTTCGGCAATGGCTCGCAGGTGCAATAAAGTAATCAGCGTCTGCGAGTCGGCCTCTTGTGGTTCAAGTCGATCAGAATAGCTCAAAACAATCACGTGCTGATAGGTTGGCACGGCCAGTTCATCCAGAATGTGCCGGTCGGTGGTATCGCCGGAACGAAAAGAAACCGTCAGGTGACGCGGTTCAAGGCGCTGGCCCACCAGTTCCACCTCTTCCGCTGGCGTGTCGGCCACAATCATCAGCTCGGAACCGGGGGCAACATACTGATCCAGCTCGCTGATAATCTTTGGTGCGCGCCAGTTCCAACCCAGGATGAGCGTGCGCTCCGGCGACGGCTCTCTGAGGGGGGCTTCACGAATCGCTTCGGCAGTTATCGCCAGGTTAGTCAGGCCCGACAAGCGAACGGTATCGTCATCCTCGGAGATGGCAATCACCTGATCCCCCGCTTCAATGAGAGTTTCCAGGGGCGGGTTTAACTGGACCCGGCCAGTTTTAAAGCACAGGCCGATCAAGGTTGAGTCTTCGTAGGCCAGCAGCGCCTCACCAAAGGTTTTTCCCACCAGCCCCGGTTCCTCCTGAAAATAAATCTCATCACCGCCAAAATCAAGAAGTTCGGTATAAATCACCGATAGACCCGATTGCCGGCACGTTTGCACCGTAACCCGTGAAATCAGATCAGATACCAGAATTGGCTCAACTTCGTCAGCGCCGATAGAACGCACAATTTGGACATTCTTCGGGTCGCGCACTTCGACCACAAGGTGATAGGGTTCCGGGCGGCGATTGGGATTATTGGTCAAAGCCAGTGTGGTTTTGATGATATGTGAGTCGGGGTTGGCGGCATCGGGAGCCAGAATGATAATAGAGCGGGCGCTATGGGGGTTGACAATTTCCAGGTCGGTCAAATCAATCGGGCTGCCGGTGCGGCAGACGATGCGGGTCCGGCTGGTAGCTCCTACCTTAGCCCGGATTTCGTCTTCCATTTCAACCTTGTCCTTGTCAGCCAAAATGGCAATACAAGAGCGGGACCGGTTGGCATTGGCCGTCACCAGTTCAGAAATGATGGTAAAAACCTGGGGCGACCAGCCGAGGATAACCGTATGATTTTCTTCAACTACAAAAGAGCGACCTTTGCGCAGCTCGTCTAATTTGCCTTCAATGCCGCTGGTTAGCACCCCGATCAGGATGCTAACCACAAAAATGCCACTCAGGGTTACAAAGAGCATAGCCAGGAGAAAAGACCAACTGCCCGTATCGCCGCCCATGGTGCCAGAGTCAAGCGTGCGCATAAGGCCCATCCAGGCTAACTCTAAAAAATCGGGTGGTGCACCGTTTTCCTGGGTGGGGCCAATACCGGTGAAGAACACAATCAGCGAGACAATTACGATGAGAATAGCGGAGAGCAGAAATAGCCAACCAATGATAGCAATCGTCCCCTTGGACATGGTGTTGTCAAATTGATAGCGTAAACGGTCGGCAAAGGTAACGGGTTTCATTGCAGGGTGACTCCTTGGTTTGGTTGAGGATTTACGATATAGGCTGGATAATGGCGATAGGAGAGGCAAATCGCCAGTGGCACCAATTTGAGGCGGTCAATCTCGTTTAGCCGGCAGATGCGGTGAGGTAATATTGATACCTACCGTATCTACCGGGCGTTTGACTTCTTTGGTAGTCCAGGCAATATCCCAGACCACATGCGTGCGTTTATGCACCTTGTAATCCCACCAGCCCAACATGCGGGCATATCCTTCCAGAGTGGCCAGGACAAACAAAATCCAGATGAGGCGCAGCGCCCCCCAAATTTCATCCAGGGCCAGTTTGAATAGGCGGGGCGCTTCCATACTGGATACCTCGTAGCCGTACTTGGCCTTGAGATGCAAATGGCCGGCATGGTTGCGCCGGCGCTGCTTGATAAAATCTTGCACCGTCTCCGGGCCCATATTGAAGACGACGGCATCGGGCGCATAACGCACCTGCAATCCACGCCGGATAACCAACGCTTCGACAAAAGCTTCGTCCATGGCTACATCGGGCGGAATTTGGTCAAACACTTTGCGGAAAGCAATCAACTCGCCCAGCCGGGGAATCTCCAGGCAAAGCTGATGTTCCATTTTCAAACGCAGGTGGGAAAGAAAACCGACAATATGATCCGGGGTATTGACCGGCACTTTGTGCGCCCCGGTCATACCAACGGCGGGATCGGCAAACATCCGGACCATGTTTTCAATCGCGTCTTCGTGGGGAATGGTATCGCCACTTTCCAGAACACAAATATCTTCTTTGGCGTGGCTAAGAAAAATATTGATGGCGCTGGTTTTGCCCTCGCGCTTTTCTTGAATGTAAAGTTGAACGCGTGGCTCTTGAGCAGCAAGTTCTTGCACAATCTCAATCGTTCGATCCGTGCAACCCGAAGCAACCACAATGATTTCGCTGATTTCAACGGCGTGCAATCGCTGGGTTACCATGGCCCGCAGTATTTGAGCGATATTGGCCTCTTCATTGTGCGCGGTAATGCCCACGCTGCATTTAATCAGCTTAGGTTGCTCAATTAGAACGGTCATGCTCAATCAAACTTGTTGCTTTTAAACTCTGATTGATCTTTTTGGTGCAGCTTTTTGGACAACCTCAAAAATAGAAAGGTCAAAAAGCTGCCGGCTGACATCCCCAGGGCAACTGAAAAGTATTGGGGCCAAAAGCCTGGAATATCGCCCAATCCCATCAACACTGCCGGAATAATCGTCAAAACCCCGATCGTAAAGGCCAGTAAGACCCCTCGGGCCGCGGATAAATCAGGCAGCCACAATCCGACCAGGGCAAAAATGCCTACCCCTACCGTGACCAAAGCGGCCTGGGTGCCCCAGTAACGCCAGGTCAACAGGTGGTTAGCCCAGTCCAAAATAGTTACAATCAGTAAAAGGACAATATAAAAGAGTAAAAAGGCCACCCATGAGGATTTGCCCGGTATGCTTTTCATAGCAGGCAGCCTATTGCCCATAATAAACCATCGGTTTGGATAAATTTGCCAAATAGACCCACTGGTATCTGCATTTTACCATATTCCCAAGTTACTGTCATATTAGAAAAATTTAATTGATTCAGACCTCTATCGTACCGCAATACCGTCGCCAGCGTCATTAGTACTCTTGTCTAAACTCACAACAGGTGGAAGATTGGGCTGAATTTATGGCTTGGACAGAGGCGGCACTTCGGGGCCGCGTTCCAGTTGCAGCTTAACTTGCTTGGCAAACTGCCCACGCGGAATTAAAACCTTGCGCTGGCAAGTGAGACAAACCAGGCCAATGTCAGCGCCCAGGCGAACGATCCGCCAGTCGGTTCCCCCACAAGGATGAGCTTTGCGCATCCGCACGATATCGCCCAGACGAATGTCAGTGGGATCAATCATGATAATGGTCAATAGTCAATGAACCGTAACCTGCTTATGACATGTTGAGAGTAGGCTTCAGGCCCAGGCGGCCGCGCCAGGTGTTGAGGCGGGAGAAAAAGTGAATCCAGGCCGGGCTGAGCCGGCCGTGTATCCTGGCCTGCGGCAGCCCCGCTCGAAATTCTTCAGCCGTGGTGAAAGCCGGCATTTCCAGATAAGCTGCGCCAATCTCCAGTCCGGTGTGAGCATCACTGCCGGCTGTGGTCGGTAAGGCATGGGCAGCCGCAAAAGCTCTGGCCTTCTCGTTGTAGCTAGGCCGAAGGGAACGCGCATTAAAAGCTTCAATGGCATCAAGCTGAGGCAACATGGTCTCTAACATGGTTTCCGTCCAGCCAGAGCGATGCTGATCAAAGGGGTGAGAGACACTTATCACCGCCCCTTGAGCTTGCAGCCGGGCCAGCGTTTCCTGGGGCGAGAGACGCGGCGGGACCCACTCGCTTACAAAAAAAGCTAGTATTTCGCCATACTCCGTCAAGATTTCCTCACCCACAATCACAAATTCAGGGTCAATTTGTTTAGCTACCAATGCACCATCAATGGCGTTATGATCGGTGATACAGATACGATCCAATCCTTTGCGTTTGGCAATCCTGATAACCTCGGCGGGCTGAAGCGCTCCATCTTTGGAAACACAGGTATGCATGTGCAGGTCTACTTTAACAGTTGCTGTGGACAAGGAGAACTCCTAATGAGTTTTGATAACCAAATCGGTAATCGTAGTGGCGACCCTTGCGGTCGCCTTGGGCGAGGGCAAGCCCCGCCGCTACAGCCTTGTTACCCTGCTGTTTTGCGCGCCAATAATTGAGCTGTCGCCCGGCGATCCTGGTTAACTTCGTCATAAAAAAGGAGGTCAAAATCAGCGAAAGCCTCTTTCAATTCCTGGGGCTGCAACAAAAAATCTGACCGGGTTGGTTGACGAGCCGAGTCAAATTTTTGCCCGATAGTTAAAGTCTCATAAATCAACCAGCCGCCGGGCTGAAGGCGCGCTTTGATCAAAGGGAAGAGCGGGCGATACAGGAAAAAGGAAACTAAAATGACATCGTAATTGCGTCGAGGCAGCCAGGGCCGTTCAAGGTCGGCCACAATGAAGCGAATCGTCAGCCCTGCTTTGATCGCGCGCTGTTGAGCCAGGCGCAATCCCTGGCCGGAAATGTCAACCGCGTCTACCTGCAAGCCGTGCTGGGCCAGAACTAAGCTGTGCCGTCCCGCGCCGGCGGCGATGTCCAGAGCGTTTCCCTGACGGGGCAAGTGGGACAGACAGGCGGCCACAAAAGCCGTTGGCTCTCGCCGCTCGTCCGGCGAGAAGGTAGCGTAGCGGTCGTCCCAGCGTTGGCGGGGAGAGGGGTCGGTAGAGGGGGGAAGGTACAGGGGGTTAGCGGTTTGTCCTGCGACCGAAGAGAGTAGCGAATGAGCCGGCGGCCGGCGGTCGCTACTTAAGAATTTACTCATACGCCGAATTTTACTCCGTGCTACCGACATGCACAAGCGAGCACCTGCCCATCTACAAAGTTAATTGAGGCGTATTTGGCTGGCTTTGGTTCTGACTTACCTACCCTGAAGCCGATCTTCGGCCAGACTCCAACCTGCCGGAACCTTCAAATCCACTCGCGATGCCGGAAATACCACAACATGCCCAGCACAATCAAGATAAAGATTCCCCAAACATATAAGTAGCCGTACTGCCAGTGAATTTCGGGAAAGTACTCAAAATTCATGCCATAAATGCCCGCGACCCAGGAAAGAGGCAAGAAAACAGTCGAAACAATGGTCAGGGCTTTCATCACTTCACTGAGACGATTATTGGTGACTGAAAGATAAGTATCCAGCGTGCCGGTAACAACATCCCGAATCGATTCACTTAGATCGTGGATGCGGACCAGGTGGTCATAAAT
This sequence comes from uncultured Caldilineaceae bacterium, assembly GCA_964604225.1. Lineage (GTDB taxonomy): Bacteria > Chloroflexota > Anaerolineae > 4572-78 > J111 > DSQQ01. The sequence continues at coordinate 19,953 of CAZRYD010000084.1, forward strand.
ATCGCGATAATAGATGCGGTGTTGGGCGGTAATCTGGGGCAAATCATCCCGGCTGAGGCGATTCATTACCTCGCGCTGGGGAGCGATAATCCGGCGCAAGGTTGAAATACTATGCTTGAGAGAAAGGATACGCTGGAGGATCGAGGGTTTGGGGTTGACTAATACCTCATCTGCAAGTTGGTCAGTCTCTTCATCCATCGCATCGAGCAGGGGCATAAACTCGTCCACCAGCCGGTCGAGAATCGTATAGCATAAAAAGTCAGACCCATGCTCAATGGGTCGTTCATCCCGTTCCAGCCGCTCCCAGACGGCCCGCACCGGCGCCATCTCCGCTGCCAGATGAGAGGTAACCAAATAATTCTGCCCCAGAAAGCAGTTCAGTTCGATGGTGTCAAGGCGATCCAGCGGAAAATCAGGCTGGAGCGCGTGGACGATAATGAGAAGATAATTATTAAACACATCCACTTTGGGCGCTTGATAACCATCACTCATACAATCTTCGATGGCCAGGGGGTGAAAATGAAAAGTGTCAGCCAAGATGGTTTGGATTTCAGCCTCGGTGGGCTGCTCCAGGCTGACCCACAACAGTCCATCCGGGTTTTGTAGAGCCTCGGTCATTTGCTCCAGCGTGAGATTGAATTGGTGGGGAGCATCTTTAGG
>CAZRYD010000085.1:0-20490 GCA_964604225.1 uncultured Caldilineaceae bacterium
ATCACGCAGCCCAACCGCATGAAAATGTCCGATGGCAGTTACTACCTCAAAAGCCTGGCTGAGCTGCGGGCCATTTTTCGGCCCCTGGTGGACCTGCCGGAGAGCGCCTTCACCAACTCGCTCAAAATTGCCGAAATGTGCGAGGTGGATTTGGAAGACAGTAGTTTCCACCTGCCGGACCTGCCCACCGACCACCTGCCCGACGAGGTCATGCCGCGCCAATTTAAAGAAACCAAAGACTACGCCGGCTTTCTGCGCTACCTGACCGACCAAGGGCTGGTTGAAAAATACGGCGACCAAGCCAACTCGCCCGAGATCCAGGCCCGCAAAGAGCACGAGTTGAACATCATCAACAGCATGGGCTTTGCCATCTACTATTTGATTGTCTGGGATTTGTGCCGCTACGCCCGCGAGCGCAACATCTGGTGGAACGTGCGCGGTTCCGGGGCTGGCTCGATTGTGGCCTACGCTACCGGCATCACCCTGATCGAGCCGCTGCGCCACGCCCTCATCTTTGAACGCTTCCTCAACCCCGGCCGCATCTCCATGCCCGATTTTGACCTGGATTATCCCGACGACCAGCGTGAAGAAATGATCCGCTACACCATCGAGTGCTACGGCTCCGACCGGGTGGCCCAGATTGTCTCTTTTGGCCGCATGAAAGCCCGCGCCGCCATCCGCGACGTGGGCCGGGCTATGGACGTTCCTTTGAGTGAGGTGGACGTGCTGGCCAAGCACATTACCGCCATCCCCGGCAAACCTTGCACCATCGACGACTCGCTCAACCCGGAGCACGAATTTTATTCTCCCGAACTCAAGCAGCAGTACGACGAAGCCGACCATGTGCGCGAGTTAGTAGATTTTGCTCGCAACCTGGAAGGCGTCGCCCGCCACTCCTCGGTTCACGCCGCCGCCGTCATCATCACCGACCAGCCGCTGACCGAATACGTGCCGGTGATGCGCGCCCAGGGTTCGGTGATTACCGAGTCGGTGACTCAATTCGAGTTCCCCATCTGCGAGTCTATCGGCCTGCTCAAGGTAGACTTTTTGGGCCTGTCCACCCTGACCATCATGCGCAAAGCCGCCGAGTTAATCAAAGAGCGGCACGGTCTCGACTTTACCCTGGAAAATATTCCAATGGATCAGCCAGAGGCGTTCAAAGAGTTGCCCCACCTGCCGCCGCCGGAGAAGGCATTTGAACTATTAGCCAAAGGCGACGTGACGGGAGTCTTCCAGGTAGAGGGCAGCGGCATGAGGCGGGTGCTAACCGACATGAAGCCGACCCGCTTTGAGCACATCGTCGCCGCCATCTCCCTCTTCCGCCCCGGCCCGATGGAATACATTCCCACCTACATCGCTCGCATGCACGGTAAAGAACCGGTCGAGTACAAGCACCCCCGGCTGGAGCCCATCCTGAGCGAAACCTACGGCATCATCGTCTACCAGGAGCAGATTATCCAGATTGCCTCGCAACTAGCCGGCTACGCCCCCGGCGAGGCCGACCAGATCCGCAAGGCGGTCGGCAAGAAAATCAAGGCTAAAATTGACGAGCACCGCTCTATGTTTGTCGCCGGAGCGGTGGCCAATGGTATCGAAAAAGAGGTAGCCGAAGCCATCTACGGCGATATCGAATTCTTCGCTCGTTACGGTTTCAACAAGGCCCACGCCGCCGACTATGCCCTGGTGACGTGTCAGACGGCTTATCTCAAAGCCCACTACCCGGTGGAATATATGGCCGCCCTGCTCACGGTTGAGCGCAACAACACCGAAAAAATCGGCATGCTGGTCGGCGAGTGCCGGGCTATGGGCATCCCGGTGCTGCCGCCGGACATCAATTGCAGCCGGATTGATTTCACCATCGAAGACCGCGATACCGGACCGGCCATCCGCTTCAGTATGGGCGCCATCAAAAATGTGGGCGAAGGCCCCATCGGCGAAATCCTGGCTGTCCGCGATACAGACGGACCGTTTGAGGATATTGACGATTTTTGCAACCGGATTGACCTGCGCCACATCGGCCGCCGGGCGCTGGAAGGCTTAATAAAGGTCGGCGCGCTGGACCGCTTTGGCAAACGTAATCAACTGCTGGCGATTATTGAGCGGATGATTAATCTATCCAGCTCGACGCATAAAGCGGCCTCGGTCGGCCAGATTAGTATGTTTGACCTGGGCAGCTTCGATGCCCCGCAGACCGGTTCCATTCTCTACCCGCTGCCGGAAGTTGTAGAGATAAGCCAGAAGGAAATCCTGAGCTGGGAAAAAGAGTTGGTCGGCACTTATCTGTCTGACCATCCTATTCAAAGATATCTGGCTGACATTAAAAGCGCCAACACCGTGATGCTGGGTGAACTGGACGAAAGCATGCACGGCAAGCAGGTCAATGTGGCCGGGGTGGTTATTTCGGTTCGCCTGCATCAAAGCAAAAAAGGAGAGGCGATGGCTTTTGTAGAAATCGAAGATACCCAGGCCACACGGGAACTGGTCGTTTTTCCGCGCACCTACGCTGCCCACAAAGAACTACTGACCGAAGGTCGTTTAATTTTGGTGCGGGGCAAAGTTGACGCCCAGGAAGGCCGCCCGCCCAAGATTCTAGCCGACAGTATCACCAACGAGTTAACCAGCTATCGGGCCTCCGGCGAAGCCGCTGCTCCCCAGGTTAACGGCAGCAACGGTCACGAAGCCAGACCAGCCGTGGAAGTCAAACCGGCTATGCTGGCTGAAACTTTGATCCCTTATCAGCCGGCGGAGCCTCCTCCACCGCCCCCAGAGGAGCCACCGCCAGCCGAAACGCCCCCGTCGCGCTGGCTGCACATCACCATCCCGCGCACTAATAATTTGGTACGAGATAAAGATCGGCTGCGCAAAGTCTACGAGTTGTTGGTGCAAAATCCGGGGAGCGACCAGTTTAGCTTTTACATTCCCGATGGGCACCGTAAAATCCGGGTGGATTTCCCCAACCAAACGACCCGAGACACCGCCCATTTGCGCCAACTGCTCACCCAGGTTTTAGGCATTACTGCCGTCCGAGTGGATTGACGAGGCTTGCATTTGTGTTGACAGATTCGTTCTGTCGGCCTATACTTGGCTGGATTTAAATCAAGAAAACCCACAATGGAGGTGGGGTATGGTTGCGCTTCACGAGAAGCCTCCCCCACTTCATACTGCAAATTCGTACTGAAAGGGGAGCCTGGCCTGGCTTCCCTTTTTATTTCTCGTGAAAAATTGGAGGAGCGATCACATGAAAATAGGTATTTTAACCGGCGGCGGCGACGTGCCCGGCCTGAACCCATGTATTAAAGCCGTGGTCAATCGGGCCATTGACGAAGGCCATAATGTTATTGGCATTCGGCGGGGCTGGGCCGGTTTGTTAAATTATAACCCGGCTGATAAATCAACGGCCCCAAAATGGTTGATGCCCCTGGATAAGCAGGCAGTGCGTACCGTAGACCGCACGGGCGGCACGTTTCTCCATACCTCGCGAACCAATCCCGGCAAAGTCAAAGCCAATGATATCCCTGAGTTTCTGCGCGAACCGGATTGGCAGCCTGAGGCAAGCGATATTCGCGATTTTACCCCACACGTGCTCAAGAATCTGGAGGATTTGGGCATTGATATCTTGATTCCCATCGGCGGTGATGACACCTTGAGTTATGGTCATCGCTTGCACCAGGAAGGGGTGCCGATTGTCGCCGTACCCAAAACAATGGATAATGATGTCTACGGCACCGATTACTGCATCGGTTTTTCAACGGCGGTGACCCGCAGCGTGAATTTTATTCACAGCTTGCGTACCTCGGTGGGATCGCACGAGCGGATTGGCATCATCGAACTGTTTGGACGGAATTCAGGCGAAACCTCCCTGATTTCGGCCTATCTGGCCGACGTGGACCGGGCGATCATTTCCGAAGTCCCCTTTGATCCGGAAAAACTGGCAGCCTTGTTGATGCAGGATAAAAATAACAATCCCAGTAATTATGCTATCATGACCATTTCCGAAGGAGCGACCATGCTTGGAGGCAAAATCATCGAGTATGGTCAAGCTGACGCCTATGGTCATAAAAAATTGGGCGGTATCGGGGCCATCACCGGCGATGCTATCAAGAAGATTACGGGCCAAAATACCATTTACCAGCAGGTCGCCTATCTGATGCGTTCCGGTGCGCCCGACGCCATTGACTTGATGGTCGGTTTTAACTATGCCCATATGGCCATGGATTTAATTCAGGAGAAAAACTTTGGGCGCATGGTCGCCTTAAAGGATGGCAAATATACCAATGTGCCGGCCAACATCCTATCCGAAGGTGTTAAACGGGTAGATGTGGACGAGCTGTATGATGTTGAAGCCTATCGCCCCAAGGTTCGCCGGGTTAACCAAAAGCCCATGTTCCTTTACTAATCGCTCACTTCAGTCGAGACTTCTTGCAAACCTCGTTCTCTATTTTAAAGAGGGGATGAGGTTTTTTAATTAACCCCAAAAAGTACCAACATTTATCTTGACTTGACTTAAACGGCGTGTTAAACTTGCAGTATGGAATTATTAACCTACCTCCTGGTGGCTGATTAGGTATGGGGTCAGGTTTTATTCAGGTGTGGTCCAGCCAGGGCGTGTTCTGGAGTCCACAATGCAGATTTCAAATTTGCCGGCGTAACTTCAATACGAAATACCGCGTATGGAAACGGCTGCTAGTTCATTAAGAGGTGGGTTTTTAGCTAAACTCACTCAAACATTTTTCCCTCTCATCCTCATTGGAGCCGTTATCGTTAATGTTTTGGCTCCGATTTTTGCGCTGCGTTGGGTGGCTCAACCTTTTTTGGGCGCTCTTTTTTTTCCTGGTTTGGTTGTTTCAGATACTTATGATACCATTTTAGCTAGCCGTCAATTGGGTTTTCAACCCACCGATGTTTTAAACCAAATTGACGACACCCCTGTTACTTCTGGTCGCGATGTCTATACCCACTTACTTCAAAAGCAATTAGAAAAGCGTGTTATCCTTTACCTGCAACGAGTTTCGGTAGCGTCGAGCAATTCCTCAGAAACTTTATCGCTGACCTTGACGACTGCTTTCCCCTTGCAAAATTTACTTCTTTTTTTCTGGCTGCCTTACGGGATTGGGCTGGTATACCTGACCCTGGGATTTGTGCTTTATCGTTTGCGTGGTGCTGATCAACTGAGCAAGGTGTTTGTGGCTTTTGGGGCCTTTGTTTCAATTTTCCTCGGTGCTCTTTTTGATCAATTTACTTTTCACTTTTTAACGCCTGCCTGGATGTTGGCTTTGCCCTTGACCGGGGCAGGGTTATTACATCTTTCATTTGTATTTCCGGTCGAAACCCGGCTGGCTCGCCGCAAGCCGTGGTTGCAGGTAATCCCTTATCTGTTGGCTTTGGTGTTGGGGGCAATTGGCCTCTTCAATTTCTACCTCGGTGCGAATCCGCGTGCGTTCTTGGGGTTTTGGTTTTGGGGCTTTAACTTTCTTGGCCTGGCCGTACTCTTATTTTTGGTTTTATTATTAAATGCCCATACCACCACTTTTTCGGCTATGGTACGCCAGCAAATCATGATTATCTTTTGGGGCAGCCTCATTTCATTTGGCCCCCTAGCGACGTGGGTCCTGGCACGAGCGGCTGGTTTTACGCTGGAGTCGGCCTGGTTTAATTTTACGGCCGCTCTGGCGTGCTTGCTTGTTTTTCCAATTGTAGCCACTTATGCCGCTCTGCGTTATCGCATGCTGGATTTAGATATCGTCTTTAGCCGGGCAGCAATTTATACCCTCCTGACTTTGCTAGTGACCGTAGCTTATTTTCTGATTGTCAGCCTGCTGGCAGTTCTACTCCAAGATATTGAACTCTTTAAGAATCCGATCATCTTTACCATATTTATCTTGTTCCTGGTTATTTCTTTGGGACCGGTTAAAGATCGGCTGCAAAATCTGGTCAATCGAGCCTTGTTGCGGGAACCTTCTGACTTCAGACAATTCCAACAAAAGTATGGTCAAGCGCTTGTCTCAGCCCCTTTGAAAACCGCTCAAATTTTGGACCTTTTGCTCAAGCAGGTTGACGAAGCGCTAGCTCCAACCCATGCTCTTGTTTTTCTCAAAGATCCTGGCCTGGGTAACTACGTCATTCGCGATCAACGTGGTGGCAGTGACCTTCACAAGGTTGAAGTATCATTTAGTTCAAACGATGATCTGGCGCAATGGCTCACTGAGACTAATGATATTCTGCAACTTAGTGGTACCGGAGTTGTTTCGTCCGAAGTGAAAATTAGCCGTGAGGAACTAGCTCGGCTTAACATGTTGAATCTGAATTTGTGTGTGCCCCTGCTGGGACCCAATTATTTGCTGGGGTGGCTGGCTTTGGGCCTGAAGCAATCGGGCCAACCTTATACGAGCAGTGATTTACTTTTTCTTGCCACTCTGGCCAGTGAAACTACTATTGCTCTAGAAAGCGCGCAACTATTGGAACAAGCTAATCAACGTGCAGCAGAATTAGAAGCTTTGCAAAAAATTTCCGCCAATATTCAAGCCGAAGCCAAACCCGATTTGTTGTTGGCCTCGGTGGTGGAGCAAGCCACTCAATTATTACAGGCTGAAGGCGGCATGGCCTTTTTGCTTGAACCGAATGATGTTACCCTAAAAGTAGTGGTCAGCTACAATCTGGACAAAGATTATAACGGCTATACCTTAGCTAAAGGAGAAGGTGTGGCCGGCCAGGTGGTTTTGCGTGGCCAGTCGATGGTAGTGGACAACTATCAGGTTTTCTCAGGGCGTTCCCCCAAATTTCAGGATTCTAAATTTGGGGCTGTTTTGGCAACACCTCTGCAATGGGGCGGCAAAGTGCGGGGAGTACTGCATCTGATCCACCGGTCTCGCGGGCAACGCTTCAATGAGCGAGACATCCAACTGATGGAACTATTTGCCGGACAAGCTTCAATTGCCCTGGAAAAATCACACTTGCTGCATGAAGCGCAGCACCGGGCCAATCAACTGGCAACGTTGAGCGAAGTCAGTGTCGCTATAAGTTCAACCCTGGATTTGGAGACGGCCTTGCAGCGGGTCATGGATTGCGCCGTGCAGATTCTCAATGCCGAGGCCGGCTCGCTGCTGTTGATGGACCCGCGTGGCAAAGAATTAACCTTTGAGGTTGTGTTGGGGCCGACCGGAGCCAATCTGCTAGGGCTAAGAACCGAGGTTGGCAAGGGGATTGTCGGTACGGTAGCCAAAACCGGCCAGCCTCTGATTATTAACGATGCTCCCGCCGACCCTCGCTGGAACGTCGCTTTTGACGAAGCCACTGATTTTCACACCAAAGATATTTTGTGCGTGCCGATGTTATCGCATGAGCGGGTGGTTGGCGTGGTTGAGGTGATTAACAAACAGGATGGCACGGTCTTTAGTGAGGAAGAATGTAACCTGCTCATGTCGTTTGGGGCGCAGGCAGCAATTGCTATCGAGAACGCCCAGGTCTTCGGTCGGGTTGATAAAGCGTTGGCTGAACGCGTCCAGGAGTTACAGGCGCTCCAGGCCTTTGACCGAGAACTGCAAGCCTCGCTTGAGCTAAAGAATGTTTTGGATATATCGCTGACTCGGGCTATGGATGCCTTGGGAGTCGAGATGGGATTAATGGGGGTTATTACCAACGACGGGGAGGAACCCGGCCTCTATTTGCTGACGCAGCGGGGCATGCCCATGGAGATGAGCCGTTATAAAAGAGACCCCTGGCCTCTCACCAAGGGCATTATGGGGCGGGTGGCCCGTACCGGTGAACTGGCCTGGGCGAACGATATTACCCAGGAAAAAGATTATGTACCGAAATCTCACCGCACCCGCTCCTTGTTGGTGGTACCGGTAGTGCGTGATGAAAAAGTAATGGGGGTGATTGATCTAGAAAGTACCGACCCCGATTTTTTCACCAGTGATGATGTGAGTTTTGTCAAACTTCTGACCGGCCCCGCGGCTATTGCCATTCAAAATGCCAAGTTATATGAACAAGTCAAAGCGGCTAATGAAGCTAAATCAAAGTTCATGAGTGATGCTTCCCATGAATTGAAGATCCCCATGACCAATATCAAAGGCTATTCTAAGCTTTTACAAATGGGGGCGGGCGGCTCTTTGACCGAGAAACAAATGGAGTTCTTGGGGGTTATCTCCAACAATGTTGACCGCATGACTCGACTGGTTAATGACTTGCTGGATGTGAGCCGGATTGAAGCCGGACGGATTCGCCTGGAAATAGAAAACGTGCAAATGCGGGATGTGATTAGTGACGTGGTTCAGTCAGTTCAAACCCAAATTGAAAATAAGCGTTTAAAGCTAAAAATTGACATGGCCCACGATTTACCGGAAATACGGGCTGATTATGGTCGAATGGTTCAGATTGTAACCAACTTCGTTAGCAATGCTTACAAATATACCCCGGAAGGTGGCGAGATCATGGTGACTGCTAACCCCTGCAATAATGGCAAACTGCCAGGAGTCACGGTTACGGTCAAAGATACAGGCTATGGTATTTCCGAAGAAGATCAGGCCAAGTTGTTTACGCCCTTTTTCCGCTCAAGCGATCAAAATATACGGGATGAGCCCGGCACAGGTTTGGGCCTTTCCATTACCAAATCTATGATCGAGGCGCATGGGGGTGAACTTACTTTTGAAAGTGAGCTGGGCGCTGGGACAGCTTTTACATTTACCATGCCTCTGGTCTGCAAAATCCCGCTTGGCGTTGAAGTAGTGGAACGTTAATTAGTTCTTACAATTCTTTACTCTTTTTTTATGGTAATTTTGAGTGAACTCCAGTATAATGTTTAACTATATAGTTATTAGCCGGTAGATCCTTAGCGGATGGGGCGACCATCACCCGGCCAAACCGGCCCCGCCTTTATCCTTGCGCCCAAATTTATTATGGTGCAAGTAAGGCGAAAAAAAGGAGCACCTTACGGTGCTCCTTTTGCTTTGTTGGCTAAAGCTCAAAGCTGGTTTTTGCCGCCTCCTGTAGTATTACCATTAAGGCTTCAAACTCGTGCGTACAGCAGTTGCAGTGGTCAAGATGCTGCCTCACGGCCGGCATAATTTCATGAGGATCGCCTCCGGCGACGATGAACTCAGCGTACTGGTCTAATAAGTCAAAACATTCCACGCAGTTAATTTCCTGGGCTTCGGTTTCAAGCACAGATTGTAATAATAATTGCCATGGTTTTTGGGTCATGGGTTTGGCTCCTGATACAACTCCCACCTTGCTAGACGTATAAAAAGGGGGTATCCTTACCTTTCCTCACTAAACAACTTTAGAATGTATTGCGGCTCTAACCCCAATTTTTGCAGGCGTTGCTTTAGTTTTATGCGAGCATCATGTAATAACTTGTAAACATTATTGGGGTTGGTGTCCAGCAGCCGAGCTACCTCAGCTATAGGGACATTATCAATGAGAACCGCTGCTAAACCCTGGCGTTGACGCTCGGTCAAATCACTGTTGATTACTTCCAGAATTGTGTCCCACACTTGCCGCCGCTCGCTTTGAGTGGCCGGATTATCTCCTTCGGCAGAAGCGGTGACCAGAATCTCTTGCAGCGCCGTGCCGGCTTCGGTAATAGCGTCCAGGGATAGATCACGCCATTTGGCCCGACGCAATTCGCTAATGGTATGATTGGCGGCAATTTTGGCCGCCCAGGTGGTAAATTTGCTTTTACCTTGAAAAGTATCCAGATTGGTCTGAACTTTTAGCAGCGCCTCCTGAGTCAAATCCTGGCTCATCTGCTGCAATTCACTCTCGGCCAAATCGCCGAGATCGCTCCGGCTGTGCAAATAGGCTAACACACCCCGCTGGAGATATCGCCGCAAATCTTCCAGGGCTTGGGTTTGGCGCGGATTATCAGGACGTAATTCAATAAGCCAGGTTTCGTTTGTGCGCTCTTCCATAGACATCCCTACTCTACTGAAATAGGCCAGCTCTCCAGAACAAAGTGATCATCCACAAATTTTCCAGACTTTGTTAAGGGTAGGCGACTAAAATCATTGGCATCATACAGACCAATTTCCAGGCGATAGGCTTGCTGGCCCGGCGGCGTGTCGACCGGAATAAGCAGATTATATGAGTCTACCAGATACTCATTGGGTAGCCAACTTGTGGTGGGAAATTGACCTGCCCCTGGAATTTGATCTTGCTGCGCGACAATTTGCCCCTTGTCATCCAGGAGATGGACAAACACGGTCCAGCTTCGAGCTATGGGAACCAGCGCCCGCCAATGCAAAGTGAGCGGCAAGCTGTCCCCAGCCTTGACCGTGGTCTGGGGCAAATCTAGGCCCACCAGCTTGGCCTGATCGCTAAAATTGACGTCAAGTGGAATTTGGGGAGTCGGCGCATCGAAGATGTGTGGGCGGTCAATCGTCGTCAGCATGGTCAACACTAATTGAGCACTAGCACCGACCGGCAGCCGCGTCTGCTCAGGAGTGGTCAAGGCCAGGACCAGGCGATAATCGCCGGGGGGAAGGGTGGGCGGCAGCGGCAAGTCATACGGGTCGCGCAGCAGCGTGCCCGGCTGCCACTGCGAGGTAGGGCGCAGCGGTTCGCGCTCATACAAAAAGGCAGTTTGCCCGTTGGTATCCTGAAGCTGAATAACTGCGGTCAAAGGGCCGGGTGCAGCCGCCAGCGACTCCCAGAAAAGATTGAGCGGCAAGCTCTCCCCCGCTTTGAAAGGGCCGCGTCCCAGGCTATAGCCCACCAGCCGGACCTGCTGGTCAAAAACGGTGTTGGTTATAGTTTGCACAGGCAGGGCTGCCGGTCCCACGGGTGGGTTAGGGTCAACCACTTCGACCTCGTGCAGCAGCAGCTCTGCGCCTAAGGGTTGGCCCTGGGCGTCCAGCAAATCCAACGGGCGATCATCACTCACCCGGCGCACGCTGAGCAATAGCCGATACTGGCCGGGCGGCGTCCCGGCTGGAATAAGCAAGCCGTGATGGTCGGTCAGGGTCTCGCCTGCGGACAGGTCGGTGAAAAAGGCTTGCCCGGCCTGGGGCTGGCTATCGCGGACGGCCCAGGTACGGCCCTCGGCATCGGCCAGACGCAGGCTGACCCGGTGCTCGCTGCCCAGACTTTTGTCTTTACGCCAGGTCAAGGCAAGCGGTACGACGCCCCGGCCGGCTTCATATTTTTCGCTGCCTACCCTGGCCTCCACCAGTGTTAACCGATCAGCAAAATTGGCGCTTGGCGCTTCGAGCATGGGCGTTGAGGCTGAGGCGGCCAGAGTTAACTTGGTTTGGGGATTATACCATTGGAGTAAGGCCGGGTAACCCAGTTTGGCCATATCGGCCTCGGCCTCATCTTCCCAAAAATGGCCCAAAGCCTGGTGCGCCGGAAACCACAAACGCGGGGAGGTCTCAAAAATGTGAGTCAAATCCTGCACGCGCTGTGAACGCCCGGCCTCACCGGCCCAGGCCTGACCCCAACCCGGCACGCTAAAAAAACGAGGCCGCGGTGTAGGCAGATAAGCATAGTAAAAGCCGAGCTGCCATTGATAACTGGCTAGCAGGGTGTCTTCTGGGGCAGCTTGAGCGGTAATATCCCGCAGCAGCGGGCGATAATCTTCGTGGGGATACCGCGGCAAAGTATAAAAACCCAGCAGGCTGACCGTAGTCACCAATAGCATCACCACAGCCAGCACACCGGCCAGGATGGCTTGCGAGTCCCAGAGCCAGACCAACCCGGCGGCGATAAAAAGCCAATAGGCCGGCGCGGCCACCAGCCAGGTTCGCTCAAAATAAGGCGGGCTGAAGGGAAAAACTTGATTGATCACAAAGCCGGCGAGTAAAGGGCTGAAAAGATAAAGATAGAGGTACGGTTTCTGCCTGGCATACAAGGTAACGATAAAACCCACTGAGGCAACAATGACAAAAAGCAGGGCTGCCCAAACATAAGGCTGTAATTCGGGCGACAGGTGACCCACACTAAAAGCCACCAAATAGTCGCCAAAGAAGCGCATGAAATTCAGGGGCTGGTAATTTTCAACCGCGCGCTTGTTGATGACATAATTGACTGTGCGGATCCCGGCGTAGATGAGCCAGGGCAAATAAAGCAGCCCGACCCAGACAAAACGCTCCAGGTCGCTCCGGATGAAGGGCAGAAGCCCGCTCAATTTGCCGGGAGACTTCACTTTTTCGGCGGTGGTATCGCTTGGCCGCCTGCTTTGGTTGACGAGTTTTAACAGAGTGTATAGCAGGTGAAAAAGAAAAATAAAGACGGCATAATACATGGTGTAGAGAGCCGCCGTGGTGGTAACGATGTAAGCACTGAGCCAAGAATTACGATTGCCGACCGCTGACCGCTGATCCTGGGAGAGGTTAGCTTCTTCGGGCTCGATTCTGATGAAAAAATAAGTCGACAGCGCGCCGAACAGCGTCACCAGGCCATACATGCGCACTTCCTGAGAATAGTAAATCGCCATGGGCATAAGGGCGACCACGCCTGCGGCCACTGGCGCAGCCCGCCGCCCTAACAGCCGCTGCCCCAAAACAGCCACCACAGGAATCAAGGCCGTACCGGCGATAACCGAAAAAAAGCGGGCCGTCTCCGGGCCAAAACCGACAAAGGTCAGCCACCCTTGCAAGAGGATATAATAAAGCGGGGGGTGAATATCAATGGCGGTGAGGGCCAGCAATTGGGGCAGCGATTGCGCCGCAAAGTAAAAACTCCAGCCCTCATCGCCCCACAATGGTTGAAAACTGAGCTGGTGCAAGCGCAGGCCAAACCCCAGCAGACTAAAAAAAAACACCCAGTGGCAGGCCCGGATTTTAAGTTGGTGACTTCTCCAGCGCTTAAAACGACGCATAAAATAGGAATTTAGTACCAGTGCGGAACATAGTACTACTTCAAACTAGTGAATAAACTGGCCGAAGGTAGTAAAATTAGCGTAAACCTAGAAAAAACTTGATATCTTATTTGGGAGGATAAGCTATCATGGATGGAATGAGTCTGCTTCTCGGCGGTATGTTGGGAATTTTGGCGGGCTGGGCTTTTTCCAGCGCCTCGACCAAGCAGCGCGAAGCCAGCACCAAACTCGGCAAAGTCAATAAGGCCAAAGAAGAATTGAGCAAAATAGAGGGGGAAGCTAAGGATAACGAAGAAGGCAGTTTTGCCGATGCAGTTCAAAGTTTCTTGCTCCGTCTGCTCGGTTTTGCCGTAATTGTGGTGTTGGGTGCGATTTTCTTCTATTCCCTCAGCTAATTCAACTTGATCGAGCGCTAGGTTCAACTATGGGCCAGCTTGGCTACGGTGACCCCCTCGCCCCCTTCGCTTTCGTCGCCGGGGCGATAGGAACTAATCATAGGGTGACCGCTTAGTTCCTGGCGTACCGCCTGACGTAAGGCCCCGCTGCCTTTGCCGTGAATAATGCGTACCCAGGGCAGGTGGGCCAGAAAAGCTTGATCCAGATACTGATCCAAGCGCAGCAACGCCTCTTCGGTCATTTGTCCGCGCAAATCCAGTTCCATGCCCGGCGATTCGACGGTTGGGATTTTGACGCTGCTATAGGTAGCCTCTGGCTCACGCGGCCCGGCCTTTTCACGCAAAACTACACTGGCCAGGGGCATCGTCGAGCGAAACGCGCCCAATTGCACTTCAACTTGTTTGTTTTGCAGCCCCACCACTTCGCCCACCGTATTAAACTGCGGGATAAAAACTTTATCGCCCAGGGCTATTGCTTCGGACGCCGGCGGCCGGGAGTCAGGTTTGGCCTTAGCTTTCCGCTCGCTCTCAATTTTTGTGCTAATTTTGGCTTCGAGTTGAACTAATTGTTCTTGGATTTCAACGGGTTCAGAAATAGCCGCTTGCAGCTCCGGCCTGGTCTGGACTTTAGCCTTGGCCTCGATTTCTGCCTTGATCTCGGCCTCGGCCTGCTCCTTGAGCGCTCTAATTTCCTCTCGCGCCGCCTTGATTTCGCGGCGAGCATCCTCACGCGCAGCGTTCAGAATATCCCGGCGTTCCTGGTCAACTTCAGCCAGGCGATGTTGCAGTTGTTGAGTTTGTTTTTCGGCTTCCTCGCGCTCCGTTTCCGCTTGCCGGCGAACCTGATGCGCTGCCTCCATTTGGGCTTTTATTTCGGCCAGCATCGCCTCGATTTGCTGGGCGTCTTCGCTGATTAAGCCCCGGGCCTGGTTGATAATATCCACCGATAACCCCAAACGCTGGGCAATGGTAAATGCATTGGAAGCGCCCGGCAAGCCAATCAATAGATGAAAGGTAGGCGACAAAGTCGCCACATTAAATTCCATACTGGCATTGGCCACACCGGTAGTGGTGTGGGCAAAAGCCTTCAATTCGGAATAATGGGTCGCCACAAAAGTGGTCACCTGGCGCTCCAGCAGATAGGCTAAGATCGAGCGGGCTAAAGCTGAGCCTTCGATAGGATCTGTGCCTGCGCCCAATTCGTCCAAAATCACCAGGGAGCGGTGATCGCATTGGGCCAAAATCTGCACAATATTGGTCATATGAGAAGAGAAGGTGGACAGGCTCTGCTCGATAGACTGCTCATCGCCAATATCGGCAAAGATGCGGTTAAAAAAGGGCAAGGTGGAGCCTTCGGCGGCAGGAATCCACAAACCGGCCTGGGCCATCGCGGTCAGCAAACCCACCGTTTTGAGGGAAACAGTTTTGCCGCCGGTGTTGGGGCCGGTGATAATCAACATGCGCGTCTCGGCGGGAAAAATTATATTAATGGGGACCACCGTAACCGGGTTAAGCAGCGGATGACGCGCCGCGATGAGCTTGAAAACCGGCGTCGCCCCCCCACCCCTGGGCTCATGACCGGGGTTAAACAACATCGGCTCGACCGCCTCAATCGCCTCGGCGTATTTGGCCTTGGCAAAAGCCAGATCCAACTCGGCCAGCGCGACCACGGTGTGGCCAATGAGTCGGCCCTGCGATCCTGCCTGCTCCGAGAGGGCCAGTAAAATTTTGCGAATTTCTTCCTCTTCATCCAGTTGCAGTTGTCGCCACTTGTTGTTGAGTTCCACAGTAGTCAGCGGCTCGATAAACAAGGTGGCCCCACTGGCGCTCTGATCGTGGATAATGCCTTGAATTTTGCCCTTAAATTCGGCCTTGAGGGGAATTACATAGCGTCCGGCCCGCTGCGTAACTAAAGGTTCCTGAAGGTAACGGTTGTATTGGCTGGAGGCCACCAGCCGATTGAGTTTTTCCATCAACCGGCTATGCGCCGTTTCCAACTCCCGTCGAATCCGGGCCAAATCGGGGCTGGCGCTGCTTTTGACCTCGCCTCGCTCGTCGATAGCCTGACCGATGTCGTTGACCAAGCCGGGACAGGGTTCAATTCGCTGGGCTATATCGGCCAGGCGAGGGTAAGCTTCGGCCAGGCGGGTAAGGGTACGCTGCAAATCGCGGGCGGCAATCAGCGTTTGGCGTATTTCCAGCAGCTCTGATGGCATTAAGATAGCGCCACGCTGCGCCCGGGCGATCAAGGGCCGCACATCACGTGCGCCGCCAATGCCGATGCCAACTTTGGCCGAGAGTAGATGGACGGCCTCCGTGGTTTCGGCTTGCCAGGCTTGCGCTTCGGCCAGGTAGGAACTGGGCTGCAAAGCCAGAACCAGCTCTTTGCTGGCCGAAAACATGGCGTAGTACGCTAACCTATCCAGAATTTTGGGAAATTCAAGGGTAATGAGGTGTTTATCCACAGGTTATTACGGTTGCCCACAGCAAAATTGATTTGCCTTAAGCGATAATCTCCAGCACCCCTTTGAGAATATCGGCATTACGAGGCACAAATAAGCTAACTGATTGCACAATAGCCGCTAACACCTGATTAAGCAGAGGCAGCAGGGTCGAAGTTCTTAAGTTAGTCACCAACCCCCCGGCAAAGCCGGAGTAAGGTACATCCGTGCCAGTTGGCTGAAAAATAAATTGAATCACGCCAAAGATCAGAGCCAGCCACACGGTTGTCAAAATAAACCCCATCACCAAACCGCCCAGGGCATTGAGGGGACCGGTGATAAAACGTTGGGTAGCAGAGGGAGCGATCTCCTCGGGTGGGCCAACCGTGCCTCTTTTTCTCTTCTTCTTTTTCTTTTCTTCGGGGGGTACAGCCAGGTAGTTTACCAGCAGTCTAAAGGCATTAAAAAAAACGAGCAGCAAAATCAAGAAGGCTAATACATCGGCCGGGGTTTTGGCAATACCAAAGCCGGATGTTTCGGGCTGGAGAACGCGTTCGCTGAGCGGCTTGTACAGCCAGAGTGTCGCCACCAGGCCCAGCCAAATACTCGCCACCGAAATTATTTGGGCCAGGGCCCCTCTGACAAAACCGGCCAAAATACCGACAACTAAAATAACGATCAACAATAAATCTAAGGTGTTTAAACCCAAAATTTGCATTTCGCTATCTCCTGAGTAGCTTACCCACGCAACATAACCTTATAATAACATTTTTTTAAAAAAATGACACATCGCACTGATTATGTTGTAAGTATTGCGCCGGTTTGAAAATTACAAAAGCTCACCTATTTTTAGAGGTGAGCTTTTCTGAGTTTGTGGCTAACCAGCGAAGTGGCTCCGATCTTATTCTGGTTTAGCTTCGACCGGCTGCGGTTCAGCTTCAGCCGGGGACTCTGCCGGCTCGGCCGCTGCTTCTGCCTCAAATGAAATCGAGCTAAAATCTGGGGGTTCCGGCTCGTCTTTCATAGCCAGATTGCCCCGGAAAAAGCCTTCTTCATCCAACAAGAAACTGCCCACGTCAACATTGCCCCATACCTTGCCCGTACTGAGGATTTCTAGACGGCCTGTGGCTTTGATATTGCCGGTCACTGCCCCACTCACCGAGACATTCTCGGCAATGAGATCAGCCGCCACTTTAGCCTGGGGACCCACGACAATGTTGCCCAGCGTTTCGATGATACCTTCCTCGCACATACCGTCAATGCGGACACTGCCGTCACAAACTAAGCGACCTCTAAAATTTGTATTGGGACCGATCACTGTTTCTATTTTGTCAACCGGGGCGCTTTTGCTTCTACCTAGCACACCTGCCTCCTGCTAAATAAGGATAAAAACTTTGGCTGAAGGCTGAGGGATGAAGTCTAAAGCTTACTTTCATCTTCCCGGCCTCACCCTTCAGTTTTGCCGAAGGCCCAATATACTTCATGTGGGGGTAATTGTCAACGAAAGACAGGTTATTGAAACTCGCTGACCGAGGACGACTCCTCCACAGGCTCAGTCTCTTTCATCTGCCGGTGCCCGCTTTGATTGACGAGCAATAACCAGGCCATGCCGATAATGATAAAACTATCGGCCAGATTGAAAGTAGGCCAGCGGGTAGCTCCAATCCCGACATCTAAAAAATCGGTCACCCGGCCATCAATCAGCCGGTCCACAAAGTTGGCGATGGCCCCTCCCAACAGCAAACCAATCGGCCAGCCGGCTTGCGGTGGAAATTGACCGGATTGTAGCGCCCGGCCAAACCAAACTGTCAACCCCAGAATCACCAGGCCGGTGACAATCAAGGGGCCTGACCCGCCGTTGGCAAACATACCAAAAGCGACGCCGGTGTTGTAGCCCAGCGTAAAACGGAAAAATTCGCCGGTGATAGGGACGGGTTGATACAAGTCAAGCGCTTGCTCAGCCCAAATTTTGGAGAGACCGTCTAATATCAGCGCCGCACAGAGCGCCAAAAGTACACGTGATAAGGCTTTCATAGGGTGATAGACTATCTTGAAATAAGGCGCGTGTCAAATTTTAGCCGGGATAGACTTTGTGAGGATTTTACTCCCAAATATACCAGGCCGGTACATCCGATAAGAGCCAGGCCAACCCTTCGGCGGGGCGCTCTAACAGCAGGTTAATCAGCGCTTTGGCTTTCTCCGGGGCGTGGGCCGGGGCCAGGCTGCTAAACTCAACTCCAATCAGGCGATAATGCCCGCGCCGGGCGTGCAGCATCTCCCCATAGGTGTCCACCACACCTTTTAGAATATTGACGATGACATGGGCGATGGATGAAGGATTGGTAATACCGCGCTGGCGACATTCTTGCACCACCAACCGGAAAAAGCGCAGGCTGTAATCCAGTTTGGCCACCAGGGCAAAATCCTCGCAAAAAACATCGATGCGATTGGTGAAGGTCGTCTTTAAAATATCGCTGACCAGTTCTTTGTCGTCAATCGTTTCCCACTGGCCGCTGTCATCCCGGCTTATCGTCGAGAGCAAACGCCTGATCCGCTCTACCGTATTTTCATATTGCCTGGCTTCCTGGACAACGTGGGGCAGCAAACGCCCCCGGTCGCCCCAGGCATTCTCCAGCGCCCTGATAAAGCGACTCCAATCTTGCATCACCGTTCCGGCCACGCAACTGGTGAGAGGAAAAGAGGCGCTCATATCAGCCAGGCTGATCAGCATCAAGGCGGTCAAACGTTGCTCCTGAATTTTGACCTCCTCTTGCATCAGATTGGTGGTTGAGGCCAGCAAGGGTAAGGAAGCTTCGCCGCTGCTGAGTACGCCAAATTTATCATGGTCGCGGATGATGGTCAGCAAGGTGCGCAGTTGGGTGCGGGTTAGCAGGAGTTGGAGCTTGGTTCGCTCGGTGGGATACATAGATGAGACCAGGTACCAACCGATGGTCGGATGGCGGTTGGTGTTGACATATTTGCCGATATCGTGATAGAGCGCGGCCACGCGCAAAAAAGTTTTGACCGCTTGATGGTCGACCGGGGGGAATAAGGCGGTGGTCGGCACATCCGGACTGGCCCCATGCCAGATTTGGTTATAACTCATCTCAAAAAAAGCTAACTCGGCGGCGCAGTCAGGTTTGGCTTGATCGGCCAGTATATCGGCCGGCCGATCCGATAGGAGCAGGTCTATGTTTTTCATCACGGCGTGCAAGTGCGACGCTCCCTTGGGGTCGCCGTTGCGGGCTTCCACCACGGGGGGATAAAACAAAGCCGTCAGTTGCTCCCCATAGGGCAAGGTTATCAGCATGGCCGGATCCGGCACAGCGTGGTCGGTAAAAACTTCCTCAAAACTATTCATAGATTTCCTCCTCACTGCTCAGCCTTTGGCCTGAGTCGCCCGCTGACGCTCTGACCTTATAATAGTCGCAAGGGTGCAGAAATGCAACGAAACACCCGGCGTATCTTCACCTGGTCTACTCGATTCCTCCATAAGATCTCCATAATTGCTTGATATACTGTAACCATAAAAGAAAACAATGACTTGCTTGTCAAAAATTAAGCCCAAAAGGAGATAAATTGTGAAAACTCAGAAATGGTTATTGATCGCTAGTGTAGTTATTTTGTTAGGGGCAGCCGCCCTGGTTGCCTTTACTGTAGTGACCCCTTATGTTCTGGCTCAGGGGCCAATGGGCTGGTACGGGC
This sequence comes from uncultured Caldilineaceae bacterium, assembly GCA_964604225.1. Taxonomy (GTDB): domain Bacteria; phylum Chloroflexota; class Anaerolineae; order 4572-78; family J111; genus DSQQ01. The sequence goes on from CAZRYD010000085.1 coordinate 19,356, forward strand.
GCGGCGATGGCAGTGGCCCCATGTTTGGTCGCGGCACCGGTCAGGACTTTGGTATGGGTGGGGGTCGAGGGATGATGAACGACGGCGCTTTTGGCCCTGGATTCGGGATGGGACCTGGTGGTGGTCCGGGGCGAATGGGCCCCGGCGGACGCTGGGGCGGCCCGGAGAATTCTCTGGTTGCGGTGGCGGCTGAAAAGTTAGGTCTGACCAACGCTGAATTGATCGCCGAGCTGCAAGCCGGCAAATCGATTGCCGACGTGGCCCAGGAAAAGAATGTTGACGTAGATACCATTGTCGAGGCTGTGATCACCCCTCGCTCCGACCGGTTGAAGGAACTGGTCACCAACGGCCAACTGACCCAGGAGCAAGCCGACACGATGCTGGCCCAGATGAAGACCAACCTGACCGAGCGGATCAACGAGAAAGGCTTGCCGCAGGGGTATGGTCGAGGCATGGGCTACGCCGATGAGGATGGCGATGGTCTGTGTGATTGCGCCGGTATGGGTGGCGCCAGGGGTGGACGCTGGGGCGGGCCGGGGAATTCCCTGGCAGTTGTAGCGGCTGAGAAACTGGGGTTGACCCCCGCGGAACTGTTCACTGAACTGCAAGTCGGCGAATCGATTGCCGACGTGGCCAAGGACAAGGATGTGGCTCTCAATACTATCGTGGATGCTGTTTTGGCCCCCCGCACCGATCGACTGAATCAACTGGTCACCAACGGCCAACTGACCCAGGAGGAAGTGAATAATCGGCTGGCCAACCTGCGGGTCGACGTGATTGATTGGTTGAACCAAAGCTGGGGCTCCCAAAACAGCGCCCCCGGCGCTGCCCCGGATAGCTCAGGCAGCTACTAATCTAACCCCAAAAGACAACTGAGTTCATACTTTTCCCGGTTGGCATATTGAAGCCAGCCGGGATTTTTTAACCGGATTACCGTTTCTGTGATAGAATAAAGATATACCGCTCACAGTTTTAGATCAATCTTATGGCCCGTATCTTAGTTGTTGACGACGATAAACAAATCACCCGCCTGGTGCAATCTTACCTGGAGCGAGCTGGCTTTCAGGTGCTGACCGCTTATGACGGTGAAACCGCGCTGCACGCCATCCGGCGCGAGCGGCCCGATCTGGTGGTG
>CAZRYD010000086.1:0-475 GCA_964604225.1 uncultured Caldilineaceae bacterium
ATCGGCCTGGAACTGCATGAGCAGGTCATTATAAACCATGCCGCCGTCAACCTTGAGCGCCGTCAACGGTACGCCGGAGTCGGCATTCATGGCGTCGAGCACTTCGCGGGTTTGGAAAGCCGTGGCTTCCAGGGCAGCGCGGGCAAAGTGACCCCGATTGACGTAGCGGGTCAGACCGGCGATAACCCCACGGGCGTCGCTCTTCCAATAAGGGGCGAAGAGGCCGGAGAAGGCCGGCACAAAATAGATGCCGCCGTTGTCATCAACCGTTTTAGCCAAGTCTTCTACATCACTTGACTTTTCAATCAACTTCAGGTTGTCGCGCAGCCACTGCACCAGCGCGCCGGTGATGGCGATGGAGCCTTCCAGAGCGTAAACCGGCGGCTGGCCTTCAAGCTGATAGCCCAGCGTCGTCAGCAGGCCGTGGCGCGAGGGCACCGGCTGGCCGCCCGTGTTCAGCAGCATGAAGCACCCC
>CAZRYD010000086.1:485-20452 GCA_964604225.1 uncultured Caldilineaceae bacterium
GGGCGAGTCACCAAACTTATAGCAGGCCGTGGTCAGCAGGCCGCTCTTGGAGGGTACAATTTTGGTGCCGGTGTTGAGGATCATAAAGCAGCCGGTGCCATAGGTATTCTTGGACTCGCCGGGGCTGAAGCAGGCTTGACCGACCGTCGCTGCTTGCTGGTCGCCCAGGTCACCACAGACGGGGATGCGCCCGCCAAAGGGGCCATCGGGCAGGGTGTAGCCATAAATCTTGGGGTCGCTGGAGGGGCGAATTTCGGGTAGCATAGACTTAGGAATGGTCATCGTGGCGCAAATCTTGTCATCCCAATGCGTCCCATCCAGGTCCATGAGCATGGTGCGTGAGGCATTGGTCACATCGGTCACGTGAGCGCCGCCGTTGGCGCCGCCGGTCAGGTTCCAGATAACCCAGGTATCAATGTTGCCAAAGATGGCATCGCCCTTGTCGGCGGCTGCGCGCAGGCCGGGCACATTGTCCAGCAACCATTTGACTTTGGGGCCAGAGAAATAGGTGGCCAGAGGCAGCCCGACTTGGGCACGGAAGCGATCCTGCCCGCCGTCTTTGGCTAGCTCATTGCAGATTTTGTCGGTGCGGGTGTCTTGCCAGACCAGCGCATTATGATATGGTTTGCCGGTGTTTTTGTCCCAGTCCACGGTTGTTTCGCGTTGGTTGGTGACGCCCACGGCGGCAATGTCGGCGGCGGAGATGCCCGCTTTTTTCATAGCGCCCTTGATGACATCCTGGGTGCGCGCCCAAATTTCCAGGGGGTCGTGCTCCACCCAGCCCGATTGAGGATAGATTTGCTCATGCTCTAACTGATCGAGACCCACCGACTCCCCGGCGTGATTAAAAATCATACAGCGGGTACTGGTGGTACCCTGATCTACTGCGGCCACGTACTTAGCCATAATATTTTCTCCTTCGATACAATGATTGTCACATCATGGTGACAGGTATAATTGTTTAGAAAGCAAGTTGCCAGACACAAGCTGACAGAACTGCAAGTAACAAACTACCTGCCAACTATCAGCCTGTTACTTATTAGCTTCAACCGGATAACCTTAGGCCCAGAGATCAGCAGCGGCTTTGATCATCAGGTAGGATGAAGTAGCTCCTGGATCTTGATGGCCAATACTGCGTTCACCCAGGTAGCTAGCTCGACCTTTCCGGGCTTGCAGCGGGATGGTGTTTTTCATCCCTGCTTCAGCCGCGGCGGTACCTTTTTGTAAGATTTTCTTCAGGTCAGCCCCATCCGCCAGCGCTTGTTTCATGGCCTCAAGCGCTGGTTTTTGAGCGTCCACCATCGTTTTGTCGTTCGGTTCGGCTTTGCCGCGTTGCACAACGCCGTCCAAACCGGCCTCAAACATAGCAACTACGTCGGCCGGTCCTAACTCGGCTTTGTTGGCGCAAGCAGCGCTGGCCCGCATGAAGAAAGTACCATATAAAGGGCCAGCCGCGCCACCTACGGTGCGAATGAGGGCCATGGCCGCAGTTTTGAGGATGGCGCTTATATCCTGAGGATTGTTCTTATCCAGGTCGGCCTTAACCGCGGTGAAGCCACGGTCCATGTTGATACCGTGATCGGCATCGCCAATAGCCGAGTCGAGCTGCGTTAGATATTGTTTGTTCTCGGTGTAGATCTGGCTCAGCGCGTCAAGCCAGGCCAAAAGGTTATCTCGGTTGACCATAATGTAGTTATACTCCCCAACGTAATCCCGGAGTGTGGACGGGTGCGTCCCACAGCGCGGTTAGTTGATCATCGGTTTTGAGCAGCGTGATGGAACAGCCCTGCATTTCTAGCGAGGTGATGTAGTTGCCCACCAAATTGCGGGCAATTTTGATCCCCTTGCCCTGGCAGATTTGATTGAGCTTGTTATAGATGATGTAGAGCTCAATCAGCGGAGTGCCGCCCATACCGTTGACCATGGCAATGACACTGTCACCGCTCTTGTAGGGCAGGTCGGTGATAATAGCTTCAGCCATCATCTCGGTGATCTCATCGACCATTTTTAGCGGCATGCGCTTACGGCCCGGCTCTCCGTGGATGCCGATACCGATTTCCATCTCATCGTCGCCAATTTCAAAGGTGGGTTTGCCCGCAGCAGGTACGGTGCAGGAGGTCAGGGCCATACCCATCGAGCGGCCTTGGCCATTGACCTTGCGGCAAACATCAGCCACTTGCTGCAAATTCATCCGTTTTTCGGCCGCCGCCCCGCAGATTTTTTCGGCTATCACGGTAATGCCCACGCCGCGCCGGCCAGCCGTATAGAGACTATCCTGCACCGCCACGTCGTCATTGGTCACAACGGCCACCACTTCAATCCCTTCGGCCTGGCACAACTCGGCGGCCATTTCGAAGTTCATCACGTCGCCGGTGTAATTCTTGACGATGTGCAGCACGCCGGCCCCGCCGTTAACGGCCTTGGTCGCCGCTTCCATCTGATCGGGTGTAGGTGAGGTGAAAACGTCGCCGGGACAGGCCGCATCGAGCATGCCCATGCCCACAAAGCCACCGTGCATCGGCTCGTGGCCGCTGCCACCACCGGAGATGACGCCCACTTTGCCCTGCACGGGGGCATCAGCGCGCACAACGATGTTGGGATTGTAATACACTTTCACCAAATCCCCGTGCGCTGCGGCTACGCCGCCCAATGATTGGGCGACGACATCTTCCGGCTTATTGATAAGTTTTTTCATGCCTACCTTTCCTTTCCGTGCAATCTAAAGTTTTTATTTAGAGGATGGTCAGCAGTACACCGGCGATAACCCCACCGATGATCGGGCCAACAACCGGGATCCAGGAATAACCCCAGTCGCTGTCACCCTTGTTGGCGACGGGCAGCACAAAGTGAGCAATGCGCGGGCCGAGATCACGGGCCGGGTTAATGGCGTAGCCGGTCGGGCCGCCCAGGGAGAGGCCGATGCCCCACACTAGCACGCCCACTAAGAAGGGGCCAACACCACCGGCAACCTGAATGCCGGTAACGGGGGTATTAAGTTGGAAGATAGCGGCTACGCCCAGCACCAGGACGAAGGTACCGATGATTTCGGTGACCAGGTTCATGGTGGTATTGCGGATCGCCGGGGCGGTGCAAAAGACGGCCAACTTGCCGCCTTTACTCTCGGTTGCGGCGAAATGATCCACGTAGGCCAGCCAGACGATGACGGCGCCGAGGAAGGCCCCGACAAATTCGCCGATGAGGTAAAATATCACATCGCTTGCCGGAATAAGTCCAGCGGCAAGGAAGCCAAATGTGACGGCCGGATTGAGGTGCGCGCCGCCGCTCCCAAACGCCTGCGCCGCAAAAACACCAAATACTACCGCAAAAGCCCAGCCTGCGGTAATCACAATCCAGGCGCCGCCGCCGCCGCCGCCCTGGCCTTTATTTTTGTCCAATACCACGTTGGCAACCACGCCGTCACCCAAGATGATCAGCACCATGGTGCCCATTATTTCACCCAGTAAGATATTCATAGTTGTTTTTCCCCTCACACATTAGAGTTTTTGATATTTTGTCGTTGTACGACGATTTGGCTTTGAAACCCCATTGTCAAAGCTTTAGCTCAGTCGGCTAGGCGGGGTTCAAGGTGGACCTACCGGCTTCTTTGAGACTCACTCACTTACAAATTTTTTCGATAATTCACCCTCCTTCGTCTCCGGCTTTTTTGCCCGATCCCAAAGCCGACCGGATCAATGGTGCCCTGAGACGCATCTACTTAACCACTATAGGAGCGTTCTATGGGGAACGCCTGCCTTTTTGTAAAAAAAGGCATAGATTTGACCGGTTTTTCAACTGGTCAAACCTATGCCTTTTGCTATAAACAAATAACCCCTTAAAGAGTTAGTTATCCAACTCAAAGCCAAAAAAATTGGCGCAGATAGTAGGTCTGATGACATCATCGTCAGTCTTGTGTACCCGTCGTCTTGGACAACATAAGCTGTAGCTGCCTAAGCAGCCATAAACTTCTGTTACGCTTAGTAAATTATAGTGTTGCTGACAGATTTAGTGGAGATTTCTGGACAAATGTGCACGCCCTTCCCAATCGTGAACATTTGTTACACGTGCATAATAGCACTTTTTTCCTATGGAGTCAAGAGAAGCGTATGGAAATCGTAGGTGTCTCGTACATTATTGGTTAGAAAACACTAATTTTTTTGCGTGCGATGCTCAACCTAAATATTATATTCAATAATATCAAATCTGATTAGTGATAAATGTCATAATTATTTTAGACGAATGACACGTGCGCCGGGTGACAGACTTGCCACAGGTTGCCAGTCGGAGTATATTTGGGGGGATATTTTACAGACAGGAGCATAGAGTATGGCGACGTTTGTTCACGCCACCGATAACAGCTTTGATGCGGAAGTTTTAAAGTGTGATATTCCAGTAGTGGCCGATTTTTGGGCGGAATGGTGTGGTCCGTGCAAAAGTGTTGACGCTTATCTGGCTGAAATTGCGGCGGAATATCCAGAGCAGCTCAAGGTTGTCAAAGTGGATATCGAGGCCAACCCGACCGTTACCTCAAATTATAACGTGTTAAATATCCCTACCTTGATCCTTTTTAAATTTGGGCAGCCTGTCGAGCGTATGGTCGGCGCTGTGCCCAAACAAGCGATTCTGGACAAGATTACACCTTATTTGGATAGTTAAATAACTCAAAGGAGTAGGCAGTAGGGAGTAGGAAGTAAGGTTTTTTCCCTACTGCCTACTCCTTACTTCCTACTTCCGTTGACAATTGCTTCACCATCTCGTAGTAACCGGGGTGCCCGGTAATCCACTTTAACAGCCTGCTGCGTCGCCTGGCCTGGGTGGTAAAGCCCAATTTCTCATATAATTGAATGGCGGGCATATTATCACTCACCACGGCCAGCGTCAATTGAGAAAGATGCTGCTGGTGCGCTATGGTTTCAGCGTGGCTAATGAGCTGGCTGGCGATGCCATGGCCGCGCCAAGCCGGATCAACCCCTAGCATTTCGATATAAACTTCATTTTTATCGGGTTGATAATCATTATCAATCAATAGCATTAACACCAGACCCCGCAGCGCCCCGAAAATACCGTTGTTAAGTTGCAGTGCGTACCAGAGCCAGCGCCCATCGTCGACGTGAGGCGCTGCCGGTGTTTCCAGGACAATAAAACCGGCCACCGCCCCTGCAATTTCGGCTACGGTGGTGGTTTGGAGATGACGCTCACTTAAGCGCAACCAATCACACAGAACCCGCTCAGCTTTATCGCCCAGGATTGGGCCAAACTTGTCGGGAAAAGTAGCCATCCACAATTGAGCCAACACTCTGGCATCGGCCAGGGTGGCTGGGCGTAGGGTTATCTCTTCACTCATCAGGACAAAATTAGCCCAACTAGGCGTGTATAGAATCCGCAACACGCGCTACGATATTCATTAAATCCTCCAAACATGGTATACTGCCACCATGCACATCATCGTCACCCATGCCAATGCCGATTTTGATGCCGTGGCTTCGCTGCTCGGCGCCTGGCGGCTTTATCCTGAAGCCATGCCCGTTTTGCCTAACTCACTCAATCGCAATGTGCGTAACTTTGTAACCCTGTACGAGAGCGAACTCCCTTTTGTGCACCTGAATGAGTTAGAACGCAAACCGATTAACCGGCTGACCATCGTTGATAACCAGCAAATTCCCGCGCTCAAAGGCCTGCAACCCGATGCCCTGGTCCACATCATTGACCACCACGAACTCCACCAGCCGCCTCCGCCAGGGGCAGTCTTAAGCTTGACCGATACCGGAGCCACGGTTACCCTGCTGGTCGAGCAAATTCGTGAGCTACCCGGACGCTTGCCGCCACTTGAGGCGACCCTGCTTCTCTTGGGGATATACGAGGATACCGGTTCCCTGACCTATGCCAACACCACGCCGCGTGACCTACATGCCGCGGCCTGGCTTTTGGCCGAAGGACAAGCGCGTCTCGACCTTGTCCGCGAGTACCTGAATTACGCCATGAGCGATATTCAGCGGGCGCTCTACGAACAGCTTATTCAGCACCTGGACACGCTGTCAATTCACGGCCACACCCTCATGATCGGCACGGCAACAACAGATCGGTATGTGGAGGAAATTAGCACCCTGACTCATCGTCTGCGCGATTTGTACCAGCCAGAGGCGCTCTTTATTTTAGTAGACATGCAGGACCATGTGCAAATGGTGGCCCGTTCCACCACCGCAGCCATTGATGTGGGCCGGCTGGCCGAGTTTTTTGGCGGCGGGGGACACGCTCGCGCGGCGGCGGCCCTGGTCAAAGATAAAGATTTGGCGCACCTCAAAAAAGAGTTAATCCAATTACTCAAACTTGAGGTCCAACCTGCCACCACGGTGGCTCAAATAATGTCCCGAGGCGCGCGCACTCTAGCTCCGACCGATACGGTGCGCCACGCCGCCGAGATGATGGATCGCTACGGCCATGAAGGCTTTCCTGTGGTTGACCCGACCAGCGGCAGAATTGTCGGCGTCGTCTCCCGCCGTGAAATCGACAAAGCCCGGCGGCATAAATTGGGCGGCGCAGTCATCAGTCAATTTATGAAAAAAGGCGAATTTTTCGTCACACCCGCGGACAGCATTGATGCCGTGCAGAGCCTGATGACCAGTACCGGCATTGGCCAGGTTCCGGTCGTCAGCCAACTCGACGGTGCGGTGATCGGCATCGTCACCCGCACCGATTTGATTAATTTGTGGCAACTGACCGGCAGCGACAAACCCGTCCGGCTCAATTTGGCGCTCCAACTCAAACGGACCCTCTCCCCCGCGCTGCTGCAATTGCTGCAAGAAGCTGGCAAGTTAGCCGCTCAGCATGGCGACACCCTCTATCTGGTGGGCGGTTTTGTGCGCGATTTGCTTTTGACCCTGCTGGTAGGCAACGACGAAGCCGGCCGGGCCAAGGCCAGCCCCCGCTTCGATCTTGACCTGGTGGTGGAAGGCGATGCGATTGCTCTGACCCAGGACCTGCACCAGCGCCTGGGCGGGCGGGTGCGCAGCCACGACCGCTTTGGTACGGCCAAATGGATTCTGGACCAACCCATCCCCTTTGGTTCTATCCCGCCGGCCAAAAATACCCTACTCAGCTCACTTGATTTTGTTACCGCCCGAACAGAGTTTTATCGCCACCCTTCGGCTCTACCGGAAGTGGAGCAGAGTTCCATCCGCCAGGATTTGCACCGCCGCGATTTCACCATCAACACCCTGGCCCTCCGTTTGACCCCGGATCACTTTGGCGAACTGCTCGACTTTTACGGCGGGCAAAGCGACCTGGAAGCGCGCCTGATTCGGGTGCTGCACAGCCTCAGTTTTGTCGAAGACCCGACCCGCATGCTCCGGGCGGCCCGGCTCATCGCCCGGCTTGATTTTGCTCTGGAGGAGCGTACCGCCGAGCTGCTGACCAATGCCCTGGATTTGCTCTCGCGCGTCAGCGGTGAGCGTATCATGCACGAACTGGAGTTGATTTTTCAAGAACGCCACCCCGAACAAGCGCTGCGACAGCTCGACCAGTTGGGCATTCTAACGGCAATCCATCCCGGTCTGATGGTGGATGACTGGCTGATGGACCGGCTAAAAACGTTGCAAAGCGGCCTGTCTGAGACCCCCTGGGCTGGCACAAAACCTGCCACTGTGCATTATGTGGGGCTGATGCTCTTCTGGCTGGCCGGCGATGAGCAAACCGATTTGATCCAACGTCTCAATCTACGGACTCACCAGCGGGTCGTTCTCAATCAAGTTTACCAACTGCGGCGCAGCGCTGCCCAAATTGCCGAGGCTGAAACGGCCAGTGTGCTCTATCACCTGGTGGCCTCGGCCTCCGATGAGGCCCGCTTGATTGCCTGGCTCGGTTTAGAAGAAGAAGCCGCCCGCGCCCAACTCCTCCGTTTCCAGCGCGACCTGCGCCACGTTGCGCCCTTGATTGACGGCAACTATCTGAAACAGGAGTTCCAGTTGCCTTCCGGCCCTATCTTTCGTCGCATTATTGACGCCTTACGTAATGCCCGCCTGGATGGTCGGGTCACAAATTTAGCCGAGGAGCGCGCTTTGGTCGAGGAAATTTTAGCCAGAGAAGAAAGTAGATAAGACAATCAGGAGTCCAACGTGCACATTGGACTCCTGTACTCAAGCCAAAAGTTGGAATACCTTCAAAAATAAAAACACCAAAACCAGATAAACCTCCGAGGTTTTTAGACTTTGGAGGTTTTAGCTTGACCCAAGCGCTTATTGACCGTAGCCGTCGGAGAAGACTTCTATCATCAGATACGGGTCGCCCAGCGGGTACAAAATGGGACAGGTGCAGCCGTTGGCCACATATTCCCGCACCTTAGCCTTGACTTCTTCGGGGGTGCCGCTGGCCGTGATGCGCTGGACCAGTTCATCCGGTACCAGGGGCATGGCTGCTTTGATTTGCTCTTTGGTAGCCGGCCAGCCGAGAATGCTTTGAATTTTCTTGACCACATCGTCGCTTACGCCGCTGGCTTTGGCGATGTGCGGCTGTTGGGCCAGATATTGGGTTAACATCCATCTGGCTCCGTCCATGGCTTTAGCCTTGTCGGTATGCACCGAGCAGATCATCAACTGCGGGCGATCAATGTCGGCGAGGGTTCGCCCGGCCCGTTCCGCTCCGGTTTTTAGAGCCGATAGAGCTTCGTGGTTATATTCCGGGGGAACGCAATAATTCAGCACCGCGCCATCGGCGATTTCGCCGGTCATTTCCATCATTTTTAAACCGGTTGCACCGATCATGATCGGCACGTGGCGCGGCTCGCGGCGACCATGCACCACGTCCAGCTCGATGCCTTTGACCTTGTGGAACTCGCCTTCATAGGTCACATTCTCCATGTTGAGCAGGCGGCGCATGACCTCGATAGTTTCGCGCATCGCTTGCAGCGGTTTGCGGCGCTCGATGCCGACGTTGGCGGCCAGTGGGTCCCACCAGGCCCCGATACCGCAGATAATCCGGTCGGGGGCCAGGTCGTCGAGGGTGAGGAAAGTAGCCGCCAGCAAACCGATGTTGCGGGTCCAGTTGTTGATGACCCCGGAACCAACCTTGATTCGCTCGGTTACGGCGGCAAAGGCGGCCATCGGAACAATGGCGTCGCGCACCAGCCGGCTTTCAGCCTGCCAGACGGCCTCAAAACCATGCTTTTCGGCGTATTGCGCAATTTTCATACCCTCGCGCAGTTCGTGGGCGTCTTGCAAATATAGGGCTACTCTGTCTTGACTCATGGTAAAACTCCCTTGTTTTAAAGTTTATATTCTGTAAAACGTGAAACGTAAGCTGCTGACCGGGTGGAACCGTTACGGTTCACGTTTTATTGACTGACCGGACAAAGTGCAATTGCTGAAAGCGTCGTCGCAGGGCCACCACCTCCGGCTTGACCCGCTCCGGCGCTTCGTTTTTGACCAGCACCCGGCAGATGAGATCGGCCACTGCGGGCATGTCCTGTGGCTGCATGCCCCAGCGAGTGATTTCCTGCGTGCCCAGGCGTATAGCGTTGAAATCACCCGCCACCGGCGGCAAAGGCAGGCCAATACCGCTGGCCAGGATATTGGCTTTTTCCAGCAGCCGCGAGGCCGTGGTCCCGCCGCCATAATCCGCCGCCGCAATAGCCACGTGGTGCGAGGCGGTGAAACCCCGCCCGGCGACCCGATACACCGGACAGCCGCCCCCGTCGAGCGCCTCAGCCAGGGCTTTGGCATTGGCGATGCACGTCCGGGCGTACTCCCGGCCAAATTCCCGCAAATCCAGGCAGGCGATAATCAGAGCGGCCGTTTTGCTCAAGTCGAAATTGGCGGTCAGGCCGGGATAGGCAATTTTGTCCAGCCGCTCGGCCAGTTCTGCTGAGTTGGTCAAGACCATGCCCGCTGGCGGTCCGCCAAACGATTTGTAGGTTGAAGAGGTCAGCACATGCGCTCCCTCGGCCAGCGGCTGCTGGAACTCACCCCCGGCAATCAAGCCCGACATGTGGGCTGCGTCGTACATCACCCAGGCCCCAATCGAGTCGGCAATCTCCCGCACCGCTGCCACTGGGTAGGGGAACAGGCACATGCTGCCGGCGACAATGATTAAACGCGGCTTGATCTCGCGGGCTTGCCGGGCCAACTCGTTCAGGTCAATCGTCATCTGGCTGGGGTCAAAGGGCACGTCGTGGATTTCCAGCCCGTACAATCCGGCGGCCCCGGCCTGGTGATGGGTGACGTGCCCCGCAGCGGCTTCGGAAAAAGCCATAATCCGCTCGCCTGGCCGGGTGCAGGCCATGTAGGTGTACAGGTTCGCCAGCGAGCCGCTGCCCACCCGAAATTCGACGTATTGGCCCTGGAACAATTCCTTCAGCAGCTCCGCCGCGATGATCTCAAGCTGTTCGACGTAGTGCATGCCCATCTCGTACTTATCGCCGGGATAGCCCAGGCTGGGCCGGCTGCCCACCCCCGAGGCCAGCAGCCGCGCCGCTCGCGGGTTCATGATGTTCGTGCCGGCGTACAGGCTGAGGCATTCGTGGTCCATAAACTGCTCGTGCTGCGCCAACAGGTGTTCCACTTCGACTTCAAGCTGGACCGAGGTCAGCGCCCGGTAATGGGCGGCTTTTTGTTGGATGGCTTGTTCCAGGTCGGTGGGGACCCAGTCTCGGAGAGGTGCTTGCATGGCATTTTGCCCCGTCGTAATTTCTTTTTCGCAATCTGGAAGTATCACATATAGCTATCAGATTGCACAGATTTCTCAAATTTTTATTTATCTGAGTTCATCCGTATTAAAATAAGCTGATATTCCTTGCTTGAATTTCTTCACACTCTCACCATAAACTTCAGCCACCCGAAAAGTTTTGATATGCAAACATGGTGAATAATCAAACTCAAATTCCTTAAGCCGCGCTTTGGTAAAATGCCCTGTGAAGGCAGCTTGCATGGAATCAGGAATGTCGTTGTGATTGTCAAGAATAGAAATAAACAACTTATGAGCAGGTTCACCTAATGTCAAAACGAGATCAGGTCGAAAATTAAGTAGCTCTTCCAAGAGATAAGCTTTACAATTTTGAAAGTAAGGCTGCAGAAATCTAAGCCCACCTTCTGTTGTAGTAGATGGCGGCTTGGAAAAAGAGCACTTTACCAGATTAGTAGCATACAATGTAAGCGAACGAAAGTTTTCTGCTCCAAAAACTTCTTTTAGCCATCTTGAAAGTTGACCATTTACTTGGTTGAGCATAAGAACATGACTGACCCGTTCAGGCTGATTGAATATTGTTGGGTCTTGCCCAATTAGCATAGCTCTTCGTCCAACTCCCCTGCTGAAATAAGGTGCTACTTGGAGATTCATTTCACACGTCGCGATATTCGCACACTTTGTGCACTGTTGAGGATAGCCAAAGGAGTAGTTATTCATCATTCGATACCTTGAAGACAAGGTCAGACTTCTTATCCGCAGCAAGTCGTCGCAGCAAACGCCTGTAATCTAAAAATTGCGGGTCATAGTTACATCCAAAATCCCTCGTGAACAATCCTGGCCTCATCCTCCAACAGCGGGCCGATGACTTCCACCGGCCGGCCGCTGCGGGCAAAGACTTCGCGGCAGGGCAGGCGCATGGTTTCATTGTCGGGGTGGCTGCTGCCGGTCATAGCGTACAAACCCTCTTCACTCAAGCCAAAAACCACCCGGCCGACCTGGCCCCAATGAATCGCTCCGGAGCACATAGCGCACGGTTCAGTGCTGGTGTAGAGGGTGCATGTGCGCAGCATTTCAGGATCGAACCGGCGTGTTGCCAGGCGAATGAGGTTCGTTTCGGCGTGGCCGGTGCAATCGCGCTCGGTGTTGACCGTATTTTCGGCTTCCAGGATAACGACGTTGTTCTCGTCAACCAGAATCGCCCCAAAGGGATGATTGCCGTGCTCCCTGGATCGGCGCGCCACTTCAATCGCCTGGCGGAGATGCTGAAGATGGGGTTCGTCCATGATTAAACCTCAGTCCAATTAGTCTCATTATCTGGGCAGTTTTTGAATAGAACGCGGATAAACGCTGCTCTCGCAGATTTAGGCGGATAAATATAAGAAAAATCTGCGAAAATCAGCTCAAGCTGCGTTATCTGCGTTCCAAGATTTGAAAAAACTTTACGCGGTTTCCGCTGGAATAATCTCGTGTCGCTCGCCGGCCATCATCAAGCCTAACTCTTCGACTGTAGTTTGGTCGTTCTGGACAATGCCCATGATTTCACCACCAAACATGACGATGATCCGGTCGGACAAAGCCCGAATTTCGTCCAGGTCTTCGGAAATGAGCAGGGTGGCCAGGCCCTCGGCCCGTTGTTTTAAGAGCTGATTGTGAATATATTCGGTCGCGCCGATATCCACGCCACGGGTAGGCTGGGCGGCGATGAGCACGCGTGGTTGGCGGGCCAATTCGCGGGCTAAAATCAGTTTTTGAATATTGCCCCCGGATAGATTTTTGATTGGAGTTTCGCGGCTGGGCGTCTTAATATTAAACTGGCGAATCATCTCGCCGGCATGTTGGGCGATTTGTTTGAAATTGAGAAAGACACCCTGGCTGTAGGGTGAGCGAATGTGATCTTGTAAAATCAGATTTTCGGCCACCGTAAAATCTTTAATGGCCCCGTCGTGCATACGCTCTTCGGGAATATACGACAGGCCGGCCTCGATCATGGCCGCCGGGGCCAGGCCGGTTACCTCTTTATTTTCCAGAAAAATCTGGCCGCTGGTGGGAGGCCACAGTCCGGCAATGGCTTCGGCCAGCGGTCTCTGGCCATTGCCCGACACGCCGGCCACTCCCACAATCTCGCCGCTGCGCACCTCAAAACTAATATCACGCAGCACCGGCGTGCCCTGGCCGTTAACGGCATTGACCTGCTGCAATTTGAGGCGCACTTCTCCCAGCTTGGGGACGCCTCGTCCGCGTTCCATGACCACCTCCCGGCCCACCATCATCTGGGCCAGGTCGCGCTTGGTCGCCCCTGCCGTCGGGCGGGTGCCGATCACCTTGCCGTCGCGCAGAACCGTCACCCGGTCGGTCAGGTCCAAAATTTCGTGGAGTTTGTGAGAGATAAAAATCAGAGTGTGTCCATCCTTGGCCATCTGGCGAAAGATGTCAAAAATGTCGTTCACTTCCTGGGGAGTCAAAACGGCGGTCGGCTCATCCAGCACCAGTAAAGCCGCGCCCCGATAGAGCGCCTTCATAATTTCGACCCGCTGCTGCTGGCCCACTGCCAAGTGCGAAACCTGCGCCGCAGGATCTATTTGTAGACCATATTTTTGGGCCAGTTCCTGAATCCGGGCCGACACCTTATCCAAATCGAGCTGCGGTTCGCGGGAGGATTTAAGCCCCAGGGCCACATTCTCGGCCACGGTCAGCGAGTCGACCAGCATAAAGTGCTGGTGAATCATCCCAATGCCGTAGTTAATCGAGTCAAGCGGTGAGTGAATTCGGATAGGCTGGCCATTGAGCAGAATCTCCCCGGCGTCGGGCTGATACAAGCCGTAGAGGATTTTCATCAAAGTGCTTTTACCCGCGCCATTTTCACCCAACAGGGCATGAATTTCACCGGCCTTCACCTCAAAATTGACGCGATCATTGGCCAACACGCCGGGAAATTTTTTGACAATGCCCCGCATCTCAATCGACTCGATGCGCGGTAGGCCGGAAGGGAGAAGATTGTTTTCACTCATGATTTAATAATCGGACTTCCCATGTCATTCTGAGCGACTCCGCAAGCGGGGAGCGAAGAATCCCCCTCAAACTCGTTGAAAAGTGTAATTTTAGGGGATTCTTCATTATTATACCCTTTGGGTACTCCGCTTCGCTTCGTTCAGAATGACATTTTTTCACTATTCTGCGGAACCAAAGCATGGGTGCAGATGAGTGTCCACACCCATGCTGATTAATCCATTATCTTGGTTCGGCTACGATCTTGATCGAACCGTCAACCAGCCCGGCTTCGGCTGTTTTGGCCGCAGACACGGCTTCTTCCGGCAACTTGTCGCTGTAAATCATGCGAATGCCGCCGTTTTTGAAGGTAAGTTGGATCACTTTGCCGCCCAGTTCACCAGCCTGGTGACTCTTGATCATATCGAGGAGTAGATTCTTCCAGTCGTAGACGGCGGTGGCAACCACAACTTCGGGGGCCACGGGGCTTTGATCAGCTTGCACGCCGATCCAGGGAATGTCCTTTTCTTTGGCCACGCCAATAGCGCCGACCACCTGCTGGGACGATCCGGTCAATACATCAGCTCCGGCGTTGATTTGCACGTTGGCAGCCTCGGCAGCCAGGGCGGTGTCGCCAAAGGAGCCGGTGAAGGAGACATTGACCTTGATGTCGGGGTCGGCGTCTTTCACCCCGGCCAGGAAACCATCCACGTGGAGTTTGGCATCGCCGGCATCAACCGGACCCACCAGCCCAATCACTTTGGACTTGGTTAGTTGGGCGGCCAGAACACCCGTAACATAGCCGGCTTCATCGCCGCGAGGTTCGTAAGCAAAGACGTTGGTGACGCCCTGGTCGGCGCCGGTGTTGGTGGTGGTACCCCAGGCAAAGCTGGTCTCGGGGAAGTCGGGCGCAATCTCAAACAGGGAGGTGCCGTATTGAGCGCCGTGGGCAATGATCAGATTGTAGCCGTTGTCGGCGTAGTCGCGGATAGCGGCGGCGGCATCGGTCACGTTGAACATATTCTCGGTGTAGACAATTTCGACCACATCTTGGCCGGCAGCATCTTGGATCTGTTTCAGGGAGTCATACATGGATTGGCTCCAGGCGTAGTCGCTGATGGTGCTGGGCATGACCAGGGCAATGCGGACGGGTTCGATGTCTACGGTCATGGCTTCCGGTTCGGCTGCAGCCGGGGCTTCAGCAGTCGCTTCAGCGGCGGTGGCTTCAATAGCTCCTTGGCCAGGAGTCCAGACGGGTTGGGGCGGCCATTTGCCATCCACAATCTCGGCCTCGGTTAATTTGAAGATAGCGAGAGCTTCGCCTGTGGCACAGTCGCCATTTTCATTACAAGCCAAAGTACCGGTCAACCCCTTGAAGTCCTTGGTTCCATACATGGCATCGCGCAACCCCTGCCGCCCGATGCTCAGCGCCCCATCGTCTTTCTGGACCGCTACTTTCTCAATGGCGGCGATCAGGATATTCGCCCCGTCGTAAGCATGGGCGTGATACCCACTGATCGGGGCTTCGCCATACTTCTCGGTGTACTTGGCCACAAAATCATCATACGCTTGGCCATGCACATACGGGCCGGACAGGAACATGCCATTGGCACACTCGCCGGATGCTTCGGGCATCGTGTCAGCCAGTAGGCCATCGGCGCCCATCAGATAGGTGTCGGCCAGATCCTGAACATCGCATTTCTGAGCGGCGATAAAGTCCCCTTCGGGTTCAAAGATAGGCAGATAAATAAACTCGGGCTTATCCGCGCCAATCTTGGTCAAGACACCCTTCATATCGGTATCGCCGACGTTGACCGCTTCCTGGCTAGTGATGGTTCCACCCAGTTGGGTGAACACTTCGGCAAAAACCCGCTGCAACGACTCGGCATAGGGACTGCCGTCGTGGATCGTGGCGGCTGTCTTTACGCCCAATTCATTGTAGGCAAACTCAGCGGCAACCCGGCCCTGGAACAGGTCATTGTGGGCCGTGCGGAAGTAGCCTGGATGGTGATCGGGATGGTTCGGGTCGGTCAGGTCGGGGTTGGTATTGGAAGCGGAGATCATCACCAAGCCGACTTCGGAAAGGAGGGGCATAGCGGCCCGCGCTTCACTGGAGCAGGTCGTTCCGATCACGCCGACGACGGTGGGGTCGGCAGCGATCTTCGTTCCGGCGGTCTGGCCGCCTTCGGCGCTGCACAGCGAGTCTTCGCCGGTCAGTTCAACCGGGTGGCCGAGCAGTTCGCCGCCCTTGTCGTCAATAGCCATTTCGACGCCGCGCACTTCATCGGTGCCGAGCGGTGCGGTGGCCCCGGAAACGGTTTGAATCCAGGCCAGGTGAATCGGGTCGCCAGCAGCAACTTCAACGCAGCCGATGGCGTCGGTGCAGCCTTCGGTGGCTGGGGCTTCTGCCACAGCCTCTTCGGTCGCCGCGGGGGCTTCGGTGGCAGGCGCTTCTTCAGTCGCTGCGGGGGCTTCGGTAGCAGGCGCTTCAGCTTGTTTTTCTTCGGTCGCGGCGGGTTTTTCTTCGGCGGGGGCCGCAGGTTGACTACCTGTACAGCCCGCCAGAACTATACTTACGGCTACCAGTAAACCTAGTAACCAGAATATTCGTTTAGTCATTTTTCTTCTCCTACAAGAAAATCTATACAAAATAGTTGATTTATTAGAAATAATTTGAGGCTCAATAGAGATTTCAAAGAGCTGGCTAAGGGCGCATCTGGCTGAAGCCACTATGCTGAGCAAAGCCCATAGGGCTAAATTTAGCCACCCCCAGGGTATTTCCCCAGAGATATTTCATTTCGCCACAAAATCCTTTGCTTTCGCTGGTGTGTCCGGTCTTCGGCGACGGGCCGCAGCGGATAGGTTGTCTCCTTGGAATATATAGAGCCTGACTTGAAAATTTATGGCCGCTAGATAACACCTCCTTTCCCCATCAATTTTGCCCCCGTTCAAATGGTTTGGTTAAGGCAGCCGGTTGGAGCGCGCGGCGGAAGGGGAAAGCTAGGGCAACAATGGTGAGCAGGTACGGCAGCATCACTGCCACGTCGGAGGGGAGGTTAAGCCCCAGCACCTGAACCCACAATTGCAGCGCGTTGACCAGGCTAAACAGCAACGCCCCGCCCAACACGCCAAAAGGCGTCCAACTGCCAAAGTAAACCAGGGCCACGGCGATAAAGCCTTGACCGTTGGTCATACCTTCTTGAAAAATATTGAGCAGCGAAATGGACAATGAAGCGCCGGCCACGCCGGCCAGCAGTCCACCCAGGGTAACGGTGAAATAGCGCACCCGGGCCACGCTCACCCCCAACGAGTCGGCGGCCTGCGGATTCTGGCCCACTGCCCGAATTTTGAGGCCGAGGGTGGTCTTGTTCAGCACCCACCAGGCCAGCGGCACCAGCGCAAACGCTCCGTAGACCATCACGCTGTGCCGGAAGAAGATTTCACCCACCACCGGGATTTGACTCAGACAAAAATTAGCGGTGAGACAAAAATTGAGTTCGCCAAAGCCGTCAACCCCTTCGACCGTGCCCAGGGTGGTTTTGAACAGCAAACTGGAGATACCCAGGCCAAACATAAACAGGCCAATCCCGCTGATGCCTTGTTCGGCTTTAAGGGTGACGCTGATAAAAGCCATGGCCAGCCCCATCAACGCGCCTACCGCCGCCGCGGCCAGTAAGCCCAGCAACGGGCTACCGGTCTGGAAGAGCACGTAGAAGCCGCTATATGCACCCATCAGCATAATGCCCTCGACGCCCAGGTTGAGCACGCCGGAGCGTTGGGCAAACATCTCCCCAATCGCCGCGTAGAGGTAAGGAGTCGCCAAGCGCAGCCCGGAGTGAGCAATCCCGACGATAATCGCCAGAACGGTTAAGTTTTCATTCATAGGGAGGTCTCCAAACCGGGCTTGTTCGATACTTCAGGGCTGGGGGTTTCTTCCGAAGGTGCACTGACGCGACGGCTGGCCAGCCGCCGGGACCAGATCTCGCTGCTGACGACAAAGAGGACAATCAGGCCGAGCAAGGCGGTCACCAAGACCTGGGGAATTTGCACCGCTCGCTGCATCTTGTCGCCGCCGACCAGCAGGCCGCCGAACAAAATAGAGGAGGGAATTGCGCCAAGAGGATGCAATTTGCCAAACAGCGCCGCCACAATCCCGGAGAAACCGTAGCCGGCCGAAACTGCCGTCGGCTCAAACATGCGATGGTGCAGGCCCAATATTTCAATGGCCCCGGCCAGGCCAGCAAACGCGCCGCTCAACCCCAGCGATAGAATGACGTAGCGGGGTACGTTGATCCCGGCGTAGCGCGAGGCGCTGGGATTCAGCCCAACGGCCCGGATGCGATAGCCAATCGTCGTCCGCCATAGAAAAATGTAGACCAGAATGGCCATAATAATCGCCAGAATCAGCCCCAGGTGCAGCCGCGTCGGTTCGACCAGCAGGCCGTAAAGTTCGGCCCGGAGGCCGGTCAGCCCCAAATCCTTGGCTGAGTCGGTGAAACCCAGCCAGGCGGCGATGTCGGTGAAGCGGGGCAAATCGGTGGGTTTGGGCAAGCGAGCCGAGTGAGGAATGTTGGTCCCGGCTTCCAGTTCCGCCGGATCCATCATGGGGCCGCGCAAGAGGTAATAGCCAAGCTGAATGGCAATTTGATTCATCATAATGGTGCTGAGAATCTCGTTGACCCCCAGCCGGGCTTTCAAGTAGCCGGGCACGGCTCCCCAGATGGCCCCCATGAGGCTGCCGGCCAACAGGCCGATAGTGATGACCAGATAACCGGGCAGCACTTCGCCCAACTGCAAGGCCAGAAACGTCGTCAGCAGCGCCCCGACAATCAACTGTCCTTCGGCCCCGATGTTGATGACGTTAGCCCGAAAGGCAATTACAATCCCTAACCCCACCAACAGCAGCGGCGTGGCCTTGACCAGGGTATCGGCCAGGCCGTTCTTGCTGGTAAACCCGCCGGTGAGCAAAACTTTATACGCCTCTAGCGGACTCGTCTCAAGCAAAAGCAGGATGAGAGCCCCAACCAGGAGCGCCCCGACTACCGCCAGGAGTGGTAGAAGCGCATCGAATATTCGCACCCATTGCAGGCGTTTCAATCAGCACCTCATGGAAATAACGCTGATTTTAATAACCAAAGTTAATTAACTTGCCATAGACTACATCAGATTGACCGGATGCGCAAGCAAGGCCAGACCCCTACCCAAACTTCTCCCCCAACTGCGCCTTCAGCCACTTCTTATCCGCCGGCAAATTATAACAGCGGACGCCCGTAGCGTTATAGATGGCATTGATAATGGCTGGGGCGGTGGGGATAGAAGCCAGTTCGCCCACGCCTTTGGCCCCATACGGCCCGTCTTTGGTCTCTTCCTCCACAAAGAAGGTAACCACTTCCGGGGTTTGGTCGATGGTCGGCAGGTGGCACTTGTGCAGCGAGTCGGTCTGCACGTAGCCGTCTTTCATCACAAAATTCTCTTGCAAGGCCATACCCAGCCCCATCGAGATGCTGCCTTCGACCTGCCCCAGCAGGGCCAGTGGGTTCATCACCCGGCCCACGTCGCAGGCGGCGATGACCTTGAGCACTTTGGTTTCGCCGGTCTTGACATCCACCTCGACCAGCGCGGCCTGCGCCCCAAAACCAAAGGCGAAGTGCTGGTATTGCTCGCAGTGAGGAGCCACATATTGATACATCACTTTCGGCTGGCGACCCTCGCGCCGGGCTTGTTTGACCACCTCACTCAAGGGCAGACGGTGGCCGTTACTGCTAACAAAGCCGTCGGCAAAAACCAGCGTGTCGGGCGGCGCGTCGAGCAGTTCAGCCGCCGTCTGGCTGAGCAGGCTGCGCACTTCTTTGCTGGCATAGCGGGCGGCGTTGCCGGTGACGTAGGTCTGGCGGGAAGCCGTGGTGGCCATACCGTCGGGGGTCAGGTCGGTGTCGGAGAGCAAGACATCCACCTGCTCATAGGGCACGCCCAGCTCCTCGGTCACAATCTGGGCCAGTACCGTCGGCAAGCCCTGCCCAATCTCAGCCGCCCCGGCCCGAACGATGGCCCGGCCATTAGCAAAAACCTCCACCTCGGCCCCGGCGGCATCGTACGCGCCGCTGCCAAAGCCGGTGTTCTTGTAGGCGCAGGCAAGGCCCCAAGCTCGCCGCTTATCGCCTTCTATGGCTACAAAGGAATGTTTTTCCATTTCGGCGGCTACGGCTTCCAGGCATTGAGGCAGGCCGCAGCTCTCGGTCATCACCTGGCCGGCCAGCGTTTTCTTGCCGTAGCTCAAAATATTCTTGCGCCGCAGCTCCAGGGGCGACATG
>CAZRYD010000087.1:0-20063 GCA_964604225.1 uncultured Caldilineaceae bacterium
GCAGGGCTTCCTCTTCGCAGTTGTCGAAGATGAGCAGGCGGGGCAGCGGTTCGCCCCAGGCGGTTTGGACCCGGGCGACCTGTTCGTCCAGTTTCAGACTGTTGGCGGCGCTGTAGAGGTTCATGGCCCCCGGCCCGCCGCAGGCAGCGATTTCGGCCCGAATCGCGTTAGCGTCGGCAAAGCTGAGCCAGAAGACGCCGCCGGCGAAATATTGGCCGTAGCGGTAGGCGAATTCGACGGCCAGTTGGCTTTTGCCGATGCCGCCCAGGCCGGTGGCCGCCGCAATGGGGCCGATGGCCGTAGTTTTGCCGGCCTTGAGCGCCTGCGCCAGTGTCCGTAGGTCGTCCTCGCGGCCCACAAAGAGCGGGTTCGGCTGGAAAGGCAGGCGCGAGCCTGGCGGCAGGGGCGCCGGGGCAGGGATGGTGTCGAGGGGCAGGGTTTCGACGGGGCGGGTGTGTTCGGCTTGCAAGGGCAGGATCTCGGCCGGCTTTTGGCCGGTGATGCCCCAGACCAGTTCCCACACTTTTTGATCGTAGGCGGTCTCCTGGCGAAAGTCGACCCAGCGGCGATTTTCCAGGAAACCGGGTAGGTCGGGCAGGGCCACATTTTTGTAGAGGATCGGAATCAGTTGGAGCGAAGGGGCTTTCTTGGTCAGAGTCAGGGCGCGATAATATTCGTCCGCGACCCAGCCGGAGGCCAACGCTTCCGGCGAAACGATAATGGCCACGGCTCGACTGTTGGCCAGAGCCTCTTCCAACGCCTGGCCGATGAGCTGGCCGGGCCGGATGTCGTCCTGATCCAGCCAGGCAGTCAGGCCGTAACGGCCCAAGTCGGCCTTGAGCCGGCTGCCCCAGGGTTTATCCACGCTGCTATGGCTGAGAAAGACATCAAAGCGGGCTGTGGTCAAGGGGCCTCCGCGCGCTGCGCCGGTAGTTTAGGCAGTTCCAAGATTTACCTGTACCAGGCACTGTGTAAACCATCCAAACAAATTTGGCCAGGGTGATGCGTGAAACGTGATATGTGAGGGGTTTCCACCTGGAATCATCACGCATTACGTTTCACGTTTCACGAGATTGGATAATTATTTTTGGGAACTGTCTCAGTATAGCACATGTCGAGTACAAGAACAATGGTCAAATTGGGGCTACCCTGCGGTGTAGGGTCGGTGGCGTCGATAACGGGTCGGGTTGTGGGCTTTGGCCCAGGCCAGGAGCAGCTCAAATAAGAGGTGCTGGTCGGCGTGTTCAAGCAGCAGGCTGACAATTTCCTCTTTGCCGGTCTGTTCGGCCAGTTGCTCGTAAACCTCCCGAAACTCAGGCTGGTCGAAACAGAAGCCGCGCAGCTCGGCGTCGCTGAAGCCTTTGGTCAAGAGGGCGCGGATGTTGCTCAGATTATATTCGCTGGTGGGTTGAGCAACAGCCGCTCCGGTCACAGCGGGTTGGGCGTCGTCGGCGGCCTCGTCGTCAGCCAGCGGGGCGAAGGTATTGGCTCGCAGCAGCGGTGTCAAGGCGTCGCGCCAGTCGGCTTCGCTGATGAGGCTGTCGAGGCGCTGCCGGGTCAGGAAGATGGCTTTTTCGTGCGCCTCAATCTGGTCGAGCAGTTCCGGCGGCGTGCGCTCAGGACTCCCATACCTGGCCTGGCGTTTCTTGAGGATGAGCAGGTTTTGATAAATTTGCTGGTAGAAAGTGGTCGGGTCGGTCATGCGTGAATCCAGTATAGCACAGGTTGGGGTTGGTTACAATCACTTTTTGGAATGTTTGACCCTGGTCAGGTTTGAAAATATAATTGAGGAAGTTGAATCGCTGAGAGGGCTGAGAGAATGCTGAGGACGCTGAAAAAAGTATTTCTCAGAGATGTCAGCGCTATTCAGCGAAGTCAGCGGTTCAAATTCGGAGATTCCATGTCTGACTCATACATTCGCCCCGAATATCCTCTTTCTGAAGTTACTGCGAAGATCATCAAAGCTGCCAAAATAGTTCACCAGGAACTCGGTCCGGGTTTTGAAGAAGTGATCTATCAACGTGCTCTCGCATTGGAGTTTCCGATACATGGGCTTGATTTTTCTCGCGAGGTATGGATTGATATTTTCTATGGTGGTAAAAAAGTTGGCCGCAAGCGGATAGACTTTATCATTGATCAAGTGATGGTCGAAATCAAAGCAAAGGTTGCCATTGAAGAGGTGGATTTTGTGCAGACCCTCTCTTATCTTAAGGCTTCTGGTTATGTAGTCGCCTTACTTCTTAACTTCGGAGCAAAACAATTAGAAATCAAGCGTATCATCAATGAACGAGCCGGTAAAGAATGAATTCTAAACCAGAAAAACAGAGTATCTCTCAGCGTCTTCAGCGCCTCTCAGCATTTTCAGCGATTCAAAACTGGCTCCCCTGGCTCGGCGGCTTGTTCTTCATCGCCCTGCTGGCGGCATTGTGGCGGCCAATGGCCCAAATCGGGGCGAACCCGGCGGTGGTGCGAGCCTGGCTGGAGCAATTGGGACCGCTAGCGCCGCTGGCCTTTTTTCTGCTCAATGTGATCCAGATTGTGGTTGCGCCGATTCCCGGCTATCCCGTGCAGGTGCTGGGGGGTATTTTGTTTGGCTTCGTTCCCGGTGTAATCTATACGGTCGGCGGGATGGTGGTGGGGGGCACGCTGGCGGCCTGGCTGGGACGGTGGCTGGGTCGGCCCTGGTTGGAGCGGCGGTTGGGTGCGGACACCCTGGCCCATTGGAGCGCCATCGCTCACATCAACTCTTTTTGGACCTGGTGGTTGATCCTGTTGATCCCGGTGGGGGATTTGCCCTACTTTTTTGCCGGGCTGACCAAAATCCGGCTGCGCGCGTTTGCCCTGGCCATTTTAGCCAGCCGGGGACCGTTCACCGCTTTGCTGGTCTGGACGGGCAGCAGCGTGGCCGATCTGCCGCTGACTTGGCTGGCCGCGCTGACGGCGCTGATTGGGCTGGTGGTCATAGCCGGGTTCAGTCAACGTGCCCGGATCGAAGCCTGGACGCGGGCTTTTGTGGCTCGCCAGGCGAGTATTGAGGCAGATGATTGATGAGGCTGCCTCAGCCCAAATAAGCCAGCAGCCCCTTGGCCACAATGCCAAAGCCCAATATGGTCACGATGACAGCGCTGGCCAGGGGCAGCCACTTTTGCCAGCGCCCGCCCAGGCCGCCCAAGCGGTTGAGCAGTGATTTTGAGCGCACCAGCAAAATCCCAATGACAATCAGCACCACGGCCAGGCCAAAACTGAAGGCGACAATCAGGCCGAGGCCCAGCAAAATGCGGTTGAGGCCGATGGCAATCAGCATAATCCCCAGCGCCTCCGGGCAGGGCACTAAGCCCCCGGAGATACCCAGGGTCAATAAATCGCTCAGTTTGATCTGTTCCGGCAGATGAGGCTGATGGTGGGAGGGTTCATGCTCGTGTTCGTGGTCATGCGGCTGGTCGTGGTGATGGTGTTCATGAGCCGCTTCGTTGCGGGCACGCCAGCGGGCCAACAACAGCCGGAGGCCCATAATGACCACCAGCAGGCCGGATAAAATTTCCAGCGAAGGTACCAGCACATTGGGCACGATGAATTGGCTGGCCAGTAGGGCCAGCAAGCCGATGACAATGACCGAGGCGGTATGGGTAAAGGTGACAATTCCCCCCAGGGCGATCGCGTGGCCGGCGGTGCCGCGGCTGCCAATCAAATAGGCCGCAACCAGGGTTTTGCCGTGGCCCGGAGTCAGGGCATGGAGCCCGCCCAGCAGTACAGCCAGGCCCAGGGCAATGATGAGAAACAGAGGTGATAGGTTAGGATCGTATAGATATTGAGTGAGCTGCTTTTGTCCTGAAGTCACCCCGCCGGGTACGTTCATTTCGGCCAGGGCGTCGGCAGCGCCAAAATCGACGGGCGCGTCGGGTTTGATGGTGTAAGCCAAGTGCAGCTTCTGCTGAAAAATATCGTGCTCTTGCTTGGTGATGCTGACCCAATGGGCGGCATCGCCAATAGCGTTGACCAGATAGACGCTTTTATCGGGGTGGAAGTTGTTCTGGTAGTAAAATTGATGGCTGCCGCGATGATCGGCCGGCAGGTCGGCCTGTAAATGAAAGCTGATGACGCCCACGCCGGCGCGCAAATCCAACGGGCTGGAAAATTGAAGGTCGGTGGGAGTGAGGGTTGTCGGCTGGTCGTCAATTTTAAAAATGATGTCTTTGAGAAAAAGGCTGACGTAAGCTTGGCTTTCGACCTCGGAGATAAGCTCATCTTGGTTGGGGTCAACGAGAGCCAGAATCTGGGGGGCGATCAGGACGCCCATGTATTGCTCAATCTGTAGGGTAATCCGGTTGGGGGCCATCACCACGTAGGTGACTTGATAGAGTTCGTCCAGCGGGTGAGCCGCCGCCGCCGAAGGCAAGCCCAGCAGGGCTACAATCAAGCCGATAATCCAGCCGTGACGCTTCAAGGTGATTTTCATAAGTGAGAATTTTAAGAGCGAACAGGGTTGTCGTCAATTGCGCGGTTCTGTCGAGAGTACGAGCCGAATTTGAAGAAGAGGCGGGTAAGCAAAGGCTCATGAGCAAAAATTTGAGCAAGATTCCTGTTGGCCTGCATTTATTTGGGAAAATTGGCTGAATTTAGGTTAAAAAACCCTTGACACTGCCTATTCCTTTGTGCTATCCTTCCTCTGTGTTTCATACTTTACATCTGGAGGCTTTCGGATGCGACGCGAGCGCGTATCTGATGATATTTACGTTTTTACCAGCGACCTGTATGCCCAGGTTACCGCTTCGGCAGTAGTGACCAGAGAGGGAATTGTGGTGATTGACACCTTGCCCTTTCCCACGGAAACCCGGGAGATGATAGAATATTTGCGCGGCTTGGGGCAAGGTCCAATCAAATATTTGGTCAATACCCACTGGCATGGCGACCACACGAACGGCAATTATCTCTTTGATGATACGGTTGAGTTGGTTTGTCACAAAAGGTGCCAGCAGGCGATGGAGGAGTTGAGCCAGACCGAACTGGAGGAGTCCAGAGAAAATACGCCTTTATTGAATGACGTGGTCATCCGCGTGCCTGATGTGGTTTTTGACGAGGGCGATTTGGTGTTGCACGTCGGCAATAAATCGATTGAGATGACCTTGACCCCCGGCCATACCATGGACTCAATGGTGGCTTATGTGCGCGAAGACAAGGTGCTCTTGGCCGCCGATACGGTGATGCCGGTGCCTTATTTTGTGTGGGGCGACCGCCGCGAGTTCAAAAATTCACTCAAATTTTTGAAGGAATACAATCTGGAGAGCATCGTCCAGGGCCACGGCGAAGTGCTGCTGCGGGGCGAGATTCCGGGGTCGCTGGAGTCAAGTATTCGCTATTTGGATATTTTGGAGCAAAAGGTGGCTGAAGTGATCGAAAAGGGCAGAGGCAAAGAGGCGCTGGAGAAGCTGACGATTGATCGCTGTGGTAAAAGCCGCATTCCGCTCAACGGTCTGGTTCAGGATTTGCATCGGGCCAACGTGTATACATTGTATAACGAACTGACTCGAGTGAATGAGCCGGTAGAGGAATAAGCGCAGGGGGCGTTCCTCATTCGCTCTGGCGGAACGGATTTATTCAATCACCGCAGCGCTTGATTTTGGCTCCAAGTTCTAAGAGTTTCCCCTCAATATTTTCATAGCCCCGGTCAATCTGGCCGATGTTGTGCATGACCGTCTGGCCATCGGCGCAGAGAGCGGCGATGAGTAGGGCGATACCGGCACGAATATCGGGGCTGGAAATCCCCTGACGGTCGCCGCGCAGCGTGCTGGGCCCTTGTATCAAAGCCCGGTGCGGGTCGCATAAAACGATGCGGGCGCCCATGCTGATCAGCCGGTCGACAAAGTAAAGCCGGCTCTCGTACATTTTTTCGTGGAAGAGGACAGTGCCGGTGGCTTGAGTGGCGGCAACCAGAGTCACGCTCATCATATCGGCAGGGAAAGCCGGCCAGGGGGCGTCGTCGATTTTGGGGATGGCATTGCCGATATCGGGCATGACGACCAGCAGTTGCTTGTCGGGCAAAAAGAGATCATTGCCCCGTATTTCAGGGATAATCCCCAGCCGCTCGTAAACCATCAGGGTCATGCGTAGATGCTCCGGCGCGGCATTTTTGATCAAAACTTCACCTTCGGTAACGGCAGCCAGGGCCATAAAGCTGCCAATCTCCAAATAGTCCGGCCCCAAGGTGTACTCCACCCCATCCAGCGCTTTGACCCCTTCAATAAAAAGCGTATTTGAGCCAATCCCCTTAATGCCCGCGCCCATCTGATTGAGCATATGGCACAAATCCTGCACGTGCGGCTCCGAGGCAGCATTTCGGATGACAGTGGTTCCCTCGGCCAGAGCAGCGGCCAGGATGGCGTTTTCGGTGGCGGTGACGCTGGCTTCATCCAGCAAAATATCCTGGCCGCGCAGGTGATCGGCGGTTAGGATAAAGTTGCCGTTGTACTCGGCTTTGGCCCCCAGGGCCTGTAAGGCCATGATGTGGGTATCGACGCGGCGCCGGCCAATCTGGTCGCCGCCAGGCTGGGCCAATCTGACCTCGCCTTCCCGGGCTAACAATGAACCCATCAACACCAAAGCCCCTCTGATTTTAGCAAAACGGGTCGGGTCGGGGGTGGTGGTACGCAGGCTGCCGGCTCGCAGGGTGACGTTGTGGGCGTCGTGGCGAGTCACTTCTACGCCCAAATCCTCGACGATATTGAGCATGGTGCGGACGTCGCCAATATTGGGTAAATTGTGCAAAATAACCGGTTTGTCGGTGAGCAGCGCGGCTGAAATAAGTGGAAAGGCTGCGTTTTTATTACCGCTGGGAGTCACCACTCCGTGCAGCGGCGCTTTGCCTTCGATAACGAACGATTCCATCATAGTTGAATTGAGCTATCTATTTTACTCTAAATTGTAACACAAGCGGGCTCGGTTTTACTGGCAGCCAACCGTCACCAAACCAATCCTCCGCTGACGTTTTAACCGTCGCTATAGCGACGGAGTAATCAGGCTGTCCCCACCTGGATGACATCGCCTACTTGCAGACCCAGGGTCTGAGCTGCATTGCCGTTGCGGATGGCAATTTCGATGTGA
Source organism: uncultured Caldilineaceae bacterium (assembly GCA_964604225.1). Taxonomy (GTDB): domain Bacteria; phylum Chloroflexota; class Anaerolineae; order 4572-78; family J111; genus DSQQ01. The sequence continues at coordinate 7,099 of CAZRYD010000087.1, forward strand.
TCACGACTGCTGCCGGTATAGGCCAAAAACTGACCTTCCTCGACATCGGCAAAAGTGGCGCTGAGCGATTTTATCACCTGCTGGCCAATGATAAAGGTAATCTGTTCCGGGTCGACAATCTGGTGGCGGGTCAGGTTCAGAATCAGGTTACCAAAGCGGTCAATATGAATTATCCGGCTTTCAGACGGCTGGGTGTTACGACCCCAATCGAGCCGAACCAGGTTGATTGCCCGTGGGCCAAGTTTACTCAGGGGCAGGCCGTTAGCCAGATGAGCCGCAGCCGGGGCAAAAATGTCTCGTCCGTGAAAGGTGGCGCTGACGCCGGGCAATTGATAATCCGTGTTGGTTAAAGCGACTGCTTCAAGCACGTTGACCGGCTCTGCTGCCAGGACTAAACTAAAAACCCCATTATCCGGCCCCACAAAAATGCCATGACTGGTGCGTACGGCAATGGCCCGCCGGTTGCTGCCCACACCGGGATCGACGACTACACAGTGAATAGTATAGGACGGATAGTAACTAAAAGCCTGGTATAAAACAAAGGCGGCGGCGCGAATATCCTGAGGTGGTATATTGTGGGAGATGTCAACCAGGGTGGCGGTGGGGCAAATACTTAAAATGACTCCCTGCATCGCGCCGACATAACCATCTTGCCGGCCAAAATCGGTGGTCAAGGTGATAAGCGACGGCGTTTGGGGCCGCAGTGATGTGGGCATATGGAGTTGATCCTTCCTTCGGCTGGCTATTGTACGCTAGCCCGAAAGAAGCGTCAAAATAGGGGATTTTGAATCCTGGCGGGCCATTAAAGCGCCTGGCGGTAAATGGCCGCGGGAATCGTCACCGCTTGCTGACACTTGGGACAGCTAAGGCTGATCAAATCCTGGTTTTCTAGTATAGTTGAGGTCGTGAGCGATGGTATTAAGCGCTGTCCGCATGGACAGACAAAGCCGGCCAGTCGAGCCGGGTTACCATAGGCTAAGCCATAATCGGGGATATTACGGGTCACCACCGCGCCGGAACCAATGATGGCCCATTTGCCAATGGTCACTCCTGGCAAGATGATGGCGCCACCGCCAATTCCGGCCCCGTAGCCAATATGAGTCGGGCTGACTTCCCAGTCGGCGTCTGATTTGAGGGCGCCAGCCGGGGTGATGGCCCGGGGATTTTTATCATTGAGCACCATGACCCCCGGCCCTAGAAAGACCCCCTCCTCAACTGTAGCCCCATGATAAACATAGACCCCGTTTTGTAATTTGCAGCAGTGTCCAATCACTACCTCAAAGTCGATATAGGCACCTTTACCCAGGATACACTCGTTGCCAATCCGTGCGCCCTGACGTACCTGCACCTGATGCCAGATGCGTGTTCCTTCGCCGATAATTGCCTCTGCCGAGACTTCGGCGGTGGGATGAATGTAAACACTCATAGATTATATTGCTCCAAAAATAGGAGTGCAGAGCAAGCCCTGCACTCCAAATAAGTAAGGATGTGCTTGAAGTTTTGAATTTGCCTTGGGTGAGCTGTCTATTGTGCTCCTTTGCCAAAGAGCACCGAGACAATCGTCCACCAGATAATCTGGAGATCCAGTTTCAAGCTTTGTTTTTCGACGTATTCGATGTCATATTCAACAATCTGGTCGAAGGTGATGGAGCTTCGACCTCGAACCTGGGCCAGGCCGGTAATACCGGGCAAAACCTCCAGACGTTCTTTATGCCAGCCATGATACTCCTCTACTTCCCACAGCACGTTAGGCCGAGGACCAATGAGGCTCATCTCACCTCTTAAGACGTTAATCAACTGTGGCAGCTCGTCCAGGCTTGTTTTGCGTAAAATCCGGCCAACAAAGGTTACCTCGTTAGAGCGGAAAGGTTTGAAGACTTTTTGGTCCCCGTCTGTTTGTGATATGCCCTTGACAAAGGCTTTCATAAACATTTGATGAGTGTCTTTTCTTAGGTTGGGGTGCATCGTCCGAAACTTGATCATTTTGAACGTACGTCCCCCTTTGCCTACTCGCTCTTGGACAAAGAAAATTGGGCCAGGAGAGTCAAGGCGAATTGCTATGGCGATCAGTACACCCAAAAGTACCAACAACGGAGTCAGCGCCAAACACAAAACTACTTCAAAGAGTCGCTTGATGGTTCGGTAATAGGGTTTGTATAATTTTACACCAGGTCGTTCAAATACCATCCAACTCATGGTCTAACATCTCCTAAGTTGTGTGTAGTGATTTGTTTGGCAGGCGTGTAGTTCTCTACAGACTGTTGTTGAGCATTTTCCAGAGCCAGTTCTACCAGGCTTTCAAAGGTCATTGCTTCATTTGGAAAATTGGCCGTACCGATTTGTAGTTTTATTTTCATTTTATCTTTGATTGCGTCTCCCAATTTTTGCACGATTTGGTCTGCTTCTTCGCCGGTAATTTCTGGCAGCACCAAAATAAAATTATTATCGCGCAAAGCGATCGTATCGAAATCATGCATGTTTTTATCCAAAATACGAGCGATGCTGGCGAAGGTATATTCTCTCATCATCGCCTGCTGCACTTCTTGGACTATTTTTGGCAAAACGGCTTGCATATTGGCTTCATTAACTTTAAGGGCAATCACCGCCAAGGGCCGATGATAACGGCGGGCCCGCTTGACCTCTCTGTACATCGCCTCTTGCCCATCGGAGAAGGGTTTGGGCAGCTTACCAACATAACCAAAAGTGATATTAGCGATAACGTCTTCAAACTCGCGTAATCCGTAATGGATTTGTCTGGCCAGCAAGCCGGTTAGAAGGATGGCCGAAACTTGGGTAACTGTTAGGGGCAGGGCATACCCGGCTATGAGATTGTTATACCAGTGGCCTTTCTCTAAGATAGCTCGAAGAACAAGATATATCGGTATGGGCGTGACTAACAATGTTAAGAAAGAAATTCGTTGTAGCTTGGGAAAAACTAGGGTAACAGCAGCAACCACGGCCACAAAAATATATGTGTATGACCGAATATTTATGGGTGAATTAATACGTTCGATGTTAAAAAAGAAAATCAACCAAATAATTAAGATTGTTATCCAGAGTCGTAAACTTTTCATGAATAGTCTATTTTAGACCTGAAAAAAGAAAATATTGTAAACTTCAAACGAAAGGGGACCGTATTTTAAGGATTGTGGGGGGGTGGGTAGTGATGATCCCTATGAGAATATATGGGCAGCAGGCATTATCTCTATTTAACCTTAAAACACTAAGAACTTTATTAGAAAACCATATGAAAAAAGTTAGAAAGCAGCCCTCATTTCTGCATTCAATATGAATCGAATTTTGAGAAAAATCCCACTTTCGAGTTTAATAATAGCATGCCGAAGTTTGAATTTTGTTTGAGACTTTTACGCAATTTTTATGCTGGGTGTTTGTTAATCAATTTGGTTATATTTTATTCATTCTTACTTTAACCTGTCGTGGTTTTGGGAAAAAAGGTTCGGGGCGAACCTTAAAGTTTGAGTGGTTAAGCTAAATCAATTGAGTCTTAACCCAGCTATACCCATCCTCCAATAAAAAAGAGGCGCAACGTCAACCGTTACGCCTGCTTTGAAAATGGTAAGCTAAACTTGGACTTGGCTTGAACTCTTCTCTATTTTATCCTTTTTATTGAGTTACAGTAACATATCAGGTAACTCTTCTAAGGCTTCTGCAAAGGCAGGAGAGTCGAGCAAGGGCAGTCCCTTGATTTCACGCACTCGATTTTCGATAGTGAACATAAGTTGCGGGTTAGCTTCCAGGTAGGTCTTGGCGTTTTCGCGCCCCTGAGCCAGGCGATGTTCTCCATAAGAGTAAAAAGCACCGCGCTTTTCAACGATATTTTCTTCGGTGGCAATATCAAGAATATCACCTGCTTTGGAAATACCCTGATTATACATTATATCAAATTCGCAGACGCGGAAAGGGGCCGCCACTTTGTTCTTCTTGATGGTTATCTTGGTTCGGTTACCAATCACCTCACCGCTATCTTTGATCGCTTCTGTCCGTCGAATGTCAATCCGCACGGAGGCATAAAAACGTAAAGCCATCCCGCCTGTGGTTGTTTCGGGGTTACCAAACATAACTCCAATTTTTTGACGAAGTTGGTTGGTAAAAATTAGCAGACAATTGCTCTGTTTAACAATTCCGGCCAACTTACGCAATGCCTGGCTCATTAATCGGGCCTGCAAACCCATATGGGCGTCGCCCATTTCACCTTCAATTTCAGCGCGGGGCACCAGAGCAGCCACACTGTCCACCACCACCACGTCCACTGCCCCGGAACGTACCAGCGCTTCGGTAATCTCTAGCGCTTGTTCGCCGGTATCTGGTTGAGAAACATACAGATCGTCGATATTCACCCCGCATTTTTCGGCATAAGTGGGATCGAGCGCATGTTCCACATCCACAAACGCGCAGACGCCTCCCTGCTTTTGGGCTTCGGCAATAATGTGCTGACACAGTGTGGTTTTCCCCGAACTTTCCGGTCCATAAATCTCCACAACTCGCCCTCTGGGAACACCCCCGACGCCCAGGGCAATGTCAAGCGACAAACAGCCGGTAGGGATTGTTTCGACGTTCAATTCATTGCGATCCCCCAAGCGCATAATGGCCCCATCGCCAAAGCGCTTTTTTAAGTCACCCAAGGCGGCCTCTAACGCTTTTTCTTTACCTTCATTTTCTTTAACCTTGGCTACCACAGTTAATACCTCCATTGTTATTAAGAATATAATTAGAATATTTGTTCTGATAGAATGGGTTTATTGTAGCACAAATGTTCTGGTCTGTCAATAAGAAATTTGCCAGTTTTAACCCTGTTTAACCATTTGACAAGCAGCAGTTTTTGTGTTAATCTGTGGGGCATATTTTTACGCAAGCGGTTACGTAAACGGTTACGTGAATTTGCACACGTTTTCTTTCCCAAACATCCTCTATTTACCCTGCAACCTATGGAGCAAAAATGTCCTTATTAGCATCTGATCACAAAGCAATTATCGTCGCGATGGACCACGCTCGAGCCCACGGCGTCATTGAAGGTTTAGAAGACCCGGGCAAGGTAATTGACGACGTCGTGGCTGGTGGTGCTGACGGCATCATGACCACGTTTGGCGTGATTAAGCATTATCGAGATAAACTCATTGGACGTATTCCGACTATTTTGCGGTTGGATGGCGGCCCCAGTCTGTACCGCGAAGATTGGCTGGCCAATACCGAATGGAATCTGTTTCACTCGATTGAGGATGCCTTATTTCTTGGGGTAGATGGCGTCGTTTTGATGACCTTTGTCGGTATTCCGATCGAGTTGGAAACCTATCGCACCGTTTCAAAAATAGCCGCCGAATGTTTACGAGTCAAACTGCCATTAATAGTTGAAGCACTGCCGTGCCCTAGCCCACGCATCCCCGATGCCAAATCACCCGAAGCGATGGCCTCGGCGGCCCGCCTGGGCTTTGAACATGGGGCGGATTATGTTAAGAGTTATTACACTGGCACGCCAGAAGGTTTTCGGCATGTCGTCCACAATTGTCCCGTTCCGGTATTAATTGCCGGCGGTCCCAAAGTGGACACGAATCAAGAGGTTCTCCAACAGGTTGCCGGGGCTATGGAAGCTGGCGCGGCCGGGGTAGTGTTTGGCCGAAATATCTGGCAGAGCGGCCAAACCCGAGAAATGTTGGCTGCGCTTCGACACATTGTTCACGAGAATGGCACGGTTAGCGCAGCGGTCCGCCAACTCAAACCCTAAAATTTAGCTAAATGGGTTGTCATCGACTTATTTTTGAGAGGAGGTGATAAAGAAAACATTTGGATCATAGTAGGTAGAGAGTAGTTTTTTATTGGTTCCTTTATAATCTCATTGTGGAGGAGAAAAACTATGTTGTTCCGTAAAAAGTTTACTCTTTTAGTTGTTCTAGTCATCGCAAGCTTGTTAATTGTTTCTTGCGGCGCCCAACAACAAGCGCAACAGGCCGCAGATGAAGCGCAAAAAGCGGCCGAAGAAGCCCAAAAACAGGTAGACCAAGCGGCTGAAGAAGCTCAAAAAGCCGCCGAAGAGGCTCAAAAAGAAGTTGAAGCCGCGGCTACCGAAATGAAGGAAGCCGCCGAAGAAGCAGTGGCGGAAGCTACCGAAGCTGTAGATGAAGCCCAAAAAATGGCTGAAGAAGCCCAAGAGTCAGCGGCCCAAACCGTTAAAGCTGGTGAACTGCTGCCACCGGTTGTAGCTCAACCCTGTGGCAGCGATTGCCCCTTTGCCGGCCAAACCGTCAGCGTCATCGTCAATACCGCCGGTGAAAAAGGCCCCATCTCCGGTCCCTTCTACGAAGTCCGCGATGAGTTTGAAGCGGCTACCGGTGCCAAACTGGAAGTCGTCGAAGTCCCCTTTGCCGAGCATTTCCCCAAACTATTAACCGATATGACCACCGAAACGGGTGAGTACGACACCTCTATCGCCGGGGCGTGGTGGTTAGGCGATCTGGTCGCCGGTGACTTTATCATGCCCTATGATGACTTCTACACCGATGACCGCTTCCCCAAGTGGGATATCGAAGACGTGCAGCCCGGCCCCCGTGCTCTTCTGGAATATGGCGGCAAAAAGTACATGGTCGCCAACGACCACGACGGCCAGGTGATGTACTATCGCCGCGACCTGCTGGAAGATGCCGCGCATCAGGCCGCTTTCAAAGAGAAGTACGGCTATGATCTGGCTGTGCCCAAGACCTGGCAAGAGTTCCGTGATGTGGCCGAATATTTCAACGGCAAGGACTTGAACGGCGATGGCACCCCCGACTCCGGCTTGACCATGCACCTGAAGGTCGGCGGTCAGGGCATGTTCCACTTCATGTCCTTCTCGGCTCCGTTTGTCATCGGTCCGGACAACCCCAAACTCTACTGGTTTGACCCTGAAACGATGAAACCCCTGATGGACAGCCCCGGTCATGTCAGAGCCATGGAAACCCTGGTTGACCTCATTCAATTCGGCCCCGAAGCGATGATGGGCTGGAGCTTGGGTGAAAGCTGGGATTACTTCCTGCGCGGACAGGCCGCCCTGACCTTCACCTGGGGCGACCTGGGCGCTCTGGCCCAACAAGAAGGCAGCCAGGTTACAGGCAAAACCGGTGCGGCCCCCATGCCTGGCACCACCGAATACTACAACATCTCGGCAGGTGAATGGGTCAAGACCGACGAGCCGAACATGGTGGGCAACACTACCGGCGGCTCCTGGGCCGGCGTAATCTCCAAGTTCTCCGACGCGCCGGAAGCTACCTACTATCTGTTGGCCTTGATGGCGACCAAGGAAAAATCCGCTGTCTACGCCGCGCGCGGTTGGGACGGCGCCGATCCGGGCCGCTTCAGCCACTACCTGCCGCCCGATGGCACGGCCAAAATTGAGGATTATTTGGCCGCAGGTTGGGATGAACAGGATATTAAGGACTATACCAAGGCTTACTTTGACAACTTCAGCGCGCCGCAGCAATTCCCCTACCTGCGCATCCCCGGCACTTTTGAATACTGGACGGCTCTGGATATTCACCTGTCCGAAGCGGCCACTGGACAAGCCAACCCCGAAGAAGCTTTGAAGGCCACCGCGGCCGATTTTGAACAGATTACCGACCGCCTGGGCCGCGATCAACAGCTAGAAGTTTACAAAGGCTCTCTGGGCTTCTAAAAAATTTCGTTTTTTTGACAGTATGCTAAACTTATGGAGTGCGGACCATAATCCGCACTCCATAAAATTATAATCGCGACTGCGGGACAGGCTTCCTGGCCTGTCAGTAAAACTCTAACAGACTGGTAAGTCTGCCCCATCCATGAAGTAGCAGGAGGGTTCTACAGTGGCGTCTATACCCGACCAGCTAAAATTATCCCAAGACACGCCGGATCAAAAGCGTCGTTCTGCCGGGCGTGGCGACCGCGAAGATAGCACCAAGTATTTCTTTCTGCTACCGGCGGTTGTTTGGGTTTTTATTTTTACGATCTTTCCCCTACTTTACGCTATTTACACCAGCTTCTTCAGCTTTCGCTACGGTAAAATTAATCAGTTTGTCGGCCTGGGCAACTTTGGCCGTCTTTTTACCGATGCTAATTTACACGGCGCGCTCTGGATTACCATAACCTTTGTCGCTGTCACCGTTACCGTGGAGATGCTATTGGGCTTTGGCTTGGCTCTCATCTTTAGCCGTGAGATTACCGGCAAAAACGTGTGGCGGGCAATCATGACCCTGCCCCTCTTCGCCACCCCGGTGGCCATGGGCTACCTGGGCATCACCCTGTTTTACGAAACCAATGGGCCGGTCAATGCCTTGATTGCGGCTCTGGGCGGGACGCCCCCCCCCTGGCTGTCCAACCCCTTCTGGGCTCCCCTCGCCGTGATGATTGTTGACATCTGGCAGTGGACGCCCTTCGTGTTTTTGGTCTCTCTGGCTGGTTTGCAGGGTTTGTCAGAAGATGTGTATGAAGCCGCCAAAGTGGATGGCAGTTCCGGTTTTCAACTCTTCCGCCACATTACCTTGCCGTTGATGGCCCCCATTCTCTGGTTGATTTTGTTGCTCCGCCTGATTGAAGCCTTCAAAGTATTTGATATTCCTTCCAGCTTAACCCTGGGTGGTCCCGGACGCGCCACTGAGGTTTACAGCCTTTTTACCTACCGCACCGCCCTCCGCTTCTTTGATCATGGCTATGCGGCCACACAAGGGTTTTTATTACTGGTTATTGTCAGCATCATTATTTCGCTGCTCTATGGCCGCATCCGCGACCTGTATGAGGTATCGAGGTAGCGTTATGAAAAATAAATCATTGCCTCTAGCCGGCAAGATTGTTTATGGCATTATTATCATTATAGCCCTATTCTGGGTTGCCTTTCCTTTTTATTGGGCTTTTATCAACTCCATCAAAAAGCCAGCCGAAACTTTCCGTCCAACCTGGGTGCCTTATGTCCAATTTCTCCCCACCCTGGAACATTGGACCTCCGAGTTGGCTATCCCTGAAACACGGCATGCTGTCCTCAACAGCACGATGATTGCTATTGGCGCGGCTACCCTGGCGACTGTTTTGGGGACTTTAGCCGCCTATGCCCTGGCCCGCTTCAGTTTCACCCGGCCAAACAATGGTTTCTTTACTACCTGGTTTCTCTCCCAGCGGATCATGCCACCGGTGTTATTTGTGATACCTTTCTTCCTTATCATGCGCACGGTCAACTTATTGGATACTGTTTGGGGACTGATTTTACTCAATGCCACCTTTACCCTACCCCTACCGGTGATTATCTTGAGCCAGATGTTTCGTGAATTGCCAATCGAGTTGGAAGACGCTGCCCGGGTCGATGGGGCCTCACGCCTTCAGGCTTTTTTTCAGGTAGCCTTGCCGCTTGTTGCGCCGGGACTGGTGGCGGCCTGGATTCTCTGCTTGGCTTTTAGTTGGAATGAATTCCTCTTTGCCTTATCGCTGACCAACAAATCGGCCATCCCCATGCCGGTCATCATCGCCGGGGCCGAACACACCCGTGGCGTGCAGTTCCACTACGTTGGTGTGCGCGTCTTGCTGACCATGCTCCCGCCGACGATTCTGGCTCTATTAGCCCAACGCTACATCGTGCGCGGCTTGACCCTGGGTGCGGTGAAAGGCTAGACCTTCCCTGCAATTTATGGCTAGAACCCGCATCTTTTCGCCGGGATTGGGGATTAGGGGATAGAAAATTCTGTAAAAATCCCCAAATCTCCTCATCCCGGCTTAAATTTTTATGAACAAGTGAGTACAGAATAAAATCATGACTGTTTCTGATCAAGCGCTCCTGGCCGGCCTGGACGTTGGCACCACCAACATCAAGGCCGTTATTTTTGATCTCTCCGGCCAGCCGGTGGCCGAAGCCAGTGTCCACACCCCCACGTATTATCCCCAGCCCACCTGGGCCTATTATAAGGCCGAAGAGTTATGGCAGTGTACCATAACCGCGCTGCGCCAGGCAACTGCCCAACTGGCTGACCCTCGCCAGATTGTCAGTATCGCCGTGGCCAGTATGGGCGAGGCTGCCGTGCCTATTGACGCCCACGGCCAGCCGACTTACGATGTGATTGCCTGGTTCGATCAGCGGACCCAAGCACAAGTGGATTGGCTGGATCGGACCATTGGCAAAGATCGCTTGTTTGCTATTTCTGGCCTCTCCTTGCAGCCGATTTTTGGCTTGAACAAGCTGCTTTGGTTCAAAGAAAATGAGTCTGACGCTTTCAACCATACCGTCCGCTGGCTCAACATGGCCGATTACATCGCCTATCGCCTTTCTGGAGTCCAGGCCACCGATTACTCCCTGGCCTCGCGTACCCTGGCTCTCGATTTGTGCCGCCTGGAATGGGCCACCGACCTGCTGCACGAAGTGGGTATTTCCCCCGAAATTTTTGCGCCACTCTGTCCGAGCGGTACACACCTGGGGCCGATCACCCCGGAAGCGTCGGCTGCCACCGGCCTGCCAACAACTGTCCAGGTTGCCAGTGGGGGTCATGACCATGTTTGTGGCGCGCTGGCGGCGGGGGTGACTGAACCCGGCGTTATGCTCAACTCCCTGGGCACCAGCGAAACCATCTTCGTCTCGCTGCGCCAACCACTGACTGACCCGGAGATGGGCCGTCAAGGTTATACTCAGGGGGCGCATGTTGTGGCCAATAATTATTATGTATTTGGAGCAGCCTATACGACTGGGGCTTGTGTCGATTGGCTGCGCCAGATTGTGGGCAGCGATCTTGACTACGCCGCCCTCATCGCCGAAGCCGAACAGACGCCCCCCGGCAGTCTGGGCGTCTTTTTTTTACCCCATTTGCGCCTGGCCAACCCACCTTACGATGATCCCAAAGGTCGGGGCGCCTTCATCGGTCTGAGTACTGATGTTAAGCGGGGCGCCCTCTTCCGGGCCGTTTTGGAAGGACTGACCTACGAGTCCCGTCATATCCTGGAGTCGTTGCAGTCTTTCCCCGGCATGGCAGCCTTGCGCCAGATTGTTACCATCGGCGGCAATACCCGCAACCCCCTTTTGATGCGCCTCAAGGCGACGGTGTTTAATCGGCCGGTAACGATTGCGACCGTAACTGAGGCGACTAGTCTGGGGGCAGCGATCCTCGGTGGCTTAGGGGCGGGTGTTTATGCTGATGTTCCGGTGGCGCTGAGCCAACTTCGACGAAATGACCTGGTGGTCGAACCGGTTGCTGACCAGGTAGCTCTATATGAGGCTTACTTCCGTCAGGTCTACCAGCAGCTATATCTTTCGCTGCGTTCCCTCCATCATGCCATTTACCAACTTCAAAATTGACCACAACTGTATTCTTTAACGACACTTGGAAAAATTGTGAATTGTGAATGAAAAACAGCTTTTCTTGAATCGTCCACAATTCACAATTCATTATTCACAATTTTCCTTAAAAAGAGTTGTCGCCTCGTTACGAAAAATTTTTCCAAGACTCGGAGATGAACTGTGCCCTCTGTTAGACAACCCTCTGGGCCGTTGTTGGCCGGAATTGATGTTGGCACAACTAATATCAAGGCCGTTATTTTTGATCTAATCGGGCAGCCGGTGGTCCAGGCCAGTGCCCCCACCCCAACTTATTACCCCCGGCCGGGCTGGGCCTATTACCAACCAGAGGAATTATGGCAAGGCACGGTAGCGACCTTGCGCCAGGCCACCAGCCAACTGGACCAGCCTGAGCGTATTGCCGGCATCGCCATTGCCAGTATGGCCGAAACCGCCATTCCCCTCGACGCCCACAATCAGCCCACTTATCAGGCCATTGCCTGGTTTGACCGGCGCACCCAACCCCAGGTTGACTGGCTGGAGCGTACCATTGGCCCGGAACGCATGTTCCAGATTTCGGGCATGCCGTTGCAGCCGATCTTTGGGCTGTGCAAACTGCTCTGGTTCAAACAAAATGAACCCGCTGCTTTCAACCGGACCGTCCGCTGGCTCAACGTGGCCGACTACATTGCTTACCGGCTGAGTGGGATTCAGGCGACCGATTACTCGCTGGCCTGCCGGGTGATAGCCCTGAACTTGCGCCGCCTGGAATGGGACCTCGCTTTACTGCAAGATTTGGAGCTTTCACCCAGCCTGTTTGCCCCGCTTTGTGACAGCGGGACTCGCCTGGGGCCGGTTATGCCGGAAGCAGCAGCCGTCACCGGCTTGCCGACCAGCGCTCAAGTGGCAGCGGGGGGGCACGATCACATTTGTGGGGCGCTGGCGATTGGGGTCATCCAGCCCGGCGATATTATGGACTCGATGGGCACCTCGGAGCCGGTTTTTATCCCGCTTAACCAACCCATCAGCGACCCCTTGGTTTGCCGCCAGGGTTACGCTCAGGGAGCGCATGCGGTTCCGGGCCGTTACTATGTCACTACTTCGGGTTTTACGTCGGGGGCCAGTGTGGAGTGGTTTAGAGACATGGTGGGACGTAACCTGGATTACGCCACGCTGATCCGGGAGGCCGAAACCGTAGCGCCGGGCAGCCTGGGCGTTTACTTTATGCCTCACCTGCGCCTGGCCAACACGCCCCACTACGACCCCAAAGGCCGGGGAGCGTTTATCGGCCTCAGCACCGATGCCAGCCGAGGCGTCCTTTTCCGGGCCGTCCTCGAAGGACTGGCCTATGACTGCCGTTATGCGTTGGAGCCTCTATTTGCTTACCCGGAGGTTGTGCCGCCCCGCTATATCTACGCTATCGGCGGCAGCACCCGCAATCACTTGCTTATGCGGATCAAAGCGGCCGTATTCAACCGGCCTATCACCGTCGCCACCGTAGCCGAGGCCACCAGCCTGGGTGCGGCTATCCTGGGCGGACTGGGCGCGGGTGTGTACGCCGACCTTCCCTCAGCCTTGCAGGAGCTTCGCCCCAACCATACCCTGGTTGAGCCAGACCCCGCCGAGGCTACGCTGTATGATAATTACTTCCGCCAGGTTTACCAGCAGCTTTACCTCACCCTCAAGCCGCTGCATCATA
>CAZRYD010000088.1:0-19992 GCA_964604225.1 uncultured Caldilineaceae bacterium
CTTTGCTGTTATAGTGGGTTGTGGTATTTTATTACTTAGATAAATTATAAATCACAATTTGCTTGGCCTGAATTTGGCAATCCAGGCCAAATGGGGATTTGTCAATCCCCTTTAAGCAGATCTAGAATCGTTTGTTTCAACCGGCTGCATCCAACCAAAACAACAAAGGAGCACATAATACTGATGTTTGAATTGATTGACCTCTTCCTGCACCTGGACGAATTTTTACCCAAGATAACTCAAGCCTATGGGGCCTGGGCTTATGCCCTGCTGTTTCTGATTATTTTTCTGGAAACCGGAGTAGTAGTCACCCCCTTCCTGCCGGGCGACTCGCTACTTTTTGCCGCCGGAGCCTTGACCGCCATTGACAACTCCGGTCTGAACGTAATCTTTCTCTTTATTCTGCTCAGTGTCGCAGCCATTTTGGGCGATACAGCTAATTACTGGATCGGTCACACCATCGGTCCACGCGCCTTTTCAGGGAACATTCGCTTTTTGAAAAAGGAATATCTGGAGCGGACCCACCAATTTTATGAAAAATATGGCGGCAAAGCCATCGTGTTGGCTCGCTTTGTGCCGATTGTCCGTACCTTTGCCCCCTTTGTGGCCGGGGTTGGCAGCATGACCTATAGTCGCTTTATTTTTTACAACATTTTTGGGGGAGTGCTCTGGTGCGCGCTGTTCATCTTTTTGGGCTACTTCTTCGGCAATTTACCATTTGTCAAAAAGAACTTTGAACTGGTCATTATTGTCATTATTATTATCTCCCTCTTGCCTCCAGTTATCGAATACATTCAAAGCCGACGCGCCAAAACTATTCGCACCGATGCGGCAGAGTCCTAAAGTAGGGTAAGCTTAAGTTTGTTCTCCAAAAATTATTTATAGGGCAAATTGGAAATTTAGATGTCCTACCAGTGGAGTACCTTCACTCGGGCAGTCATAGCTGCCGTCAGCCTGATTTTAATCGGCCTGTTTGTATGGGCTATTCACCCCATGATCGAGCCGATGATTATCGCCGTACTCCTGGCTTATGTCTTGAATCCATTCGTTAAATTAGCTATGAAATGGCTTCGGCTGCCACATCAGTGGGCGGTGGCGCTGGTTTACTTTTTTTGCCTGACTTTGCTCATCGTCATTCCCAGTATTCTGGCCCCTATCGCTGTCAGGCAGGCTACAGGCCTTTCAACCTACTTGATCCAAATTGAAGCAGAATTAGAAGATTATTTAGCAAATCCGATTATCCTGTTCAACCAGCAGATTTATATGGGCCAGTTATTGGCCGATCTGTTGGCGATGACCTCAGAGTCATTCACCCCGGCAGCCGAAGGCGCTCTGGCCATGATTGAACGCACCTCGACCAGCTTTGCCTGGTTGTTGGTCATTTTGGTGAGCACCTATTACTTGCTGCTCGATGGGAAGCGGCTAATCGCCTGGATTATCCGGCTGGCCCCTGTCCGAACTCAGCCCGATGTAGCCCGGCTGCTCAAGGAAACAGATATTATTTGGCGGGCCTATTTGCGGGGTACACTGGTGCTGATGTTCATCGTTGCGGTAACGTTTATGTTGGTTTGGAGCGCGATGGGCCTGCCGGGTGCATTGATCCTGGGGTTTCTGGCCGGCGTCTTGACCGTCATCCCCGAAGTTGGGCCAACGGTGGCCGCCGCCCTGGCTATTTTAGTCGCCCTCTTTCAAGGCTCGGATTTCCTGCCGATTTCCAATTTTTGGTTTGCCCTGCTGATATTTGCCGTTTACTTTGTGTTGATTCAGATCAAATCTATCTGGCTGCGGCCCCGCATCATGGGCTATTTTCTCAGCATGAATGAGGGCTTGATTTTTGTGGCCATCATCGGCGCGGTGGTTTTGTGGGGCATTCTCGGCGCGTTGTTGATTGTGCCCCTCCTGGCCACAGCCGGAATCATTGCTCGCTACGTGCGCTGCCGCTTGTTGAATTTAGATCCCTGGCCGGATAATCTCACCCACTTAACCACACCGCAAATAGAATTAGCCGATCCTGAAGAAGTGATGCACGCCCTCACCGACGAAAATAGAGTTGCCTCAACTCCCCCAACTCACTCAAAACCCATCTCCCTATCTAAGGGTAAAACGAATTAGTATTTTTACAGCAATCCTAATGGCTTCCGCCATTGCTTGAGCACAATCGTCGAACTGGTACTCTTATGCGCTGGTAGAGTGCTTAATTTGTTGTATAAAATATCGCGCAGGTGAGGGATATCCCTGGCCCAGACTCGCACATGGGCATCCACCTGGCCCGTCAGATTGGTTACTTCCACCACTTCTTCAATTTTTAGCATTTCCGTAACCATCTCTTCAAAATCCAGGCGTTGATCAACCTCCAATTGAACGATGCATAACACACCCTGGCCCAACGCCGCCGGGTTGATGACTACCTGATAGCCCTCAATTATCCCCGCCTCTTCCATGCGCAACACCCGGTCCCGCACCCGGGTATGGCTCACCCCCAACTGTCGGGCAATATTGACATGCGAGGCGCGTCCATCCTGCTGCAATATCGTCAAAATTTGTTTATCCAGCACATCCAGTTTATACATAGTGCCCTCAAAAAGTGTTTTTTAATTATTGTTAAAAAAGTAACAATTTTACTAAATAGTAAAGTATTTTTGCTTTATTGTCAATAAATCTGAATAATTTTATTACGTTTTTTGCAAATTTTTTTATTGACATCAAGATGGTATCTTGTTATAATAATCGCTCCACAGGAATTTACCTAGCTAATCAACCGGAGGTCGCCGATGTCAAAATTAACTAAAGAATGGGTTCAGGGGTCCACCCCTCGTCCGCATATCTGGGCCGATGTACCCGCTGAAAAATGGAATGACTGGCGCTGGCAATTGAGCCATCGCGTCAATGAGTTGGAAGTGTTGGAAACTTTCATCAATCTTACCGACGAGGAAATTGAGGGTATCACGGCCAAAGACAAATTCCGGCTGGACATTACCCCCTACTTTGCCAGTTTGATTGACCCCAACGATCCAATGTGCCCGGTACGGCAGCAGGTCATTGCCAAAGGCCGCGAACTCAAAGCCTTTGAGAGCATGATGGAAGACAGCCTGGCCGAGGATCGGCACAGCCCGGTACCCGGTCTGGTTCACCGCTACCCCGACCGGGTGCTGATGCTGGTCACCACCCAATGCGCCAGCTATTGCCGCTACTGCACCCGCAGCCGCATTGTCGGCGACGCCACGGCGACCTTTAGCAAAGCCGAATTTGAACTACAGCTTGATTATCTGCGCCGCACGCCCCAGGTGCGTGACGTGCTTCTATCAGGCGGCGACCCCTTGACGGTTTCACCCCGCATTCTCGATTATCTGTTGGGCGAGCTGCGCCAGATTGAGCACATCGAGATTATTCGTATTGGCAGCCGGGTACCGGTTTTTCTGCCCCAACGCGTCACCGACGAACTGTGCGAGACGCTGGCCAAGTATCATCCTCTCTGGCTCAACATCCACGTCAACCATCCCAAAGAGATCACCCCGGAACTGTTCCGGGCCTGCGATCAACTGAGCCGGGCCGGGATACCCCTGGGCAATCAGAGTGTCCTGCTGGCCGGAGTCAACGACTCGGTCCACATCCAGCGTGAGTTGGTGCAGCAGTTGGTGCAGATGCGCGTGCGTCCCTACTATCTATACCAGTGCGACCTGGTGGAAGGCGCGGGTCATTTCCGCACCTCTGTGGCCAAAGGTATCGAAATTATCGAAGGGCTGCGCGGCCACACCTCTGGCTATGCCGTGCCCCAATACATCATCGACGCTCCGGGCGGCGGCGGCAAAATTCCGGTTTCGCCGCAGTATCTCATTTCCCAGGCGCCGGGCAAAGTGGTACTGCGCAACTACGAGGGTTTCATTACCACCTACACCGAAGCCGGCGATTATGACCCCGAGGCCATCAAAGCCTGGGAAGCCAAAGTTGAAAAGCGACCGGAGCCGGGCCAGGAAGGCGTGCTGGGCCTGTTGGAAGGCCAGCAATTGTCCATCAAGCCTGAAGCTTTTGACGTGGTGCATGCCCGAAACGCTATCAAGCATCGCCTAAATCAGGACGAGAGCAAGTGGGCCCCATTCCACGTGGACGAGGATGAGCAGATTATCCCCTTGAAGCCGGTTAAAGAGTCCAGCTAAGCGCCTGCGTTAACCAAGCCGGATTTCTTGCTCTTTCAAATTTGCGCTCAAAATAAGAACCGACCGAAGAGATGATCTTCGGCCGGTTGTAATTTTGGAACTCCTTTATTGACTTCCCTCTATGAGTCAAGCTGGCTTAAATCAATCCGATTTTCGGCCAAGAGGGATTTAAACTGATTCAGCATGGTCTGGATAGCCGTCGGCAAGGGCGTGTGGGGAATCCCACCCAAAATGGTACACAGCCCGCTGTCGTCCAGGTCGGCGGGGAAGGGCAGCGGGTTGTTGGCCACGCAAGTAAGTTGGGCGCCCGGCGCTTCGGCCCGGAGCACGGCCATAAAATCGGCAATGGTCAGCACGTCATTGCGCAGATTACAGGCAGCCGCGCCAGCGTAGCCAGACCGGGCAGCGCCGATAAACATCCGGGCCACATCGTCCACATATTGCAGCGCCACCGGTCCATCGAATTTAAGCTGATAGGGCTGGCCAGCGACTGCGGCCAGAATTGCTTTGGCCGGACCTGAGGTCATGCCCTGGTCTCGACCCACACCATACACCACATAAGGACGCAAACCAACACTGCCCACCTGCCAATCTTGCCAATAGACACAGGCGGTTTGTTCGTTGGCCTGTTTGTAAACTCCATACAACGTTGAGGGGTACAAAGGGACGTTGTCAGCGACCGGCCGCTGGGGATAAAGATGAGCCGGTCCCAGGACGGCCAGAGAGCTAGCATAGCTTAGCCCCTTAATTTGACCTGCCAACTGCCGGGCCGTCTCAAAAACGTTGACCGTACCCACCACGTTGACTCGCGCGCCAAGCGACGGGTTGGCTTTGCAAAAAGGCACTTGCAGACCGGCCAGGTGAATGAGGTGGGTCACCTGGTGTTGTTCGGCCAGGGTTAGCAGCGCCTTCAAATCGGTAATATCCAGTTGAGCAAAGGTGATCTGGGCCAGTTGCGGCGGGGTCATAATCAGGCTGGGGCGAACCGGTTCAGTCGCCAAATCGGTAGCCACCACCCGGACGCCTTCCGTCACCAGGTTGCGCAAAACCCAGGCCCCGATACAGCCCATCGCCCCGGTAACGAGAAATGTTTCGTTGCTCATGCCGTCCGCTCTTCCAGACATGGATTGGTTAGTTGGCCCAAACCCTCGATTTCAATCGTCACCACATCGCCATTCTTCAAAAAGATTTTTGGTGAGCGGAAAACGCCGACGCCATCAGGCGTACCGGTGGTGATGATATCCCCCGGCAACAAGGTGAAAGCCCGGCTGATGTAGGCAATCAGGTAGGGGATGCGGAAAATCATCTCCCCAGTATTCGAGTTTTGTAAAACCGTTTCGTTGACGGTGCAGCGAATGGCCAGGTTATGCGGGTCGGGAATCTCGTCGCGGGTGACCAAAAACGGACCCAATGGGCAGAAGGTATCCAATGATTTGCCACGGATCCACTGGCCATCACTAAACTGCAAATCGCGGGCGCTCACGTCGTGGCAGATGGTATAGCCGAGCACATAATCCAGAGCCTCAGCCTCGGCGACATTTCGAGCGGTACGGCCCATCACAACAGCCAGTTCCGCCTCAAAATCCACCTGGTTGGTCAGGGCCGGATTCCAGCGAATCGTGTCGCCGGGACCGATGATGGCCGTAGTAAATTTGGCAAAAATCAGCGGGGCTTTAGGCGGCTCAACCTTCTGTTCCCGGCAATGATCCATATAATTAAGGCCGATGGCTACAACTTTGGAGGGATTCGTCAGCGGGGCTAGAAGCTTTGCTTCGGTCAGAGCGACGGCAGGGCCGGCGCTTTGCTCAAGCTGCCGGACCACTTTCAGGGCGGCTTCGCCTTGCTGAATAAAGGTTAACATATCGGCCGGCAACTGGCCTCCGCTGGCGCTGTTCAAGTCAACCAGATGATTACCCCGCACCAGGCCGAGTCGAGGACTCTTCCCCAGGGTAAATGTGACAAGTTTCATAGCTTTTACCTCAGCTCGATTAATTGGTCAATTGGTAAGACCATTTGTCCTCCGACTATAACACACACTGACCGGCCTGTCAATACGGATTTAATTATGCTATAATCCAGCCAAAATATAAACCTTGAATTTTACGGAGGTCACGCCTTTTTGAGAACTGATTGGTCAACCTACCTGAAGCTGATTTTGTGGCTGCTGGCGCTCTCGGTAGCTTGTAACATCCGGTCATTGGGTAACCCGCCGCCACCTACGCTACCTACACCCACGTCGGTCGCCTTGAAACCGGGCGAGCCAGTCGTCACGCCGACATCACCCCCTACGACGCCTCCGTCGACCGCTACTTTGACCCCGCCTCCGCCGACAGCCACACCGACACCAGCACCCGGCCTTGTGAGCGGCTCAGTGTGCTATCCCAGCGCCGAAAATCCACCCCTGGTAGTTTATCTGGAGAATACAGTCACCCAGGCGGTCGCCAAGCTTGCTATTCCCCAGAACCAGGCTCAATACAGCCTTGAGGTTCCTCCCGGCGAGTATATTGCCTACGCTTTGACCGTCGGCACCGAGTTGGCGGGCAGCTACTCCCAGGCGGTTCCTTGCGGGTTGAGCGCCGCTTGCACCGACCATCGCCCCCGCCCCTTCCAGGTGCAAAGCCTTCAGACAACAGAGTCAATTGATTTGTGCGATTGGTATGACCCTCCCGGCAATCTCGCGCCCAACCCGGACTCCGCCACCGTTGAAGCCGTTACAGTTACAGCGGTGCAAAAAATTAATGTTTTCGCCGGCCCTGGTCTGGATTATCCCATGACTGGCTTTGCCCCCTCCCGTGCCTCTGCCCCGGTCTTGGGGCGTAATGCCGATGGCTCATGGCTGCAAATCACATATCCCTCAGCCGAGGGCAGCGCCTGGATTTATGGGCCGCTGGTGCGGGTAGTTGGTTCTCTCGAACATCTGCCGGTCGTAGCTGTCCCTGCAACAAGCGAAACGAAATCTAGCAAACTCGCGCCCTCTACCGATCAATTTACGGCCACGGCCTGGAGTAGCTCATTCAATAAAGGGGTGGTTCACTTTATAGGTGCCATCAAAGATGAAAGGGGCCGGCCCGTCAATGGTTTCAGCATTCTGGCCGACAACGGCACTTGGAGTGTCGTGTCGCATCCCACCGGAGCCAGCCACTGGTATCCAGATTTAAAGGATGGGGCGTGGGACATCATCATCACCAATGCTACGGATGCGGCCGGCTGGTGGACCCTGAGTGTGGTCAGTTACGATTGTCCCGATTTTGAGGGCGGCTTTAATGCCCAATGCAAGCAAATTACCCGTCTCTCTGAAAATAAACTGGTTAAAATTATTTATCCCGATGAAACGGTGATCAAGGCTGATTGGGTTTGCCACCATGATTGTGATAAGGGGCTTTATATTGAGGCCTATCGGCCCTAACCAACATGTGTACTTTGATGTTTATGCTTACTTCGAGACTGCCAATTATTTTCTTGGAACAGCCTTACTCATCTATCGGCGCAAAGCCTGACGCCTCCCCAGTGGGTTGAAACCAGGCCAACTGATCGGCCAGGGCGGCGACCTCGCCGATCACAATCACCGCCGGGGTGGGTAGCTGATGGCTTTTGATATCCTCCGCCAGCTTGCCGAGGGTGGTCCGCAACACTCGTTGGTAATCAGTAGTGGCCCAACTGATAACCGCAGCAGGAGTGGCACTTGCCCGACCGGCCTGGATCAATTCAGTGCAAATATCGGCAATGTGTTTGACCGCCATCAGCAGAATAAGAGTCGGTACGTGAGACAGGGCGACCCAATCGGTGGCACTTTCCGGTTTGGTCGGGTCCTCGTGGCCGGTCACTACCGCAAAAGAGGTGACCACCCCCCGGTGAGTCACCGGGATGCCGGCATAGGCCGGCGCTGCCAGCACCGAGGACACTCCTGGCACAATCTCAAAACACAGGCCAGCCTCGGCCAGAGCCAACACTTCTTCCCCGCCCCGGCCAAAGACAAACGGATCACCGCCTTTCAAACGAACCACCTGTTTGCCGGCCTTAACTCGCTCCACCAACAGTTGATTGATTTGCCCCTGCGACATGGTATGCCGGTCCGGGCCTTTACCCACAAAAATCAACTCGGCTTTAGCCGGAACCTCTTGCAACAACTCCTGAGCAATCAGGCGATCATACAACACTACCTCGGCCTGACGCAACAAATTCAACCCACGCACCGTGATCAGATCAGCCCGGCCAGGGCCGCCCCCGACTAAATAAGCTTTACCTGCCATCAAACACTCCTAAAATTAAATGGCAAATGTTGAATGGCGAATAATAACTCTTCCATTCGCCATTCGTCTATTCGCCATTCACCTGCTTCAGCCACCCAGCAATCTGATCCCGCACCTGCCTGGCTCGTGTCGGGCTTTGGCCGCTGGTGCTTACCGCTACCACCAACCCTGGCTGGCGATGGACTGCCGGAACATGAAAATTACCTTCCGCCGGTTGGTCGGCTACATTACAGAGCAGCCCCAGATTGGCCGCCTCTTGAGCTATCTGAGCATTGACCGCCCGTTGATTCGTGGCGGCAAAAACGAGCCGCGCCCCAGCTACATCGCCCGGTTGGTAAGGCCGCCGCTCCCAACAAATTTGGCCGGCTTCGGTCCAGGCTTGCAACCGCGGCGTCGCCTCCGGGCTAATCAACCTGACCGCCAGACCCGCCGCCAGCAGTCCCCCCACCTTCCGTTCACCCACCGGTCCTCCCCCAATAACTACCACAGGAGCACCGTTTATGCCGGTTAGAGTGATAGGATAAACATCCTTGCAGGAGGAAACTTTCTCCTCTGCTCTCCTGCCCCTCTGCTCTCCTGCCCCTCTGCTCTCCTGCCCCTCTGCTTTATTCTCATATCCTCGTGGGGTAACTAAATGATCAGCCAACAGGTAACTCTGGCTGTTGCCCACCAGAACCAGGGTGAACATATCCACCTGAGCTGGCTGCAACTCCCCCAGCGTAGTTAACTGGATTTCCTCTTCTGGCCGGGTAACATGATGGACAACCGCTACCGGCGTAGCTGCCGGGCGATAGGCCAGCAAAATTTCGATGGCTCGCGGCAGTTGCCAATCCCGCTTCTGGCTGCGGGGATTGTAAAACGCTATTACAAAATCGCCCCAGGCTGCCGCCTGCAAGCGCCGCTCGATCACCGGCCAGGGCGTCAGCAGGTCACTCAAACTAATGGTGCAAAAATCGTGGCCGAGTGGTGCGCCCAGCCGAGCGGCGGCGGCCTGCACCGCGCTGATACCTGGAAAAACCTCCACCTCCGGCTCCTGCCCCGACCAGTGGCGCTGGCGCAAAATTTCAAAAACCGGGCTGGCCATCGCATAAATACCAATATCGCCGCTGCTAATCAAAGCCACGTGTCGACCAGCAGCAGCCAAATCGACCGCCTGCTGAGCTCGCTCTAGCTCGCTACCCATCGGACTG
This sequence comes from uncultured Caldilineaceae bacterium, assembly GCA_964604225.1. GTDB lineage: Bacteria > Chloroflexota > Anaerolineae > 4572-78 > J111 > DSQQ01. The sequence goes on from CAZRYD010000088.1 coordinate 9,595, forward strand.
ATTACAAGTTCCTGGCCTGGTCGCAAAAGCGGACGTACCAATTCAATATAAACCTCGTAGCCAATAATCACTTCGGCGGTACGCAAGGCATGCTGAGCCGCCAGAGTCATCTGTTGCAAATCGCCGGGGCCAATCCCAACCAAGGCGAGCAACCCGTGGGGTAGCAAACGCGGCGTATCGAGCCTAGAGTCTGGCATCTTTATTTCAGCCTTCATCCTTCCTCACCTGCCCCCAGATGGGGGTTCATCCCTTCAAAGCTACGGCCACCGTGCAACGGGCAAAGCTGCGTTTGGGCACAAGCAATTCACCACCGGCGACAAGCATGGCGCATGGTTCGGCCACACCGGGCAGGTCAAATTTTTCTTGGGCCGCACTGGGGCTAAAACCGGCCGGTTCTAACAGGGCCAATCGAGCACTCTCCACTATTTGCAACGGGACTCCCAGCGCCGCAGCCACTTCCTGCAAGCCCACCTCATCTGCCTTGAGGTCAACGGTAGCCAGCATGGTGAGGCTTTCCAGGGCCAACCCTGCTTCGGACAGGGTGGTTTCCAGAGCTTCGCGCAGCTCGCTGGCGGGTACACCCCGCTTGCAACCCAACCCGGCGATCAATACCGGCGGGCGATACAGCACACTCTTGCCCAACAAATGCCGGTGGTGGTCGCTCAAAAGCCGGTGGCTGACAATCAATCCGGCGGCGTAGGCGTCAACATCCAATTCATCCAAAGTTTCAACAAAGGTGATAGTATCGGTTTGACCCAACCCCTCAAGAAGCTGCGAGCGCAGCGCTGTCAGGGCCGGATCGAGATAGACTCCCACCGCCTCATCATTGACCAGACTGGCGCTGGCGTGGGTCAGTACGCTGGCGGGGTCAATGCGCCAGCCCTCCGCCTGCCCCAACAGATCGAGGGCCGGTTTGCCCTGCACATCGCTGGCGGTGGTGATAGCCGCATAGCCGCCGGTTATTTCAGCAATCCGCCGGACCAGATCATTGGCTCCGGCCTGATGCCCCCCCAACAGGGGAATAACCGACTGGCCCGCTTCATCCAGGCAAACCACTGCCGGATCACTGGCTTTGTGGCCCAACAGCGGCGCTATCGCGCGCACAGCCACACCGGTGGGCATAACCAAAATTAACTGGCTATATTGGGGCCAGCAGCGGCGAACTTCGGCCAGAGCGGAGTCAGGATAAGCGATTTTAGATTTCGCTTGCGTGCCTACGGCGAGATTTTCGATTTTAGATTGTTCTTTTAATCCAAAATCTGAAACCAAAAATCCGGAATGTTTGACTGGTATCTTCAGATCAGCCTTCAGATCTCCGGCCAACCGGGCGGCCAGTTCGCTGCCCCGCCGGGTAACGGCAATAACAACAGCCCCGCTTCGAGCTAGACGGCTGCCCAGATGCTTCTCTCCGGCTACCAGTCCAACGGGCAGAGATTGAGCTTCGCGCCGCTCTTTGCCCCGCTGGAAATCCTCGGCTTTACGGAAGCGGTGGGTGTAGCTTTTATCATACAAATGACTGCTGGTGCGGCGCTCTGAGCCTTTCAGACTGGCTTCCAGAGCCGGGCTGACCAGAATCAGGGCATGTTTAGTATAACCGGCAGCCCGCACTTTTTCGGCAATATCGGCCAGCGTGCCAACAAGGTAGCTTTCGTCGGGCCAGGTAACTTTGTGAAACACCGCCACCGGCGTTTCCGGCCGGTAGCCGCCGCTGGCCAGCAGATCGTCTACCACATGGCGGATGCGGCTGATGCTGAGATAAATGGCCAACGACGCGCCCGGTGCAGCCAACGCCCGTAAATCTTCACCCGCCGGCATGGTCGTCCGTCCGGCGGTACGGGTCAGAATAATAGTCTGCACCAGGTCGGGGATGGTCAACTCGACCTTGAGGCGGGCGGCAGCAGCAAAAGCGGCGGTCACACCGGGCACAACTTCGTAGGGCACAGCGTGATCTTCCAGATAGGCCATCTGTTCATGGGTCGCCCCATACAGAGCCGGGTCGCCGCTGTGAATGCGGGCCACCACCCCACCTGCTTGAGCCGTTTCAACCATCAAAGCCAAAATCTGTTCCAGATGCAGGCCGGAGGAGCCAACGATCCGGGCTTCCGGTTTACGGGCCAGGCCAGCCACGCTTTCCTCCACCAGACTGTCGGCGTAGAGAATCAAATCAGCCTGAGCGATAATATCGCGTCCGCGAACGGTGATAAGGTCGGGCGCACCGGGGCCTGCCCCGATAAAATAAACCGTCCCGGACTGGGGGGTATAAGAAAAGTTTGTCATTTTTTATCACCTCGCCGCACAATCAACAGCGACAGGTAGGGCCGCCGCTGATTATGCAGAACTCGAATTTCTGAGCCTAAAGTCATATATTCCTCCGGCATGCCGACCCGCTCGGCGTAGAGGGTGGAATCCAGCAGGTTCAGCTCTTCCAGGGCGGTCAAAATCTGGGGCAGCACCGGGCCAACCTTCATCAGAATGACCGTCTCGTAGTCAGCTAAAAGCCGTCGTAACTGCCCGGCATCGGTTTCATAACTGGCCGGCAGAATGGCCACTCGATCAGAAGTAGCGCTGAGAAGGAACTGGGCGCGAGCGGCGGCAGCAGCAAAAGAGGTCACACCAGGGATAATCTCAATTTTTATAGTAGGGTGACGCCCGGCCAATTCAGCCCAGATATAGGTAAATGTGCCGTACAGCAGCGGATCGCCCAATAAAAGATAAACGCCCTGCGCTTCACCTTGGCGCAAATCCGCAAAATGTTGGGCTATCTGGTCTGCTGCCGACTGCCAGGCCGGAATCAATTCGGACGGGTTGCGGGTCATCGGCAGGGATAGCTCGACCACTTGCTGCCGTTCCGGGTGCAGCCAGGGTTGAGCGATGCGCAGGGCCAGGCTTTGCTCGCCGTCCTGGCTGCGCGGCACAAAAATCAGGTCGGCGGCTTCAATAGCCCGCAGACCTTTGTAAGTAACGAGTTCTGGGTCGCCGGGACCGAGGCCGACGGCGGTCAGTTTAGGGGATGTCAATGTAGGTTCCTCATATTTATGAAACGAAGAAACGTGAGGCGAAGAGGCGAGGAAAATACGTGCCCTCGCCTCACGCCTCCTCGCCTCGCTTTTGCCAGGTTACCATAAAAACCGGGTTGAGTGCCTCAAAGCGGAGCATCTCAAGGATTGGAACGCCCCGATTAATCTGCACTTGTATAACCTGCGCCTGCGGCAGGAGCGAATGGGCTGTATGCAGATTTTCCAGCGTGGCCAGATTGATAACCAGCCGGCCTCCCGGCAGAAGCCGCTGTTGGACTGTCTGGATAATTTCAGCCAGCCTTTTGTCGCTGCCGCCGATAAAAACAGCATGCGGGTCGGGCCAAGCATGGGTGGCCTCCGGGGCGACTCCCTCCAGCCAATGAACATTTTCCGCCGGGAACCGCCGCAGATTCTCCTGTAAATGCCGACACATCTCGGCCCGCTTCTCCACGGCATAAACCGCAGCCGTGGGCTGAGAGCGGCCTGCTTCTACACTGACTGCGCCACTACCCGCGCCAATATCCCACAAGACCTGACCGGGTTGCAGGGCCAATTCGGACAGCCCCAGCAGCCGCACTTCTCGTTTGGTAATCTGGCCAGCGGAGGTCGAAAAGGCTTCATCGGGCAGACCGGGGGAGATAGGGCGCAGGGGCGCAGGGGCGCAGGGGAGAAGTTTTTCTTGCGCCTCTGCCTTATTCCACACCACCAACACATTCAACGGTGCATAACTTTCCTCATCCACGCGCCCCAATTCGGTACGAACAACGCGCTGCTCGGCGCTGCCCAGGTTTTCGCAAATGGCACAACAAGTATTGTCAGATAAGCCTGCGGCCAGCAGAGTTTGGGCCACAACCGCAGGCGTGTGCTGATTATCGGTTAAAATAGCAGCTTTGGGCGCAGCCAGTACTCCTGCCACCACCGCCGGCAAAGGTCGGGCATGGGCACTTAGCAGGGCGGCGTCATGCCAGGGTTCGGCCAGGGCGGCAAAGGCCAGTTGAAAGGCAGTCGGCGCAGGGATAATTTCCAACGTTTCGGGGGGAAAATAGCGCCGCAGGGTAGCCCCAATCCCGTAGCACAGCGGGTCGCCCGAAGCCAGAATAACTGCCTGTTCATCCTGGATGAGGGCCTGTCGCAGCCGCTGCACTACCGGATCAATATCAGCGGCAACAACCAGTTTTTTACCTTCAAAATGAGGAAAATAGTCCAAATGACGCCGCCCCCCCACCAGTACATCGGCCTGAACAATCCGGCTAATGAGCCTAGCCGGCAGACTCTCCACTCCGCCAGCCGTGAGTCCTATCACCAGAAGTCGCCGGGGAGAAAGCTCGTACTCTTCCATTTTCATCCCCCCTGCCCTCCTGTTCCTCCGCTCCTTTGCCTGCCCATCAGGGTTTCATCATCATACGAGTGAGCCGGGTCGGCGCTGAGGCGTTGAATTAAGGGAGTAGCTTCCACAAGGTGAGGTTGGCTCTGAGCAGCCTGTTCTTCTTTAGCGCGGGCCAGCACCGTCCCATCGAAATCCACCAGAATGACCTCCAAAGTCATTGCTCCGCCGTTGTCTTGAATAAATTTCTGACAACTGAGCAGGGCCAAATCCACAATCCGCTGGACGGGTGTCTCGTAGCGCCACTGCTGGCACAACTCCAAAAAGTGCCGGCCCGTATTGGCCTCGGCTACGGCCTGTATCAATTCATCCGGCGCGCCACAGTCGCGGCAGACCTGGGCCAGAAATTCAAAATCCACCTGATTACCGGCTACGTGGGTGGTCATGTGGCCCTGAGCCGTCTTGACCATTTTGCCCATCATGCCCACAAAGACCACTGCTTTAACCCTGTGCGCAATACAGGTCTTCAGCGCGTCGCCGGTGAAGACGCTTAATTCTACAAAAGAAACCTCCGGCAGTTCCGGGAAAATCTGCATGGCAAACTTCTCCGAGCGATTACCGGTAGCCAGCACCACCTGCTCCACACTGTTTTGGGCGGCCACTTCAACCGCCTGGATGACGCTGGCCCGCCAGGCAGCAGTGCTGTAGGGAAAAACCTTGCCGGTTGTACCCAGAATACTGATGCCACCCACAATTCCTAGGCGAGCATTCAGGGTTTTCTGGGCCAGTTCTGCTCCTTCCGGCACGCTGATAATGACCTCCAAACCGTGTTGCTCCAAAAAATCCGGCTCATCCGGCCTGACTTCCCGCACAGCGTCGCTCACATTAGCCCGAATTTGCTGGCGTGGTACCGGGTTGATGGCCGGCCCGCCAACCTCCAGACCGAGGCCAGGCAGTGTCACCCGACCCACTCCTTCACCGCCTTCCAGGGCAATCCCCGGCCTTTTAGTCCAGCGCACCCGCGCACAGATAAGCGCTCCATGCGTTACATCAGGATCATCACCGGCATCTTTGACCATACAGCAGTAGGCTTCGACCCCCTCCCTACCCTCCCCCTGAGAGGGGGAGGGGGCAAGTATAGGTGTGGTCAGTCGTCGGCGGTCTGCGGTCATCAATTCCCGTTCAACCGGCTGCATTGTGGCCGTCTCGCCGATGGGCAGGCTGATCGTAACGGCTTCGGGCCACTGGCCGGTCAGCAGGGCGATGGTTGCGGCTTTGGCTGCCGCCGCCGCGTTGCTGCCGGTGGTATAGCCGGTGCGCTGGCCATTGCGGCTGCGGAGCGGAACCGGGTATTTTGGATTTTGGACAGCGTGCCCTTTGGGTATTTTGGATTTTGGATTTTCGATTGGCATTAAAATTCCCACCTCACGAGTCCTCGCTTCCTCTAGTCCACCTCGGTAGCCGGGGCGTTAGCAGCCAATCGGAGGAGGGCGTTGACCACGGCTACAGCCACGGTCGAGCCACCTTTGCGGCCGGTGGTGACAAGCCAGGGAACGTTGTTGACCTGTTTTAATGCTTCCTTGCTCTCCATCGTACTGACAAAACCCACCGGCACACCAATCACCAGGGCCGGGTGCACGCCCTCACCGATGAGCCGAATCACTTCATACAAGGCTGTCGGCGCGTTGCCGATAGCTACAATCCCTCCCGCCAGCAACCCTCGCTCGGCGGCGATCCGCATGCCGATGGCGCTGCGGGTGGTTTGCCCCGCTTCAGCCCGCTGGCGGGTCAGTTCATCGGCCACAAAACAATAGGCGGCTCCACCCAAAGCAGCCAAACGAGGTTCACTGATGCCTACGCGCACCATCTGCACATCAGTAACCACCGCGCAGCCGGAGCGCAGCGCCTGCACCCCGGCTTCAACAGCGCCGGGGCTGGTCTGGGTGATGGCGGCAAAATCAAAATCGGCAGTGCTGTGAATCATCCGCTCGATGACGGCGGCCAAAGAGGATTCAAATTGATGGCCCGCTGCTTTCAACTCCGCCCGAATAAGGCCAAAGGAGCCAGCGGCGATGGTGGCAGGGTCAGAGATATAATGGTTCATTTGGCCGCCACCATATGTTCCGACCAGTAATGATGGGTTTTGGCCACCACCGTGATCACATTTTTGATCTCGTATTCCAGGCGAAAATTCGGACCAGCCGGCAGGAAAAGGGTTTGACCCTCCCGCCGCACACAGATATTTTCCACCACCATGGCCCGCAGCAGCCACAAAGCCATGGCTTCACTCTGGCATTCCAGACCAATCCAGCCCGGCGACTGGCTGCGCACAATTGGCAGGCCCGTGACCAGGGCTATCCCCCGGTCCAACTCAGCCAGAACTTTTTCATACCCCTGCGGGTTAGCCGCGACAATTTCGGGCGAAACCGGCTCCAGCAGCTCCCCTCGATGCGAGGGTCCACCGGCCAGGGCCAGATCGCAGAAGTCGGTCCAGATTTCATCCCAGGCGACCTGTCCGGCGGCGTCATATTTGAGCGAGGCGGCGGCCATGGGCACGGAGCTGGCGGCCTGACCGTTCTGGTAGCGAGGCGGGAGGATAGTTTCCAGGGCTTGCTCATAACTTTGACCGGTCGGCCCATGGGTGTGGGGCACACCGCGCAGACCGTGGTGATGGTCGGAACGTTGAGGCATTTTATGCTCGTCTTCAAAGCCCACAAAGCGATGACGATATTTGCAGACATCGCAGGTCATGCTGGCCGTACCCTCGATGACCTCCTGATAGCGATAGGCCACGGCGGCCAACGTGTCGGGGTGGAGACCCAAATGTTCGGCGACCAAAATCTCCACCTCCGGGTAGTCAGCCTGAGCCGCGCGAGCCTGATCGCCGGTGCGGCGGCAAATAGTCCCGGTAAAAAGTAAATAAGGCAGCACCACCACCCGTCGCGCCCCCAGACGAACACAGCGCTCAATCCCGGCCTTGATGTTGGGGGGCGTCAGGCTGTAAAAGGCAGTTTCCACCCAGCCATACGCCCGGCCTTCCCAGAGCAGGCGAGCAATCTTGTTGACTTCAGAATTGCTGTCCGGGTCGCGGCTGCCTCGCCCCACCAGCAACAAGGCCGTCTCAGCCGCCGGAATGCTGGCCGGGCTGGCGGCAATAGCTTTTGCGGCGCGTTGGGCCAGTACTGAAATAATCTGCGGCTGCGCCCCCAACGGCACCCCATATTTGAACGCTACCGCCGGCCACTCGGTTTTGGCCCAGTTGATAATGGCCGGTACGTCATTTTTCTGGTGTCCGGCCGGTCCCAGAAAAAGCGGCAGACAAATCAGCCGGCCTGCGCCCGCTTCAACACAGGCCCGAATGCCTTCAACTATCGGGGGATCGGCAAATTCCAGAAAACAGGAAGACACGGGCAGGCTGAGCTGCTCGGCCAGCCGCTCGGCAAATTGAAGATACTCGGCAATCGCTTCGGCATCCTGGCTGCCATGTCCAATCAATAAAAGGGCATCTGTATTTTGAGACATAAACTTACTCTTCATGACATCACTAATTGAATCGGTTGACTTGACTCAAAGGGGCGCATCGTTTGGGGCCTGGCCGGGTCATAGTGGCGCGGACCTTCGTGCAGAATGCGGTAGAGGGTGGTTCGTTCCGCCGGGATGCGCCCCAGATCCAGAATCAGCCGCTCAAACTCTTCAGGGGGCATGTATTGGCCCGAAGTAGCCCCGGCCATGCGGCTGATGCGCTCGTTAATCAGGGTGCCGCCAAAATCATTGGCCCCGGCGCTTAAACACATCTGGCTCATGGCCGGCCCCAATTTAACCCAACTGACTTGCAGATTGGGGATGTCTTGCCCCAGCATCAAACGGGCCACGGCGTGCATTTTGAGATTTTCCGGGCCGGTCGGGCCGGGCCTGGCTCGGCCCTCGGCGTAGAGGCGGGTGTTCTGGTGGATAAAGCCCAGCGGCACAAATTCGGTAAAGCCGCCGGTTTCCCGCTGAATCTGACGGATCAGGGCCAGGTGATCGGCCCAATGCTGGGGGGTGTCTACGTGGCCGTACATAATGGTGGCGGTAGAGGGCAGACCGACCCGGTGAGCCGTTTTGATAATTTGCACCCAGGCTTCGGCGCTGAGTTTGTTTTTGGTTAAAATCTGGCGCACATCCTTATCCAGAATTTCGGCGGCGGTGCCGGGGATGCTGCCCAGCCCGGCCTCTTTCAATTCCCGCAGCACGCACTCCGGCGATTTGCCGGTCAATTGGCTGGCGTATTGAATCTCAAAAGGAGAGAAGGCATGGATATGCAGGTCGGGCAGGGTCGCTTTGAGAGCCTGGACCAGCCGCACGTAAATATCGCCGCCCAGTTGGGGATTCAACCCGCCCTGCATGCAAACCTCGGTACAACCCCAATTCCAGGCTTCGACCGCCTGCTGGACAACTTCTTCCAGATCAAAGGTGTAAGCCTCGGCGTCTTTTTCCGGGCGGCCAAAAGCACAGAATTTACAGGCAGTGTAGCAGACATTGGTAAAATTGATATTGCGCACCTTGACGTAAGTGATCCGCTCACCCACCTGGCGGCGCCGTAGTTCATCGGCGGTGGCGGTTAAAGCCAGCAGGTCAAAGCCGCGCGTCTGGAACAACACCAACGCCTCGGAAATGGAGATTTCCTGGCCGGCCAAAGCCCTATCTAAAATGCGTCCCACCGGCACGCTGACACTTCGCAGGAGTTGGTCCAATTGAAGGGTAGCAAATTCATTAAACATAAAAGTCCTCGATTAATTGAGTAAAGTGTGTTCATGCTTGACCAATCCCTGCTCATCCACCCACTGGCGGGCATGAGTGCGGATATGCGGCTCGACAAAATCGGGGCGATGGGTCAAATATTCAGGATAGATGGTCAAACGCTCGCGCAGTTCAAAACCGGCCTCAGCCGTAACAGCGCGCAGTTCGTCAATTTTGGGCCAGGCGGCTTCGGGGTTGATGTGATCGGCGGTGATGGGCGAAACGCCGCCCCAATCGTTGATGCCGGCCAGCAGGTACAGACCGTAGGCGTCGGGGGTGAGGTTGGGCGGCGCTTGCAGATTCATGGCCCCACCCAAAATGAGACGGGCCACGGCGATGGTGCGGAGCATGTCCAGCACGCTTGGCTCATCTTTTTCTCGAAAGCGAATATCGGGCTTGCGCCGGAAATTTTGAATGATGACTTCCTGAATCTGCCCGAATTGAGCATGCATGTCGGCCAGGGCAAAGAGGCTGTCTACCCGTTCCTCCAGCGTTTCGCCGATGCCGATGAGAATGCCGGTGGTAAAAGGCACTTTCAACTCGCCGGCGTGGGCCAGCGTTTCCAGGCGTACCTGAGGCGCTTTACCCACACAGCCAAAATGGGCCTGGCCGGGTTCCAGCAAGCGCAGGCTGACATTTTCCAGCATAATGCCCATACTGCCATTCCAGGGGCGCAGGGCAGCCATTTCAGCCTGACTCATCACACCGGGGTTGGCGTGGGGAATCAGCCCGGTTTCGGTAAAAACCAGGCGGCACATGGCCTGTAAATATTCGTGGGTGCTGTTATAACCCAGCGCCGCCAGATGACGCCGAGCCAGCGGGTGCAGGTCTTCCGGTTTTTCACCGAGCGAGAAAAGGGCTTCTTTACAGCCTGCCGCTGCACCCTGCCGGGCAATGGCTAAAACTTCTTCCGGGCTTAAAGTTTTGGCCCGGGGCGAGCTGGGCGCTTGAGCAAAAGTACAGTAGGCGCACTTGTCGCGGCAGAGGTTGGTCAGCGGGATAAAAACTTTGCGCGAGTAGGTGACTGTACGGCCATGATGCGCGTCGCGCAGGGCCGATGCCTGCTGCATCAAGGCCAGCAACTCCTGGCCGGTGGCCCGCATGAGCCGGTATGCCTCCGCCCGGCTGATGGCGGCAGAGGGGGCGTTGACTGTGCTTGTTTTAAGGGGATAGTTCAAAATTTTAACCACAGTTTTCAAGACTCTATCTTTCTTCTAAATTCCAGCCGGCCATATACTCACGGGCCGAGTCTTCCATGCTCATCTCGCCGGCCAGAAC